>NZ_DASYTH010000443.1:0-8280 GCF_036002505.1 Actinophytocola sp. | reverse complement strand
CGGCGCCTGGCGGGAGCGGGCCGCGGCCAACGGCGGCATCATCCCCGACCACGTCGCCCCGGACGGCACGGTCGGGGGGCTGCTCGACGGCCGGTGGTATGGCGGGCACTACGGCTGGTCCTGGCCGCACGGCTGGTACAGCGTCGGGCACGCCGCGATGGTCGCGGCTCTCGCCGCGGTCGCCGCCACCGGCGATGAGTCCTTTATGGACATGGTGCGCCCGGCGCTGGACGAGATCATCGTCAACGGCAAGACCATGGCCTTCACCGACGCGGACTCCAGCCTGCGATCCCGGTGGTTGGCACAGCTGGGCAAGGACATCCACGTGCCCACGCTGCACGTGCCGCTCCGGTACGCCGACGGCGGCTGGTTTGACTACAACCCGATGCTGATGGCGGTGCCCACCGCAGTGTGGCACCACTCCGCCGCGTCCGCCGACCGCGAGCGCATCGAGTGGCTGCGCGCCGCCAGCGGCCATGACTGGCGCACCGTGCGGTCGTTCCGCGGCAAGGAGGAGGCCGGACACGAGGAGCCCTGGCTCGCCTTTCTTTCCGGGGACAACCCCGAGTACCCGGAACGGATCCTGGCCGCCGCGCAGGCTCAGGTGCGGCACCGCCTGGCCCGCATGGAGCTCTACCGCGGCAGGAACGTGGCCGAGGCCGACATCCACCTGTGGCAGCAGTCCAACCCGGTGGTCACCGAGGCGCTCGTCCAGCTCACCTGGGGCGGCCCCCAGGTCATCTACAACGGCGGCCTGCAGCAGGCGCGCGTGCGCTACTACGACGCCCAGGCCCGGCGCCCCGGCCTGCCGCCCGCCGTGGCCGCCCTCGTCTCCCGCATCGAACCCGAGGCGACCGTCGTCGACCTGGTCAACCTCGACCCGCACACCGCCCGGTCCGTGATCGTGCAGGCCGGCGCGTTCGCGGAGCACACCATCCGCTTCGTTCGGCACACCGCCTGCGCGGACCCGTCCTGGATCGGCGACCTCTACGACTACGGCCACGGCCGGCCGGTGGTGACGTCATCGTCCACAGTGGTCAACGGGCCGTGGCTGCGGGTGGAACTCCCCCGCTCCAGCAGCATCCGCCTCACCCTGCGACTCGACCTGCGCACCCGGGCTCCGTCCTACGGCGCGCCATTCAAGTGAGTGAAAGGATGGTCATGTTTCCCTGCCTTCGAACACTGACCACAACGCTGGCGGTCACCGCCCTTGCCGCTTCAGCGGTGGCCACAGCTCCGCCGGCCTTCGAAACAACCGCAACGGTCACGGTTTTCGTCGCCCCCAACGGAAACGACGGCAACCCCGGCACCGCCGACCAGCCGGTCGCCACCCCCGCCAGAGCCCAGCAGCTCGCCCGCGCCCAATCGGCCGCCAACGACGTGGTCGTGCAACTCGCCGGCGGCACCTACCGGCTTTCCGCCCCGCTCGTGCTCACCAGCGCGGACTCCGGGCGCAACGGCCACACGGTCACCTGGCAGGCCGCATCCGGCCAGACGCCGGTCATCTCCGGCGGGACCCAGGTCACCGGCTGGACGCTGCAGGACTCGAGCCAGAACATCTGGGTTGCGCCGGTACCCCAGGGTGCCGAGTCCCGGCAGCTGTTCGTGGACGGCGCGCTGGCCCCGCGGGCGTCGATCCCCATCGCGCGCAGCGACGTGCAGATCACCGCGAGCGGCATGAACATCCTCAACTCGTCGCTCAACTTCCTCGCCACGCTGCCCCAGCAGAACCGGATCGAGGTGGAGAGCCAGAACTCGTTCACCAACCGGTACTCGCCCGTGCAGAGCATCAGCGGCACCACGATCACCATGCAGCAGCCCGGGTGGAACAACAACAACTGGGGCTACGACACGCTCGCCCGCCCCTTCGGCGGCGGGCAGCTGTTCCTGGCCAACTCCCGCTCGTTCCTGCGCACCACCGGGCAGTGGTACCTGGACCCGCAGGCCGGACAGCTCTTCTACCGGGCGCCGGCCGGCTGGGTGCCCGGCAACCATGACGTCGAGCTGCCGCGCCTGACCTCGCTGCTGCAGATCAGCGGCAGCTACCCCGATCCGGTTCGCAACATCACGTTCCGGGGCCTGCACTTCGAGCACACCACCTGGCTCACCCCCGGAACCTCGATCGGGTACGCCAACCAGCAGAGCGGCACGTTCATCCCGTCCGCCTTCCCGATGCCGTCGGACTTCCTGACCTCCTGCCAGTCCGGCTGCCAGCAGTTCGAGGGCGCGCGCAACAGCTGGGCCCAGGCCCCGGCCGCCGTGCAGGTCTCGGCCGCCACCGCGATCACCTTCGCCGGCAACACCTTCACCCACCTCGGCCAGGTGGCCCTGGGCATCGGCAACGACGCCAACGCGCACGCCTCCGGGATCGGCCTCGGCGCGTCGTCGATCACCGTGGACCACAACACGTTCACCGAGAACTCCGGCGCGGGCATCGTGGCCGGCGGGGTGCGGCCGGATGCGCACCATCCCAGCAACCCGGCGATGATCAACCGGGACATCACGATCAGCAACAACACGGTGACCCGGGTTGCCCTGGACTACAAGGAAATGACCGCCATCCTGTCGACCTACGTCACGCACGCCGTGATCACCCACAACGACGTGTCCAACCTGACCTACGACGCCATCGACATCGGTTGGGGCTGGGGCGCCAACGACGCCGGCGGCAGCCAGGACTACCGCAACCGCGGCCTGTACAACTTCCAGCCGGTCTACACCACCCCGACCACGCTGCGGGACACCGTCGTCAGCTTCAACCGGGTGCACGCCACCAAGCGGCTCATGCACGACGGCGGCAGCATCTACAACCTGTCCGCCAACCCCGGATCCTCGATCGACCACAACTACATCTTCGACAACAACCGCACCGTCGGCCTGTACCTGGACGAGGGCTCCCGCTTCGTGAACCTGTCGAACAACGTGATCCAGGATGCCGGGGTCTGGGCCTTCACCAACGCCAGCTCCACCAACAACACCAACGACAGCACCTTCGCCAACAACTGGCTCAACGGCGGCGCGACCCAGGTCGCCACCGGTCCCCCGCACAACAACGTCCTCAGTGGAAACGTTCAGGTGACCGGCACGAACTGGCCGTCCGGCGCGCAGCAGGTCATCGCCGCCGCCGGGGTGGGTGGCAGCGGCACGCCCGGCGGGCCGGTGCGCGCGGTGGGCGCGGGCAAGTGCCTGGATGTCAACGGCGCCAGCACCACGCCGGGCGTCCAACTGCAGATCTGGGACTGCCACGGCGGAACGAACCAGCAGTGGACCCGCACCGCCGCGGGCGAACTGATCGTCTTCAGCGGCACCACCCCGCTGTGCCTGGACGCCTCCGGGCAGGGCACGACCAACGGCACCCCGGTGGTGACCTGGACCTGCAACGGCCAGACCAACCAGCGGTGGAACGTCAACGCCAACGGCACCATCACCGGTGTCCAATCAGGACTGTGCCTGGACGTCGCCGGCCTCGGCACCGCCAACGGCACCAAGGTCCAGCTCTGGGCCTGCACGGGTGCGAGCAACCAGCAGTGGCAGGTCGGGTAAATGCCATGAAGGTGACCTTCGAGACGTTCAACGCCCTGAAGGTCACCTTCAGGGCACTCCTAGCCACCGCCCTGCTCACCGTAGCCGGGGCGCCGCACCCGGCCACGGCAACTCCCCCGCGACCGGGCCCACCCGTGTCCACAGTCGACAGTAGCGCCGCGCTCGCGGCGGTCGACCTGTCCGGGACATGGAGCTTCACCCCGGCGGGCCGGGCGGCGACGACGATCACCGTCCCCGGCGGCGGTTGGTACAAACAGGGCTTCACCGACGTCGCCGAGGCGGTGTACTCACGCAGCATCACGGTGCCGAACTCGAGCCAGCCGCAGTCGGCGTGGATCGAGTTCGGCGCAGTGAACCACCAGGCGACGCTGTCGGTGGACGGGCGGGTGGTCGCCACCCAGACCACCGCGTTCACCCCGTCGAACTTCGACATCACCGCCTTCGCCGCCCCCGGCACCACGCACACGATCAGCGTGAACGTCAAGGGCCGCAACGCCTTGAAGACATCGGCGGGTAGGTTCCTGGTTCCCGACGCCGCCGAGTGGTCCGAGGCGGTCCCGCAGGGCATCTACCGCTCGGCGTTTCTGCGCGTGTACCCGGCGGTGTACGTCAGCGACGCGTTCGTCCGCACCTCCGTGGCCAACCAGACCCTCACCTACGACGTGTCCGTGGCCAACACCTCCGGCAGCACCCGGTCGGTGACCCTGACCGGCGCGCTCGCCTCGGACAGCGGTGCGCCGTTCAGCTACCCGGCGCTGCCCGGCCGCACGGTCTCCATGGCCGCGCACTCGACGGCCACGGTGACGATCGGCCCGGTGGCCTGGAACCTCGGCCCCACCTCGTACTGGTGGCCGAACGTGCCCTACCGGCCGGGATACCGGGCGCAACTGCATCGCCTGTCGGTGCACGCGACGACTGACGACGGCCGCACCAGCGACGCCGCACACCGGTTCGGGTTCCGGGAGAGCACCCAGAACGGGGAATTTTATCTCCTCAACGGTGTGCGGATGAACGTGCGCGGCGACAACCTGCAGGGCGCCGACTACGACCGGATCAACAACGGCGGCAAGGGCGACGCCTACGACACGCTGCCCGGCTTCCTCCCGCCGTCGGGCACCAACGGCGGCTGGCCCCAGGCGGTCGACAACTACCTGCGGCTGAACTTCAACGTCGTCCGGATCCACCAGGAGCCGGCCAGCCCCTTCATGCTCGACGTGGCCGACGAAATGGGCCTGATGATCATCGACGAGACCGCCATCCGCGGCTCCGCCGGTGGGCAGGACTTCGCCGCCGGACACGACAACATGGTGGGCCACGCCCGCGCGCTGGTGCTGCGCGACCGCAACCATCCCGCGGTCATCCGCTGGAGCCAGGTCAACGAGCCGAACCTCAGCGGTACGGACTCCGAGCAGTTCGAGCGGGACCTCTATGCGGCGATGAACGGCAACGACGGCACCCGGCCGGTCACCGTCGAGCTGGGCCCCGGCGGGTCACCCAACCAGTACCCCACCATGACGCAGGCCAACTTCAACCTCGTCCCGCACTACCTGGACGGCCTCGGCAGCTACGGCGAGCGGACCTGGTCGGTGGCCGGGCGGCCCGACGGTGAGGGCGAGTACATCTGGCCGGCATGCAGTACCAAGCGGGGCTTCGAGTGGTTCGCCACGGCGACCGCCGCCAAGCGCGGCAAGGACACCAGCGACCTGCGCCCCTACACCCTGCTGTCCGCCTGGGCCGGGGTCGTGCCCGGGGTGCGGACGACCGATTTCACTCCGGAGGAGGGTGGCCACCCGGTCTACGGCGCGGACAACCTGCCCGACCCGTGGAGCGACCCGCAGATCCAGCGGGTCCAGGCCGCGTTCAACCCGGTCGCCGCGATCGACCTGCCCTACTGGTCGGCCTCCGGCGTGTCCGACTCGAACGGCACCTTCCCGCTGCCGGGGGCCGTCAGCTTTCCCAACAACACCACGGTGAACCGCACCATCACCGTCTTCAACGACGACGTCACCGGGACCGCGGTCGGCTTCGCCTGGAGTGCCCGGCTGGACAGCCCCACCGGTGCGGTGATCGCCTCCGGCAGCACGACGCTCACCATCCCGCTGGGCTCGCGGGTCGCCCAACCGGTGTCGTTCACGACCCCGGCCAGCGGCTCGCGGGTGTTCCTCGTGCTGTCCACCAGCAAGTCCGGCACCACCATGTTCAGCGACACGGTCGAGAACTTCACGCTGGGCAGCACCGGCCCCGCGCCGGGCAGATACCGCGTCGTCAACCGCAACAGCGGCAAGCCGCTGGCCATCGCCGGCAACTCCACTGCCGACGGCGCCAAGGCAGTGCAGCAAACCGGGAATGCGACGTGGACCATCAGCACCGTCCCGGGCGGCGCCTTCACCCTGCGCTACGACACGACCGGCAAGGTGCTCGACGTCAACGGCTCCTCCTCCACCGTCGGACTGCAGCTGCAGCAGTGGACGGCCAACGGCGGCACCAACCAGCAGTGGTTCGTGCGGCCCGCCGGCGACGGCTTCTTCACCATCGCCAGCCACGACAGCGGCCTGCTGGCCGACGTCTTCGGACAGTCCACAAGCGACGGCGCCCAGGTCGTCCAGTGGACCGCCAACGGCGGCGCCAACCAGCAATGGCAACTGGTACCGGCCTGACCGGCGCCGCACATCTGAGAAAAGGACGCACAGATGCTCACGACCCGAACCTAGGGCCTGTATCGAAAGCGCCGGTCACAGCCACCCGTTGCGCTGAGGCAGGGTAAACCGCTACTTCAGCGGTGGATGTGGCGAGTACGGTGTGGCTGTGGCCGGTGATCGCGTGCAGCGGCGGCTCACGGAGACAGACGCGCGGACGCGAAGGAACGAATGGTGCCAGGCGCTGTACTGCGAGGGGTGACTCTGGACTGTGCCGACCCGCAGACGCTGGCGGACTTCTACGGTGCACTGACCGGGATGCGCGAACTCTTCAGTACGGACGAGTTCGTCGCTCTGACGGACGACTCCGGCTGTGACCTGGGATTCCAGAGGGTTGAGGGATACCGGGCTCCGCGGTGGCCGGGTCAGGACGTGCCACAACAGTTCCACCTGGATTTCCGCGCTGACGACCTCGATGCGATGGAAGAGCTGGCCCTGGAACTCGGCGGGGCCAAACCGGACCATCAGCCCGGCGACGGACGCTGGCGGGTACTCCTGGATCCGGCTGGCCACCCTTTCTGCCTGACGTCTTCCTGACGTCACCGGCGTTGACAGGTATCCCCCGTCAGACGCCGTAGCGCTCAGGCTTGGGCGAGCGGTTCATCGCCTGCTGGCCGCCTCGGAGCGGGCATGGCGTCAGATGCGCTGGTCACAGCCACTCGTTGATGGCCGCTACCAGTACAGTTGCCTCGTAGCGGACCGCGAGCTTGTCCTACCTCGTGGCCACGGCACGGTGCCTTGTGAGGCGATTGATGCCGCACTCGACCGCGTGCCGAGCCTTGTAGTCCTGCGGGTCGAACGTCGGCGGACGGCCGCCGCGGGAGCCGCGTTTCCTTCGGTTGCGGGCCTGGTTGTCGTTTGCCACGCTCGTGGGACCGGTTGCTTGCCAGTCGTGGGACCACGATGGCGGCTGAGGCTGCCGTGTGAACGTGTTCTAGTCGAGGCGGGCGGTTTTCGTTCGGGTCGTGGGTGTCGTGCGGAGCAACCGGTTGGCAGTTGCTGATGGTGACCGGCGCTGGTGGCAGCCCGGTGATCTTGTCGTCGTTCGGCCAGTGCGTCACTCGGTCAAGGTTGGCCGTGGGTGACCCGGGCTCTGGCCACCACGACCTTGGCCGTCGGTGCCAGGAGCGCTGTCGGTGCATCGTCCCAGTCCGCGAGCAGCCCGGTGACCAGCTCGGGCCGGAGTCTGCCGGCGCAGACCGCAGTCAACACCGCTGGCAGTTCGGCCCGCGCGTTGGTCAGGCCGGTGATGAAGCTGGCCTGCTGCACATACATGGTCCACAACGGCAGGCGGGTCCCAGCGGCGAAGTACGGCGTTACCGAGGTGCACACCCCGCCAGCCGTCAGCGACCGCATGGCATGCTCCAGCGCGCCGCGCTCCCCGCTG
Source organism: Actinophytocola sp. (assembly GCF_036002505.1). GTDB lineage: Bacteria > Actinomycetota > Actinomycetes > Mycobacteriales > Pseudonocardiaceae > DASYTH01. Next base: position 654 of record NZ_DASYTH010000443.1, on the reverse strand, counting down.
GCGTCCACCACGATCGGGTAGCGGGTGCCCGGCCTCTGACGAGCGGGCCAGCTGTGTCGTCGGCTGCGCCGATGCAGCGGCCGCGCTCCGAGCGTGGCGGCGATGTCCAACCGCTCGGTGCTGGTGTCCAGGTAGTCGACCTGGGCGGCGCCGAGCGCCACCGCGCTCGCCGCGGCGTAGAGCCCAACACTCTTCGCCCGTCCACCGAGGACCAGCACCGGTGCCCCCGGGTTGCGGGCTAACGGTCCGGCGACCGTCCGCCAGCCGTCCGGGATGTTGTCGCTGGCGCTGGCCAGCGCAACCGGATCGACCCCGGCCGGCACCCGCAGCAGCATGTGGTCGGCGTGCGGCACCCGCAGCAGATCACTCAGCACGCCGCCCCACCCGCCGCTCGCCTGGCCCAGGCCGTACATCGAGATGGCGGTGCGCCGGTCGGTGGCGCAGGCCGCAGTCAGACCTCGACCACAGGACGCACACCGACCGCAGGAGATCTGAAACGGCACGACCACCACATCGCCCGATGCGACCGATCCGACCGCCGCACCGATCCGGACAACCTCGGCGACACACTCGTGCCCGAACGGAAATGGACCGGTGAACGGACGAGATCCGAGGTCGTGGAGCAACCGGCGATCCAGCACACCGACACCGTGG
>NZ_DASYTH010000442.1:0-22893 GCF_036002505.1 Actinophytocola sp. | reverse complement strand
GGACTACTTCACACGCCACGACAACCCCGAAGCACGGAAACGACGGCTCATCCGCGACCTGCAATCCCTGGGCTACGAAGTCACCAACGCACCCGCCGCCTGAAGACCACACCACCCCCGGGTCGACCCGCCATATCAGCTACCTGTCCAGTTTCGTCTCAGGTCGCGGTGATCGGGGCGAGGCTAACCGACCTGCACTGACCGGTCGGTTCCCTGCCAGTGGCCGAGGAGCTCGCGGTAGAGGGGGGAGGTGGCGCGCAGCTCGGCGTGCGTGCCGAGGGCGGCGCCGGTGCCGTCGAGGACGAGGATCCGGTTGGCGCGCAAGGCGGAGCTGATCCGGTGGGCGATCACGACCAGGGTGCCGGGGCGGGCGGCGAAGGCCTCCTCGGCGCGCCGCTCGGCGACCGGGTCGAGGTGGCAGGTGGCCTCGTCGAGCACCACCAGCGGCGCCGGGGAGAGGTAGGCGCGGACCAGGGCGATCTGCTGGCGTTCGCCGGCGGAGAGGGTGGCCGGCACCAGCTCGGCCCCGAGCCCGCCGAGCCGGAGCACCAGCTCGTCCGCGCCGACGGTGGCCACCGCGCGGGTCACGTCGTCGGCGGAGGCGCCGGGGCGCAGGTAGGTGAGGTTGGCGTGCACCGTTCCGGCGAACACGTAGGCCTCCTGCGGGATCAACACCCGCAGCGCGGCCAGGCGGTCGGGGGCGAGGTCCGCGGCGGGGACGCCGCCGATCAGGACCGTGCCCCCGACCGGCCGGAGCAGCCCGCACAGCAGTCCGGCCAGGGTGGACTTGCCGATGCCGCTCGGCCCGACGATGGCCAGGTGGTCCCCGCCGGGCACGGACAGATCCAACTCGCGCAGCACCGGCTCGGCGTGCGGGCCGTAGGCGAACGTCACCCCCCGGAGCGTCAACTCGCGGCCGGCCGGCTCCGCGGCGGGGACCGGCTCCGGGCCGGCCGGCGGTGTGGTCGCGTCGAGGATCCGGCCCAGGGTGACCACGAACCGCAGGCCGCTGCCGCCCACGCCCGCGATCACCGCCCGCAGCGCCGGCTGGAGTCCGAAGAGGACATACGTGAGCCCGCCCATGATCGTGCCGGCACCCAGGCCGCGGCCGGCCAGCCAGGGCCCGGCGAGCAGCAGGGCCAGCAGCGGCACCCAGCCGCCCACCGCGAAGCAGAGCGTGCGGACCGCGGACACCCAGGCCAGCGCCCGCTCGGCGGCCGCCTGCGCCCGGATCGGCCCGGCCACGTGCTCGGCCGCGTGCTCCTCGGCGCCGGTGGCCACCACGTCCCGCACCCCGCCGAGCACCGCGCCGGCCGCGGCCGCCAGCCGCTCGTCGGCCAGCACCGCGGCCCGCTGCCGGGCGGCCGACATCCCCAGCGTGGCAAGGAAAAGCCCGACCCCGAGCAGGAACGCCGGCAGTACCAGCGCGGCCACCACCGGGTCGATGGACAGCAGCCCGATCACCACGCCGGTGACCGTGACCAGGAACCCGCGCACGGTCACGATCAGCCCCGCGAAGGCGTCCCGCACCACCTCCACCTGGCGGGTCAGCCGGGCCACCGCCTCGTGCTCCGGCCGCCCCGCGACCGCGTGCCGCAGCGCCCCGCCGACCACCCGGCGCACCAGGTCGTCCCGCGCCGGCTCGACCAGCTCGCCCAACCGCCGAAACACCTGCCGCGAGCCCACCGCGCTCACCGCGGACGCCACCAGAAAACCGCCCAGCCAAGCCAAACCCACGCCCGCCCGGCCGGCCAGGAACCCGTCGTCCACCGCGCGCGCCACGGCCAGCCCGGACAGCGCCGCCGGCAACGCCTCCGGCACCGACCACGCCAGCAACCCCACCAGCGGCCGCTTTCTCAGCGCCGTGAGAGCGAATCCCAACTCCCGCCTCATGCTGTGTCCAATCGGCTTGCTCCGCTCGCGTGAGCGGGCCTTGATGCGGTGTCTTCCTTCCTGCGCTGCTCGGTCGCCGGTGTTGATACCGACCCCCTGACGGGGCCCACCCCCTCCTCCTCGCTCCCTGCGCTGCTCGCAGTGTCCATCTCCGGCTCGATGGCGTAGCGCCAGTCAGGCACCGCCGGCCCGCTCATCCGAACACCCCGCGGTAGTCGGGCGACTCCCACAGGCACTCGTGCGGACCGACGGCGCGGACCCGGCCGGCGTCCAGCCAGATCACCAGATCCGCGCGGGCGGCCGTGGCGACCCGGTGGGTGACGATCAGCCGGGTGCGGGCGTCGCCGCTGGTCAGCGCGTGGCCGATCTGCATCTCGGTGACCATGTCGAGGCTGGACGTGGCGTCGTCGAGGACCAGCACCCGCTCGGCGGGCCAGGCCCGGGCCAGGCCCAGGCGCTGGGTCTCGCCGCCGGACATCGGCGCGGCGGCGAGCGGCGTCCGGTAGCCCTCGGGCAGCCGGCTGACGAACTCGTGCGCGTGCACGGCCTCGGCCGCCGCGCGCAGCTGCGCCGGGGAGCGACCCGGCCCGATCGCGTCCGCCACGGTCTCGCCGACCAGCACCGGGCGCTCGAACGCGCAGGCGACCGCCCGCCGCAGGGCGTCCCGGCTGAGCGCGCCGAGCGGCACGCCGTCCAGCAGCACCTGCCCGCCGTCCGGGTCGCGCAGCCGCGCGGCCAGCGCCGCCAGCACCGACTTCCCGGCGCCGGAGTGGCCCACGACGGCGACCGCCGAACCGCCGGGAACGACCAGATCGACCCCGGACAGCAGCGTGGCGTCCTCGGCGCGCGCCACCACGTCGCGGAACTCCAGCCGCCCCGGGCCGTCGGGCAGCGCCTGAATGCCGTACGCCGCCGGGTCGACGTCGAGCACCTCACCGGCCCGCCGCGCCCCGGCCCGCGCCCGGGCCAGCGTGCCGAACAAACCGGTCAGCCCGCCGAGCCCGGCGCCGATCACCGCGTAGCGGCTGGCGGCCAGCAGCTCACCGGGGCTGATCCGGCCGGCCAGCAGCGCGAGCCCGCCGGTGGCCAGCACCGCGACCAGCACGAGCGGCCCCACCACCGCGGACTGCGCGGTGGTCCGGGCGAGCACCCCCCAGGTCCGGGTGCCGGCGCCGTGCAGCTCGGGCAGCGGCTCGAGCACGCGCCGCTCCTCGTCCCGCACGGTGCCCGCGGCCGCGATCGTGCGCGCGCCGGCCAGCGACTCACTCAGCCGCGCCGCGATCCGGCCCTGGATGCGCTGGTAGGACGTGATGATCTCGGTGGTGTGCCGGGCGAACGCGCGCAGCACGAGGGCGACCAGAACCACCCCGGCAAGGAACGCCACCGCCACCCAGAGGTCGATCAAGATCAGCATGACCAGGCTGCCGACCGGCGGAAGTGCCGACGTGGCAACGGAAACCAGGCTGGGTCCGGCGTGCGCGGCGTCCACCGCGTTGCCGGACACCCGGCTCACCAGGTCGCCCCGCTCGAACCGGTCCGCGCGCCGCGGGCCGATGGCGAGCACGTGCCGGACCAGCCGCTCGCGCAGCCACGCCGTGGTGCCGGCCACGCAGGCCGTGCCGGCGAACGTGTTGACCAGATCGGCGAGCACTCCCAGCGCGATCAGCCCGGCGGCCGGTGCGAGCCACCGGCCGCCGGCTCGGCCGCTGACGATCTCGTCGACGGCCCGGCCGAGCACCGCTGGCAGCGCCAGCAGGGTGAGGGTGCTCGCCAGGGCGCCGGCGGCGATCAACGGCAGCCAACCACCCGCTCGACGGGCGATCGCGCCGAACGTCGACACGGGAAACCCCTTGCTGTCAGTAGCGATGAATGCGTCTTTCCTCGCGCTGGGCGTGGTGAAAGCGTCGTTCACCGCATTCCGGTCGCCCCAGGAGTCCCTGCGGCCACACCCGTCGCTCACGTCACCAGAGTGCGACTGCAGTGTTAGGGCCGTAAGACCCCGGAAATGACCTAGGAAATGGCCTAACTTCTGTCACGATGGGGCTGCGGTCCCGGACGAACGCGACTCGTCCGGGACCGCGCCTCGGTCATCGGGTCATTCGATGACGATCAGTGGCAGAGCAGCAGACTGATGCCGCTGGTCCCGTCGCACAGGGTGACGCTGAGGTCACTCGGGCAGCTGTGGCCACTGTTGCTGCTGCCGTGGCCGCCGCCGTCCTGCGGCGCGGGTGTGGTCATGCCCTGCAGGTCAAGCACCGACATGTCTCCTCCTTCGGTTCTTCTACGAACCCGCGCCGGTTGACGCGGGGGCCTGGGGTTCCGGCATCGTGCCCGGACGCCGGGTGGGGGTGATCAGCGGAAGGTGCACCCGCTCGTCGTGCAGGGCGGCGCCGAGCGCCAGCAGCACACCGGCGGTGCCGGTGGCGAGGTCCATGGACAGCCGCAGCAGGCCCACGCCGGGGAAGGCGAAGCCGTCGGCATAGGGAAGCAGGTGCCAGGCGAGGTTGCGGATCTGCTTGGCCACCAACGGATCCGAGGCCGGTGCGGCGGACCTGCCGGCCAGGTGCAGCAGGATCCCGGCGCGCCCGGTGAACAGGCCCGGCAGGATGTACATGGTCGACTGGCAGGTCAGCTCGATGCGGGACACCGCCTCGGCGAACTGCTCGTCGGGCCGGTAACGCAGGTAGTCGTCCAGCACCAGCCCGATGCCCGCGCTGCCGATCGCCAGGTACGGCATGGAGCGCCAGCCCTCGTTGAGCTCCAGGGTGCCGTTGGCGCGCACCAGGCAGCGCCGCAGGTCCCGGCGGAGCGCGTCGGCGGCGGCGTCCAGGTACGCCTGCTCGCCGGTGTCGTCGTAGGCCCGCAGGAGCAGCAGGGCCTGTCCCGCCTTGCCGTGCATCAGCCCGCCGGCCGTCCGCGGGCCGCCGCTGACCAGCGGATCCGGCTCGGCGGCGTCGGGATCCGGTTCGGTGAGCCGTTCGGCGACCAGCTCGGCGGCCCGGTGCGCGGCCAGGCGCAGCGCCGGCTCGCCGGTGCGGTCGGCGAAGTGCAGGAGGTTCAGCCCGATGCCGGACAGGCCGCCGAACAGCTCCGAACCGAGCGTCTCCCACTTCTCCCGCAGGCAGATGTCGAGCACGTCCAGCGCGTCCTGCTGGTGGCCGAGGTGCGCCAGCGCGAACGCGGCGCCGTGCAGGCCGTCGTAGAGGCCGGGTCGCTGGCCGCTCTCCGGGTTGGTCGCCTTGCGCCGCAACCACTCCTCGAACTCCGGGTGGCGTCCGGCGCCGGTGACGGAAAGCGCGTAGAGCACGCCGGCGGCGCCATAGGCCAGGCCCAGGCCGCCGAGGCTGAACTGCTGGATGTCACCGGGGAAGAGCCGGTCCTCGCGGTCCGGGGTGGCGCTGCCGGCGATCCCGCGGGCGAGCTGCGCGCGCAGCTCCGGCCAGCCGGCGGGATCCGGTTCGAGCCGCGGGCTCGGCAGGTCGCGGTGGTCGGCCGGAATGATCACCTCGATGGCCTTGGCCAGGTATTCGGGCGGGGCCGGGAAGTGCTCGGTGATGATCTCGGCGTAGTGCAGCGCTTTCGGTCGGTGCAGCCAGATCAGGTCGGTCATCGGCAGGAACAGCGCCAGGCGCAGGCAGGCCAGGGCGTACAGGTCCACGTCGACGCCGGTCATGCTGCGCGGCGCGGCGAAGCCCTGCTGGTTCAGGCCCGGCCGCACCGCCTCCTCGACCGGTGCGGACACCTCGAAGTCCAGCAGCGCGGCGGTGCCGTCCGGCCGGACGATCACGTTGCGCAGGTGCAGGTCGCCGTAGACGACGCCGCGTCCGTGCACGGCGAGCAGGGTCCGCTCGATCTGGCCGTAGATGTCGACCGCCCACGCCGTGTACTCGGCGGCCTTCTCCGGGCCGGCGGTCGGGTCGGTGAGCGGGTAGCGGGCCACCACGGCCTTGCTCAGCACGTCGCCGTCGACCAGCTCCATCGCCAGGAACCGGTGCTCCCCGAGCGTGAACAGGTCGTAGACCCGCGGAATGCCTGGGATGCCGGCGAGCCGGTTGAGCAGGTCGTATTCCCGTTCCACGCGCTTGACCGCGTCGTGACCGAGGGCGTCGAGGCCGGAATGCGGCCGACCCTCCTTCAGCACCACCTGCTCGCCGGTGCGGGTGTCGGTGCCGACGTAGATGCCGCCGCCGTTGGAGAAATGCAGGACGCGCTCGATGGTGTAGGGCAGGTCGGTCACGGTGACGGCGTTGCGGGCGTCGAGATGAGGCTGCAGAAAGGCGGGGAGCGTGACCCAGGGCGGCACCCGGAACACCGGGTCGCGCCGGTCCGCGACGAGATTGCCGTCGCCGTCGGCAATGGCCGGCACCGGCTCGCCGCGCTCGTCGACCGTGTAACGCATCGCAAAGGCGCCGTACCGCACAAAAAGCGGACCTTCACCCCAGCGCAGGTCGGTCAGAATGTACGGATTAGGCTCGCCGTCCAGTTCCGCGCCGAGCTCGTTGAGGATTGTCTCGCATTCTGCGTCGTCTTTCGGGTAAATGGTGACCAGCTTACCACTGTAGCCCCGCGGGGCATACTTGGAAACCCGGGCGTTAAGGGCGCGCGAAGAGCGGAGAAACTTGAACTGAATTCCCCGTGGCACGCAGTAATCCCACACCGCGGCGAGTATCCGGTCGGCGTTGTCCAAGGTAGCCGACGCGTGGATCTTCCACCCCTGCAGAGGCAGCCTGGCCGGGTTGGCAGGACGTAGGACCAACCAGTCATCCTGCGGGGCGAGCCGCGAGCCATCGGGTAACGGGCGCTCGGCAATGGGAAACGAGGCGCCGGCCGTCGCCACCGAGTGCATTGTGTCGTAGAAGGGCGAGTCCACCAGGGTGTAGGCCTCGTACCGCTGATCCATGCAGCCCCGTTCCTGTTCCCGATCACGCCCCGATCACACCGTTGGCGTGCCAGGACATTTTTGTTCGAAATCGGGGCGGGTCAATAGTGTGCAGTGTCATAATTTGACCACGCGACTGTCACTGGTCGATGCGTGCACTTGTCACGCCCAATTGCCGTTGATCTCCGAGTTCCGTGGCGCGACGTGCGGGAATCACGTTCCGCCAGGCATGCCGCCTGCCGTTCAGTGGGCAGATTGCCACTGATGGAGTAGTTTAATCTGGAGAAATGTGGATACGGCGGCGTTCCGTGCCCGACCTCGCTGATACTTTCCGTAATTTCCTAAGAATGTTCTTACATATTAGGCCATGAGGAGTACGCCCACCGCCTGGAGAACGCGCCAACCGGGTGATTGCCGCGCCTGGCCGCGGGCACCTGGCGCCCCGGCGTTCCCCGTGCTCGGCAGGTAGGTCGAGGCGGTACCGGCCGTCCCCCACCCGGCCCACGTGCCACCGAAAACCACCCGTGCGGGGTACCCCACAGCTCGGTAGCGGCCCTCAGGCCCTACCGCATCACGCGGCGGATGACCGTGATCGGGCCGATGGCGTCGATGCTGGCGAGCTTCACCTTCTCGCCGAAGCTCGGCGCGTGCACGGCGCGCAGGTTGTCGACGGCGATCGCGACGTGGTGCACGGGTTGGTAGAAGAAGATGAGGTCGCCGGCGCGCACCTCGTGCCGGTAGATCTGCTGGCCCACGCCGGACTGGTCGATGGACACGCGCGGCAGCAGGACGCCGCCGGCCCTGAACGCGGTCTGCATCAGACCGGAGCAGTCGTAGGCGGCGGGACCGACGGCGCCCCACAGATATGGCTTGCCGATCTGGGCCACGACGAAGCGCAGCACGGCCCCGACGTCGCCGGCGGGGATCTTGACGTCGGCGCCGTTGAACTCACTGGAGGTCAGCAGCGACCGCTGGTCCGGGGTGAGCCGGTCCAGCGCCGCCCGCACCTCGGCGACCTGCTTGTCCAGCTCTCCCTTGTGCTGCTCCACCTTCGCCGCGCCGGCGGCCACCTCGTTCTCCGCCGCCCGGGCCGCGTCCGAGGCCTTCGTGGCCTCCGCGGCCGCCCGGTCCGCCTCGGCCACCGCGGTGCCGCCGACCTGGATCGCCCGGCCGGACACCTGCCCGGCCAGCGTCGCCGCCTCCACGCTGGTCAGCACATCGTCCGGGCTGGCGCCAGCGACCAGGGCGGACATCCCGCGCCGCGCCTGCTTTCCGGCCAGCAGCGCGGTGATCCGGTCCATGTCCTCGCGCGCGGTGGCCGCCTTCGTCCGCGCGGTGTCCGCGGTTGCCTTCGCCAGGTTCGCCTTCTCGATCTTGGTGGCCGAGTCGGCCCGCTTGCGCCCGAGGTCCTCCTGAATCCGCAGCAGCTCCTCGTTGACCTTCTCGGCCTCGGCGGACAGGTCGTAGTAGCGGCCCAGCAGACCCGCCACCGTGGTCGGCGGCTGCGCGGTGGCGAGGCCCGGCGCCAGCAGGCTTGCGGTCAGCGCGGCAACCGCGAGCGGAACCGTCCCCCGCACGATCCGTCGCGCCCGCTTGCGCACGCCCTTCTCCGTCCCCTCGCCGACCTTCCAGCCCTATCGTCCAGGAAACTCGTTGCGATCGTGTGTGGTTTGACCGTCCGGACGTGAAGGGCAGCCCAAACGGGCACTCGCTGTGACACGATCACCCGCGGGGACGCGCGGGGGCAGGGTATACCTGAGGGGTGGGGTGGTCGATGAGCCTCTCGGAACCTGGGCTGGACCGGGAGGAGGCCGACCGCGCCCTGAACCGGCTGGCGGCGGAGAGCGACCGGATCGCCGAGGCGCTGGTCGCCATGGACGGCCACCCGGGCCACCAGTTGCTCCGCACCGCCACGCTCACCGGCGTCAGCAAGGAGCGCTGGGTCGCGACCAGCACGGCCATGAGCACGCTGTGGGAGCAGTTCGAGGCCTACCGCACGCTGCTGGACCGTGCCCGCGCGGTGCGGGACCGCCGCTCGCGGCCGGGCCCGGCCGAACTCGACGAACTGACGGAGTTGCTCACCCGGCCGGTGGTGGAGCTCAACCAGGAGCAGGTGCCGATCGAGCGGCGCAGCCTCACCGGCCCGGCGCTGTCCGTCGACCGGATCACCGTGAGCGAGCTGGTGACCCGGATGAAGGCCACCTTCACCACGGTGACCGCGGTGCTGGCCGAGGCGGACGGCGCGGTGTCCGGGGCGCTGCGCCGGATCGACCCGCTGGAGGCCGAGCTGAGCGCGGTCACCGCGCTCGCCGGGTCCGTCGGCCACGATCCGGCCGCGCTGCACCGGATCCGGGACCGGATCACCGAGGCCCGGCACCTGGTGGCCGCCGACCCGCTCGGCTTGCCGGACCGGGGTCCAGGGGATCCACTGTCCGGCGCGGAAACCGACCTCGCCGGGATCCGGGAGGCGATCGCCGGGCTGGTCGCCGTCCGGGACTCCTTCGATCAGCGGGTCGCGGCCCTTTCCGCGGCGCTGGGCGAGATCGAGGCCGCCGTGGCCCAGGCGCGGGCGGCCGACGCCGAGGTACAGGCGAAGATCGCCAACTCTGGCCTGGCCCCGGTCGGCGATCCGGCGCCGGCCCTGCGCACGCGGGTGACCGGGTTGGCGGAGCTGCGCCGGGCCGCCGACTGGCCTCGGCTAGCCGGTGAGCTCGGCCGGCTGGACCGGGACGCGGCCGCCGCGCTGGCCGAGGCGAAGGATCAGCTCGCCGCCCGGGTGGGGTTGTTCGACCGCCGCGCGGAGCTGCGCGGCCGGCTGGACGCCTACCGGGCCAAGGCGGCGAAGCAGGGCCGCGCCGAGGAGCTCCCGCTCGCCGCCCTGCACGGGGCGGCCCAGGACCTGCTGTACATCGCCCCGTGCGACCTCGCGGCCGCGACCCGGGCGGTGAACCGTTACCAGCAGGCCGTTCAGGAAGGGCCCCGATGACCGCGTGCTCCCGCCCAGGCTGTGCCGGAAACCTCGACGAGGACGGCTTCTGCGACACGTGCGGCCTCGCCTCCGCCGGTGTCGCGGCCGGTTCCGCCGTCGCCGTCGCCGAGCCGGCGACCTCCGGCTCGGGCCGCACCACGGGCAGCACCAGCATCCCGACCGTGCGCACCGCGTGGACCTCGGCCGGTACGGCCCCGCTGACCGGCTCCTCCCGGCGCGGCTCGGGGCGCTCGGCCACCCGCGGGCTGCTCGGCGCCGGCCTGGTGGAGGTGCCCCGCGTGCCCTACCGCGACCCGCGCACCGCGGTGCTGGCCGACCCCGAGGTGCCCGAGTCGAAGCGGTACTGCAGCAGCTGCGGCGCCAAGGTCGGCCGCGGGCGGGAGGGCCGGCCGGGCCGGGTGGAGGGGTTCTGCACCAAGTGCGGCCACCGCTACTCCTTCACCCCCAAGCTCTCCCCCGGCGACCTCGTGCACGGCCAGTACGAGGTGCTCGGCTGCCTGGCGCACGGCGGGCTCGGCTGGATCTACCTCGCCCTGGACCACGCGGTGGCCGACCGCTGGGTGGTGCTCAAGGGCCTGCTGGACACCGGCGACGCCGACGCCATGGCCGCCGCGGTGGCCGAGCGGCAGTTCCTCGCCGAGGTCGAGCACCCGAACATCGTCAAGATCCACAACTTCGTGCAGCACCGCGACCCGACCAGCGACACGGCCGTCGGCTACATCGTCATGGAGTACGTGGGCGGCCGCTCGGTCAAGGAGATGATCAAGGAGCGGCGCCGGGAGATCGGCCCGCGGGAATGCCTGCCGCTGGCCCAGGCCATCGCCTACGCCCTGGAGGTGCTGCCGGCGCTGGGCTACCTGCACTCCGTCGGGCTGCTCTACTGCGACTTCAAGCCGGACAACGTGATCCAGACCGAGGAGCAGCTCAAGCTGATCGACCTCGGCGCCGTGCGCCGGGCCGACGACGATGTGAGCGCCGTGTACGGCACGATCGGCTACCAGGCGCCGGAGATCGCGAAGGCCGGCCCGTCGGTGGAGTCCGACATCTACACCGTCGGGCGCGCCCTGGCCGTGATGAGCTTCCCGTTCGACTTCGTCAGCACCTATGCCGACCGGCTGCCCGGCCCCAACGAGGTGCCGCTGCTGGCGGAGTTCGAGTCCTACCACCGGCTGCTGCTGCGCGCGACCGCCCCGGACCCGGCCGACCGGTTCGGCTCCGCCGACGAGATGCGCGAGCAGCTGACCGGCGTGCTGCGGGAGGTGCTCGCCGCCGGGGACGGCCAGCCGCGGCCGGGTCCGTCCACCGAGTTCACCCCGGAACGGCAGAGCTTCGGCGTGCGCTCCGCCGATCTCGAGCCGCGGGCCGTCGTCGAGGCGCTGCCCATGCCGCGGGTGGACGCCGCCGACCCGGCGGCCGCGTTCCTGGCCACGGTCACCGCCTCGGATCCCCGGCGGCTCCTCGCCGAGCTGGACGACGCCCCACAGTCCACTGTGGAGGTTCGGCTGCGCACGGCCCGGGCGTTGATCGAGCTCGGCGACCTGGAAGCGGCCGGCCGGCAACTGGACGCGCTGGCGGCGGACTGGCGGGTGGACTGGCACCGCGGGCTGGCGGCGCTGGCCGAGAGCAACGTGGACACTGCCCGGCGCGCCTTTGACAGTGTGTACCGCGCGATTCCCGGCGAGGCCGCGCCCAAGCTGGCCCTCGCGGTGTCCGCCGAGCTGGCCGGCGACACCGCCACCGCCGACCGTTACTACCGGATCGTCTGGCGCACCGACCGCTCCTACCTCAGCGCCGGGTTCGGCCTGGCCCGCGTGCTGCTGGCGCGCGGCGAGCGGGCCGAGGCGGTGGACGTGCTGCGCTCGGTGCCGGAGACGTCCAGCCACTACCTGACCGCCCAGCTCGCCGCCATCCGGGCGCAGACCGGGTCCGCCCCGGTGGACGGGCTGACCGAGCAGGACCTGGTGACCGCCGGCGCCCGGCTGGAGGTGCTCGAGCTGGACGCCGAGCGGCGCGCGCAGGCCAGCCGGGACCTCCTGGAGGCGGCGCTGGCCTGGGTGCGGATCGGCCGCACCGGCACCGGCACCGTGCTGCGCTGCCAGCTCACCGACGGCGCGCTGCGGCTGGGTCTGGAACGCTGTTACCGCACGCTGGCGCGCCAGGCCGACACCGCCGAGGAGCGGATCGCGCTGGTCGACCGCGCCAACGAGATCCGACCGAGGACGTGGGTATGACCAACACACCATTCGACTTGTCGCGGGAACTTCCCGTGACAAGTGAGACCTGTCGTGGGAACTTCCCGCGACAAGTCGGTCCGGCCTTGGCGGTGGTGGACCGGTGAGCGGCGAGGGGCGCTGCCCGGACTGCGGTGAGTTGGTGGCCGCCGGGGACCGGTTCTGCGAGGTGTGCGGCCGCGACCTGCTCGTGCACCGCACGCCGGCCGGCGGGCCGACCAGAGAGCCGACCGGCGCATGTATTGCTTGTGGCAACACCGATGTCGGCACGGACGGGTTCTGCGAGGAGTGCGGGCGCGCGCAGCCGGCCGGGCGGGACCGGATGGAATGCGACCTGGGCGTGCTGGCCGGGGTGGGCGACCGGGGCCGGCACCGCGCCCGCAACGAGGACTCGATGGCGTTCGGCTGGGTCGGCGACGACGGGCCGCGGGCCGCGGTCGCGGTGGTGTGCGACGGGGTCGCCTCGACCGAGCGCTCCGACCAGGCCTCCCAGCTCGCCGCGGACGCCGCACTGGACGTGCTGGCCGGAGCCGTGCTGGCGGACGGCGACCTGCCGGAGGCACTGTCCGCGGCGGTCGGCTCGGCCATGGCCAAGGTCACCGAGCTCGCCGCCGGTGAGCTGCCCGGGTCCGCCCCGTCCTGCACGTTCGTCTCCGCGGTGATCACCCCGGGCACGGTGACCGTCGGCTGGGTCGGCGACAGCCGCGCCTACTGGCTGGCCGAGAACGGCACCCCCACCCCGTCGGCACGGCTCACCCTGGACGACACGGTGGCCGCGCAGCTCGTCGCCGCCGGGATGGCCGAGGACGACGCGGCGCGGGTGTACAACGCGCACGCGCTCTCCTCCTGGATCGGCGCGGACGCGGGCGAGGTCGAACCGCACGTGACCACCCTCGAGCCGGCCGGGCCCGGGCTGGTCCTGCTGTGCAGCGACGGGTTGTGGAACTACCTGCCCGACCCCGAGGACCTGGCCGCCCGGCTACCCGCGGCCACCGAGCCGATGGCCGTCGCCACCGAGCTGACCGCGGCGGCGCTGGAGCTCGGCGGCCACGACAACATCACCGTCGTGGTGATCCCGTATCCGTTGCGGATTGAGTGAGCATGGGTGAGCACACCGCTTCCGCAGTCCACCGTTGCCGGTGGACGGTCCCCGTGTTACGCGCTGGTGCGCTGCGGGATGGACGCGTCAACGCCGACTGCCCGACGAGGTCGGGTCTTGTGCCGGCTCGGTCGTCCGTTCGCGCCTGCGGGCGTCGGGTCTCCGGCCACTCCGGTACCCGATTCGCTCAGCTCGGTAACGAGCTGGGCGAGGTTGCGTGCGGCGTTGAGGTCCCGGTCGAGGGCCAGGCCGCATTCCTCGCAGCGGAAGACCCGGACTCGCAGCGGCAGCTTGGCTTTCACCGCGCCGCAGTCCGAACACGTCTTCGAGGAGGCGAACCACCGGTCGGCGACGTGCAGTGTCCCGCCGCGCCACCCGGTCTTGTACTCCAGGAGCCGGCGCAGGGTGCCCCAGCCGGCGTCGGCGATGTGCCGGGCAAGCCTGCGGTTCTTGAGCATCCCGGCCACGTTCAGGTTCTCGACCACCAGCGTCCCGGCGTGTTGAGTCAGGCCGGTGGTGAGCTTGTGCAGCCCATCGAGCCGCAGGTTCGCCACGCGCTGATGCAGGTGGTTGCGAGCCCGGTTGGCTCGCTGCCACCGTGCGGAGGGCTTGGTCCTGGTGCGTTTGTCCGGTCCCTGCCGGCGAGAACAACGCCGCGACAGCCGCCGGAGCCGTTTCTGTGCCTGGTCGAGGTGGCGCGAGTTCGCGACGAATCCCTCGGCGTCCGAGACGCCAGCAATGGGTTGGGAGAGCACCGCCAGATGCGAGATGCCCAGGTCCACACCGATCGTGGCGCTCGGGTCGGTGGGCGGTGGGTCGCTGCGCCGCACCTCGACCTGGAAGGAGACCAACCAGCGCTCCGCCCGATGCGAGACTGTCGCGGACAGGATGCGCGCGGTCCCGGCCTCGATCCTGCGGGCCAGCTTGCGCGTGGACTCGTGGGTCTTGAGCGTGCCCAGCCGGGGCAGCGTGATGTGGTGCCGGTCGGGCTCGACCCGGATCGTGCCGGTGGTGAACCGGCACGACAGGGCCGAGCCGTGCTTGCGTTTCCGCTTCGGCTTGCCCATCCGCGCCCCGGCGCGGCTGCCATTCTTGCTCATCTTGTAGTTGTCGAACGCGGCGGCGGCGCCTGCCAGGCCAGTGTTGTAGGACTCCTTGGAGTTCTCGCCCCACCACGGCGCCAGCTCGTCCTTGATCTGATTCCACTGCTTGCGCAACGCGACCAGCGACCACGGTCGCCACGGCGTCAACTCCTGCTCAGAAATCCCGTAGGACGTCTCGGCCAGGCGTTGGTCCCACGTGGCCCGCACCCACGACACCGCCCAGTTGTAGGCGAACCGGGCGGCACCACAGTGCGACAACAGGTCCCTTTCCTGCCGTGGTGTGGCGTCCAGGGCGAACCGGTAGGCGGCCACGGTCCAGCCCGGCGGGGCCGTGTACTTCCTCACCCTGCCGCCGCCGCCTCGACCGCTTTGCGGGCACGAGTCTTCGCCGAGCGCCGCCCGTACAAACGGGCACACAGCGACGTCATCACATCGATCATGTCCCGCACCAGATCATCGGTCGTCTCCGCCGGATCGACCACCAGCAGCCGCCGCCCCTGCCCGGCGAGGGCCGCCTCGATGCACTCCACCCCGAACCGCGCCAGCCGATCCCGATGCTCCACCACGATCACCGTGGCCGACGGGTCAGCAAGCAGCTTCAACAGCTTCGACCGGTGCCCACTGAGCCCAGACCCGATCTCCGAGACCACACCGGACACGGCCAAACCTTGGCCAGCCGTCCACGCGGTCACACGGCCCGCTTGGCGTTCCAGGTCATCTTTCTGGTCAGCCGAGGACACCCGGCAGTACACCACCGTCCGGTCCACACGACCCGGCTCAGGTGCCTCGACCAGGATCAGCCGACCCACCTGGCGCGCGGGCACCGGCAGGGTGCCCTCCCGAAACCACCGATACGCGGTGGTCGGGTGCACCCCCTGCCGCCGCGCCCACTCCTTCAAGTTCATCAGAACATACTGCTGCATACTCAATCCACAGCAGGTAGGTACCCTGAGGAGCCCGGCACGATGACCGACTTCCAGCTCGAGGTGTTCCAGAACGAGTACCTGCCGGAGGGCGCGCGCGAGGTCAACGCGATCGTCACGGTGACCGCTTCCGGTGGCGGGGACCGGGTTCCGGGCGGCGGCGGTGCGGTCGCGCTCGGCGAGTCGGCTGCCGAGGTGATCATCGTGGACTGCTCCGGCTCCATGCATGTGCCACCGACGAAGCTGCGCGCGGCCAAGGACGCCACCATCGCGGCCATCGAGACGCTGCGCGACGGGGTCGCGTTCGCCGTCGTGTCCGGCACCGACACCGCGCGGCTGATCTACCCGCACAACGGGTTGGTGGCGGCCAACCACGAGACCCGGGCCGAGGCCAAGCTCGCGGTGAGCACGCTGCGGGCCAACGGCGGCACCGCCATCGGCCAGTGGCTGCAGCTCGCCGACCGGCTGTTCTCGGGTCACCCGGCCGCCATGCGGCACGCGATCCTGCTCACCGACGGGCAGAACATGCACGAGACGCCGCGCCAGCTCACCCGCACGCTGAAGGCGGTGACCGGGCACTTCGTCTGCGACTGCCGCGGCGTGGGCACCGACTGGCAGGTCAACGAGTTACGCGAGATCGCCAACACGCTGCTCGGCACGGTGGACATCGTGGCCGAGCCGTCCGGTCTGGAAGCCGACTTCCGCGCCATGGCCACCGCGGCCATGGGCAAGTCGGTCGGCGACGTGTCGCTGCGGCTGTGGACCCCGCAGGGCGCGACGGTGAAGTTCGTCAAGCAGGTCGAGCCCACGCTGGCCGACCTCACCGGCCGGCGGGTGGAGTCGGCGCCCCGCAGCGGCGACTACCCGACCGGCTCCTGGGGCGACGAGAGCCGCGACTACCACGTCTGCATCGAGGTCAACCCGGCCGGCGTCGGCGACAAGATGCTGGCCGGCCGGGTCAGCATGGTCGTGCCAGGGTCCAACGAGGTCCTCGGCAAGGGTCAGATCATCGCCCTGTGGACCGACGACACCGCGCTGTCCACCAAGATCAACCCGGCGGTCGCCCACTACACCGGTCAGGCCGAGCTGGCCGAGGCCATCCAGGAAGGCCTCGAGGCCCGCAAGGCCGGCGACGTCGGCCGGGCCACCGCACGCCTCGGCCGGGCCGTGGCCCTCGCCACCCAGACCGGCCACGAGGACACCGCCAAGCTCCTAGCCAAGGTGGTCGACATCGAGGACCCGGTGGCCGGCACGGTCCGGCTCAAGCGGTCCGTCGACACCGTCGACGAGATGACCCTGGACACCCGCTCCACCCGCACCAAGCGGGTCGGCAAGACCTCGAGCGAGAGCTGAGATGCCCACCTGCCCCAACGGCCACGACTCCACGGACGAGGAGTTCTGCGACGTCTGCGGCCTGGCCATGAACGCCCGCCCCGCCGCGCCCCCGGCCACCCCCACCCCGGCCCCGTCCACCCCGCTGCCCACCCTGTGCCCCGCCTGCGACACCCTCCTGGACGGCCGCTTCTGCGAAGCCTGCGGCCACGACTCCCTGGCCGCTCCCCCGCCCCGCGCCACCCCCGCGCCCGCCGCGCCACCGGCCGCGGAGCCGTCCACTCCGCCGCCCCCGTCCGAGCCGCGGGCGCCATCCTGGACCGCCACCGTCGTCGCCGACCGCGCCTACTACAACACGGTGATGTCCGCCGGCGGCCCCGACGCCGACAGCATCACCTTCCCCTCCTTCTGCCCCGAACGCTACTTCCCGTTGCGCGCCAAAGAGATCACCATCGGCCGCCGCAGCACCTCCCGCGGCACCCACCCCGACATCGACCTCACCGGCCCCCCCGAGGACCCCGGCGTCTCCCACCTCCACGCCGTTCTCCGCCTCGACCCCGACGGCACCCTCACCGTCGAAGACATCGGCTCCTCCAACGGAACCACCCTCAACGACAACAAGACCCTCCCCCCACACACCCGCCACCCCCTCACCGACGGCGACCGGATCCACCTCGGCGCCTGGACCACCATCACCGTCCAGCAGGACGGTCCCTGACTGTCGGTGGTGACCGGCACCCTGCACGGCGTGACGGTCGAAGGTGTGTTGCGGCGACAGGCCGGCGTGATCAGCCGAGCCCAGGCGCTGGCCGAAGGCATGAGCTCGGCGGCGATCAGCCGGCTGCTCGGTCGCGGGCTGTGGGTGCGGCTGCACCCGCGGGTGTATTTCGCGACCGGCCACCCGCTCACCGCCGAGGCACGGCTGCGCGCCGCATGGTTGTGGTCGGGACCAACCGCGACCGTGGCCGGCGCTTCTGCGGCCCGGTGGCACGGTCTGTGGCCGGAACCGCCGGCCACGGTGGAGATGGCGGTCCCGCACCACCGGCGACTCGTGGCCCGTCCGGGGATCCACGTGCGCCGATGCGACCTGCGGCCGGCGGACCGGGTTGAGGTCAACGGGCTGTGGGTGACCGCGGCGGCGCTGACCGTCCTGGAGGCAGCGGTCGCGCTCGGCGCCACCGGCTCGCAACTGCTGGACCGCGCGCTCCAGCGCCAACCTGGGCCGGCCAGCAGCGTGATCACCAGAATGGGAGCGTGACGCTCGAATATGAGCGTCACGTTCCCATTTCGGTGATCACTGTCCCGAGTTGACCACCACGTCGCCGGGTGTTCCGACGAAGGCCAGGAGGTGCTGGCCTTCCGCGGTCACGTCCTCGATGTCCGTTGTGGACAGTGGGGCGAACGGGTCGACGGTGAGGGTGGCGGTGTTGGCGGTGCGGGTGATCTTCCAGGTGGCCCGGTAGAAGCCGTCGACGAGCAGGTTTCCCATCGCGGCGCCGTTTCCGGGGAAGAGGACGACCGGGCGCTTGCCGGTGATGACGCGGGTGCGGTCGGCGTGGCTGAGCAGGACGTTGTCGTACTCGGGGAGGAAGCGTGGCAGGGCCGGGGTTTCCGGGTCGGGGCGCGGGGCGCCGGGGAGGTCGAACAGCTCCCGGCCGTGCTCGTCGCGGAAGGTGCGGAGCTTGGGGCGCAGCCGTTCGAGAACCTCCTTGAGCCGGGTCAGCCCGGACCAGGCTTGCACATCCGGCACGGTGGCCGGGCCGAACGCGGCGAGGTAGCGGAGCACGGTGCCGTCGGGTGTGGGGTCGGTGCCCACCGCCGCGCCCAGCCACGACTCGACCGGCGTCCACGCCGCCGGACCGCTGCTCCCCCACACGCCCCGCGGCGGCACCTGCACCAGCGGCGTCCGGTAGGTAACGGCGTACACCAGCGAGTCCACGTCCCGGTCCGGCCACCGCTCACCCAGCAGCGGCCCCAACTCCGCCCGCGTCCGCGGCTTCTCGGCCAGCAACTTCCGCCCTACCGCAAGGAGATCGTCGACATCGACACCGGCCATGTGCTTGGCGAACGGCGACCCGGCGAACGAGCGCTCCACCACGGGCTGAATCACCGGCCGCAGCGCCAGGCAGTCCCGCGCCGTGACGAGGTGGATCGTGGCCCGCATCAACGTCGTCCGCACCACCTCCCGCCGGACCATCAACTCGGCCAACTCCTCCGCCCGAAAGCCGACGACCCGCGTCCACAGCCCCACGTACGCCGCGTTCGGCGCCTGCGCCTGCATCCCCACCAACCGCTCGATCACCTCGACCGCGGACCGCTTCTCCCGCCCCAGCAACCACTGCCGCGCCAGCGTCGCCCGGTTCAACGCCCGCACCCCAAGCACCTCAGCCATGACCCGAGCCTAGCAGAACGGAACACTTTATTCCACTGCTGAGTGCGCTGAAGGCGGCCTTCGGTGCGGTAGCCGCACTGAATGAGGCATTCATCGCAGTTGAGCCAGCAGCCAGCGTGGGCCGAGGGTGGTCGCACCCTCGGCCTCGCTGCGCCGGCGCAGCTCCCGGTCCGCGGTGACCACCACGTGCCGGGCGTCGTTGTCGCGTTCGGACACCAGGTCCACGATCATGTCGTCGCCGGATCCTGGCGCCTCGACGACCGTGACTTCCGTTGCGCCGGCACCGATTCCGCGGGCCTGACCCTCCACCACGAGCACGATCTCCGGCAGTGCCAGCGTGAACGGCTCGAGGTGGCTCGTGCCGTGCTCGGCCAGGTGGGAGAGGTCGTCGCGCAGCCGGGCCGCCGCCCCGGCGCGGTCGCGCCACCAGCCGTCGGCCCGCGCGCCCATCACGTTGGCACAGTCCACGATCAGCACCGGGCGCCGCAGACCGTGGCGCACCCGCGGCCAGCTGTCGGCGAATGGCTCGAACAGTTCCAGGTTGCCTACTTCGGACAGCGAGACCCAGGCGGCTTCCTTGGTTTCCCAGGAGTCCGGTTGAACGTCCACCAAGGACAGAGTGGTGGCGAGCACGGTGTGGTAGGACCAGCCGCCGTGATCTTCCTCGATCGTGCCGTGCACCCACACCTCGTCAGGGGTCAGGGTGCTCTCCTCTGCCGTCTCCCGCAGCGCCCCCGCGATCGGATCCTCGTCCCGGTGCCGCGCGCCGCCGAACGCGCCCCAGGTGTTCCCGCCGGGCGTCCACAGCGCGCGTCGCTGCAGCAGCACCTGCCCGTCGTGGTAGGGAAGCAGGCCGGCCGCCCCGTACCTTCCCCAGTGCAGATGGCCGCGCCCGCACCGGGTGAACCGGTCGCCGTCCCGTGCTCCCACTCGGTCACCATAGGGGCATGCGGGCATGGCGGGTGGAACGGCCGGGACCGATCGCGACACGGCCGCTGCGGCCGCACGACGAACCGGACCCGGTGCCGGGTCCCGATGAGCTGCTGCTGCGGGTGCTGGCCTGCGGCGTGTGCCGCACCGACCTGCACGTGGCCGAGGGCGACCTCCCGGTGCACCGGCCGCGTGTGGTCCCCGGCCACGAGGTGGTCGGCGAGGTGGTCGCAGCTGCCGGGGAGTTCTCGGCCGGCGACGTCGCCGGCGTGGCCTGGTTGCGCGGCACCTGCGGGGTCTGCTCGTATTGCCGGCGGGGCGCGGAAAACCTCTGCCCGTCGTCCGTCTACACGGGATGGGACGCCGACGGCGGGTACGCTTCGCTGACCACGGTTCCGGCCGCCTATGCGCTGCGCCTGCCGTCCGTCTACCCGGTCGCCTCGCTCGCACCGCTGTTGTGCGCCGGGATCATCGGCTACCGAGCCCTGCTCCGGGCTGCCGTTCCGCCGGGTGGCCGCCTCGGCATCTACGGCTTCGGCGCCAGCGCCCACCTCGCCGCCCAGGTCGCCCTCACCCTGGGCGCCGCCGTCCACGTGATCACCCGCAGCCCCGCCGCCCGCGAGCTGGCCTTGTCGCTGGGCGCCTCCTCGGCCACCGCCGGCCCGCCCCCCGAACCGCTCGACTCGGCGATCCTATTCGCCCCGGCCGGCGCCCTCGTCCCACCCGCGCTCGCCGCACTGGACCGTGGTGGAACGCTTGCCATCGCGGGCATCCACCTGTCCGATGTCCCTTCATTGAACTACCAGGCGCATCTGTTCCAGGAACGCCAGATCCGCAGCGTCACCGCCAACACTCGGGAGGACGCCCGCGCGTTCCTCCACGTCGCCGCCGAGCACCCCCTCCAGGTGAGCACCCAGGAGTACCCGCTCTCCGAAGCCGACCGCGCGCTGGCCGACCTGGCCGCGGGCCGGGTCAACGGTGCCGCTGTGCTCATGCCCTGAAGGCGGCCATCAGGGCACTCAACGTCTCGAATGAGGCATTCATCGCACTCAGCACAGGATGATCAGCCCGGTCACCACCAGGCAGCTCGCGCTGGCCTGGTCGTTGGCCGCGTTCGGGTCGGTCGGGGTGCTCGCCGTGCGCGTGGCCGTGGCCGGCAGCGGCAGGCCCACGGTGAGCGCGCTCTGCGTCGCCCGCACGGTGTGCGAGCTGGCCTGTTTGACGCCGAGCTGGCCGGTCGGGCAGGTCACCGTCTTGTTGCCCGAGTTGTAGCTGCACCCGGACGCGCTGACCGACGTCGTCGAGTTCGGTACCCGCAGCGTGATCGTCCCGGAGGTGACCGTGCCCGGCCCGCGGTTGATCGCGGTGACCGTGTACGTGATCGTCGGGTTGAGCAGGCTCGACGACGCGCTCAACCGCACCTGGATGTCCGCCGCCGGCGGGTTCACCACGGCCAGGTTGTGATCGTCACCGGCGATCGCCGAGGTCACGTTGGACAGTCCCGGAACCGCGCCGGGCACGGTCCGCGACGTGGTCGTGCCGTCGCCGAGCTGCCCGGATCCGTTGAAGCCCCACGTGACCATCGTCCCGTTGCCCAGCACGGCGGAGCTGTGGAAGGTGCCGGCCGAGATCCCGACCGCCCCGGTGAGGAACGAGGAGCACGGCGCGGTCTGACCCACCGCGCACACCCGCACCGGCGTGGAGCGCGCCGTGCTGGTGCCGTCCCCGAGCTGCCCGACGTTGTTGGAGCCCCAGGCGAACGCCGCACCACCGGACCCGATGGCCACCGTGTGGCTGAACGTGCCGGCGGCCACCGAGGTGATCCCGGTGAGGAACGCACTGCAGGGCGCGGTCTGGCCCACCGCGCAGGCCTGCACGGGCGTCGACCGGTCAACCGTGGTGCCGTCGCCGAGCTGGCCGAAGAAGTTGTTGCCCCAGCCGTAGACCACGCCACCCGGCCCGACCGCCACCGAGTCGTCCAGCAGGCCGGGGCCGATCGAGGTCACGCCGGACAGGAACGCACTGCACGGCGCGGTCTGGCCCATTGCGCAGACCTGGACCGGCACCACCGACCCGGCGGTGGTGCCGTTGCCGAGCTGGCCGGAGTCGTTGTTGCCCCAGGTGAGCACGGAGCCGTCGGTGAGCAGCGCGACGGAGTGGTTGTTGCCGCCGACGAGCTGGCTCACCCCGGTGAGGAACACCGGGCACGGCGTCGGCTGGCCGACGGCGCACACCCGGACGGGCGTCGATGAGTTCGTCAGCGTGCCGTCACCGAGCTGGCCCTGCCCGTTCAGCCCCCAGGCGACCACCGAGCCGTCGGTGAGCAGGGCGAGCGCGTGGCTGCGGCCGGCCGCGATCGAGGTCACCCCGGACAGGAACGCGGTGCACGGCGCCGTCTGACCCACCGCGCACACCCGGGTGGGCACGGACCGGTCGGTCGTGGTGCCGTCGCCGACCGCGCCGGTGTTGTTCTGACCCCAGCCCAGCACGGTGCCGTCGGAGAGCAGCGCGATGCTCAGGTCGTCGTCGCCGGCCGCCACCTGGACCACCTGGGTGAGCTGGCCGGGGCAGGGTGCCGGCTGCCCGACCGCGCACACCGGGACCGGGGAGTTGCGTTGAACAGTCGTGCCGTCGCCGAGCTGGCCATGCAGGTTGGCGCCCCAGGAGACGGCCGGGCCGGGCGGGCCACCCGCCGCGTCCGCCGAGGCCAGCAATGACGCGCTGACCAGCGTGAATCCTGCCAATGCTGCCAGCAACCGTCCGCGGAACCGCGCCATTGCGGGAGCACCTCCGTTCGATATTCGGGCAACCGGCCCCTACGTCGTCCGATGCCACCACACCGTTACCGATCACGGGTGGCACGATCGGGGCATCATGACGCTCACCGACCAGCTGCCCGCCGCCACCGATCCCGACGCGCTGTTCGACGCGTTCTCCGAATGGGCACGCGGGCAGGGGCTGGAGCTCTACCCCGCGCAGCAGGAGGCGATGATCGAGATCGTCTCCGGGTCGAACGTCATCCTGAGCACGCCGACCGGCTCCGGGAAGAGCATGGTGGCGGTCGGCGCGCACTTCGCGGCCCTGGCGGGCGGGCAGCGCAGCTTCTACACCGCGCCGATCAA
>NZ_DASYTH010000441.1:0-30356 GCF_036002505.1 Actinophytocola sp. | reverse complement strand
GCACTCGCCAGCAACAACAACTTCCCCGAATACTGGCAATACCACCTCGCCCAAGAAAAACAACGAACCCACCAAACCCGTTACCAAAACGGGATCATGCCGCAGGCCGCATGATCACTCCAGAAGAGCCACACCCATATCTATTACGGTCATTAATTGATCAGCACCGTCGGCAGTGAGCATATCCTGGACTGATCGCTGCGGGAAGGGACTGACACTGAACCTCTATCAGCTTTCGGACGACTACCGCGCGGTCAGGGAGGCTGTGCGGGACGTGTGCGAGAACGTAATCGCGCCGACCGCAGCCACTACGGACATAGTTGGGGAGTTTCCCACGGCAGGCTACGCAGCATTGCGGGACTGCGAATTCCACGCTCCGCGAATCGCCGAGGGCTACGGAGGGCCCGGCGCGGACGCCCTGGCCACGGCAATCATCGTCGAAGAGGTAGCCAGAGCCTGCGCGACATGCGCGCTGATCCCGGCGATCAACAGCCTCTGCACCCAACTGCTGCAGGACGCCGCCTCCGAGGAGATCAAACGCGAGTACCTGCCACCGGTCGCACGAGGCGAGGCGATGATGTCGTTCTGCCTGTCCGAACCGGAGGCCGGCAGCGACATTCGCGCGATGTCCACTCGTGCCGAGCCCGTCGCGGGTGGGTACCGGCTCAACGGCACGAAGCGGTGGATCACCCATGCCGGGATATCGGCCTTCTACCTTGTCTTCGCCGTTAACTCCCACCGCGACGGGTCACCGGGCATCTCCGGCTTCATTGTCGAGAAGGACGATCCTGGACTCAGCTTCGGCCGGCTGGAACGCAAGATGGGCATCAAGGGCTCTCCCACTCGCGAGGTTTATCTGGAGGACGTCCGTATTCCCGCATCCCGCCTGATCGGCGAGCCCGGATCCGGTCTGCGTATTGCACTGAACGCGCTCGATCACGGCAGAGTGACCATCGCAGCACAGGCTGTCGGCATCGCGCAGGGCGCACTGGAGTACGCAACCGACTACGCCCGGCAGCGCAGGCAGTTCGGCAAGCCGATCGGGGCAATGCAGAGCGTGCAGTTCATGCTCGCCGACATGGCGATGAAGGTGGAGGCCGCGCGCCACCTGACTTACGCGGCTGCGGCCAGGTCGCAGCAAGCAGACGCGGATCTCGCCTTCTATGCCTCAGCCGCCAAGTGCTTCGCCTCCGACACCGCGATATCGGTAGCCACTGACGCGGTGCAGGTGCTCGGAGCGAACGGCTACAGCTGCGAGTATCCCGTCGAGCGGATGATGCGTGACGCCAAGGTCACCCAGATCTACGGAGGAACCAACCAGATCCAACGCCTGGTCATCGCCCGGTCGCTGCCCGGTGCTCACCATGGGTGAGCGGTTGTGGTCGCTGACGGCCGCCGAGGACGACGCCATGATTCGTGTCGACGAGCGGTGGGGTGAGCTGTTGGCCGCCGTGGACGAGGGTGCCGCCGACCGGGACATGGCGGGCGAACCGGTGCCCGAGCGGTTCTTCGCCGAGGCAGGCGCAACGGGCCTGCTGGCGTTGCCGTTGCCCCGCGAGACGGGTGGCGCCGGGCTCGATCCAGTGGCTTGGGTACTCACCCTGGAACGGATCGGCTACTTGTGCCGGGACAGCGGCTTCGCCTTGATCCTGGGCATTCGCACCGTCATCGCCCAGATGCTCCTCGAGTCGGGTCGGCAAGACGTGATCGAGCGCTATGTCGTTCCGATCACTCGTGGCACCCTGGGCATCGCGCTTGCCTACAGCGAGGACGCAGATGCCTTCACCCTGCGCACCGTACTGCGCCGGCGCGGCGATGGCTTCGTGCTGTCCGGGCACAAAGACTTTCTGACAGGTGGATATCACGCGCAGGTGTTCCTCGTCTATGCACGCAACGAAGCCGACGACATGGTGGCCTGCCTCGTGCATCGCGACGACCCTGGCGTCGTGGTGACCCGGCTGAGTCCCGTCGGCATCCGCACCTCGGGGCCTACGGCGCTGGATCTGCGGGAGGTACCGGTCGCCAGGGACCGAATCGTGGTATCCGTCGACGGCCTCAGCCACGCCCAGCAGTTGCTCAACAGCCGCCGGCTGACGGTCTGCGGCGCCCCGATCGGACGGGCCCGCGCCCTGGTCGAGCTCAGCGTCGCCCGGCTCAACTCAACGATTCGCCACGGTCAACCACTCAGTCAACTGCCAAACGTGCAGGGGAGCCTTGGTCGCATGTACATCGCGGTCGAGACGGCCAGGGCCATGCTCTACCGAGCGGCACGCAGAGTCGCCGACGGTGAGGCCGACCGGCTGTTCGACCCGGTGGTCTCGGCCGCCAAGCATGTCGTCGTCAACCGGGTGCGGTTCGTGCTCGAAGAGGCTCTCCAGGTGCTCGGCGGGTATTTCTACTACGGCGACCCATACTTCGGCACCTGCCTGCGTGACTTCGCCGGGCTCGTGGCCTTCGCCGGCACCCAGGATCTCCTCGAGGTCAATCTCGGCACCATGGCCACGACCCACCTGGCACCACTTCGGGACGATCGCAAATTCTCCACCACGAGCCGACGAGGAGGGCACACGTGATCCTACGTTTCTCCGGCCTGTTGCTGCGCATGGTCGACTACGAGCGGACCGTCGATGTCGAAGCAACCACTCTTGGCGACGCGCTCGCGGTGGCGGAGGCCCGCCATCCGCGGCTGAAGATGGTCCTGCGTGATGGTCACGGCCAACTGCGGCGAACTCATCGGATATTCATCAACGGCGAGTTGGCCGCCACGGCTGGCTTGTCGACACCGATGCACAGCTCCGACGAAGTCGAGTTTCTCACCGCTATCGCAGGGGGCTGACATGCCGCGTGCCGTCACCTTCGACGTGCCGACCGATCCGACCCAGTTCGATCCGTTGCAGATTCGCCCACGTGTCCTACTGGGATTCTCAGTGAGCGCGCTCGCCCGATGGTTCGCCGCTCACGTCGCGTCCTACCCGGCGCTGCTCAGCGAACACCGGACGGCCTTCGCGTTCACCGTCGTGCAGCTCGACTACGCACTGCCGCACCTGCGGTTCACCGATGCCGACTGGCTTGCCGTCACTGGCCGGCTCATGGTCGCCGACTCCGCCAAGTACGTGCGGCTCACCGTTGACTTCCACGCACGCGGCGGGGCCACGGACCCACGTCCGGTGGCCTCGTTCCAAACGGACCTCCGCGTGGTGACCATCGTGGAGGACCACGGTCTGACCGCCTTACCTGGGCTTTTTCCGGAGAATCTGCTCGCCAAGTTTCTGCCTGACGAGGTCTACCGACCGGACCGGGCAGCGATCGCCGCCACAGCCACCCCGCCGACGGGAGAACAGATACTCGGCGAGGTGAGCCGCGACTCCACGCTCTGCCGCAGCCAGTGCGAGGTCGCCGATCAATGGTCGTTCATCGAGGTCATCGAGGCACTGACGGCGGCAAGGGAACGCCTTTTCCTGCTCGACACCGCGGCTCCCACGCTGGCGAAGCTCGCCGTGCGCCTCCCCCTTCGCGGCGTGACCGCGGTCTTCCACCGCGCGATGTTCGTCTTCGACACCGTCCGGATCCGGACCCGCGCCATAGCCGGCCCAAACGGGAGTGACAACCTGGTCTTCCTCCACACAGTCCACGACCCGTCTCATGAGGTCGACTGCGTCACTGCGTGGGAGACACTGACCGAGCCCGCACCCGAACCCACGAAATCCTCGGTTTCCACGATGGCATGACGCAGTGTAACTGGTCAGGTGTCCGCGGTGTGATTATTGGTGTGCGGGCATCCAGGGGCGGCCCTCGGCGAGCATGACGAGGACTTCGAAGAAGTGTTTGCCGTGTTTTGCTGCGGTGGAGAGGTAACTGCGGATTGTGCAGAATTGTGTGGCTCCGGTGAGGGTGCGGAGGCAGCCGGAGACCTTCTGCCGGAGTTTGATCATGCGGATGTCGCGTTCGGATCCGTTGTTGTCTGGTGGTATTCGCCAGCTGGTGGTGAAGCGGAGGTAGTCGTCTTGGCGGTCGAGCAGCCGCTGGGCGAGGGCGTTGTGTTTGGCCATGGTCTTGCTGGTGCGGGCGGCGGTGTCGTTGACGCCGATCTGCGCGGCGTCGTGGTAGAGCTTGACCTGTTCGGCCAGGGCTTCGGGGTCGAGGGCGTCGGCCCCGGTGGTGATCGCCTCGAGGACGAGTTTCTGCATCGTGGTGAGTGCGTCGGTTGCTTGGGTGGCCCAGCACCAGTCCGCCTCGGCGGCGGTGTCGGTGACGGCCTGCAGTTCACGCAGGACGTGCGCGCAGCAGAGTTGATGGTCGACGTCGAGGTAGCTGTCGTAGGGTGCCCAGGCGTCGTGCACCGCCACGCCCCGGAACCGGTCGAGGACACCGGCGTCGTCCATGCCCATGCGGCCGCGTTTGGGGTGGCAGGTGATCACGGTGTACTTGTCGGTGCGGGCGCAGTGCACCCAATGCAGCGTGCCCGCCACCCGCAAACCGGTCTCGTCGAACCCGGCCACCTCGGCCTCGGCGATCCGGTCACGCAGCATGGTGAGGAACTCGCTCAACCCGCTGGCGGCGCGGCGGGTCATGGTCGCAACCGTGCCCTCGGACACCGGAGTGCCGAACAACTCGGCCAACGCCTGCGCGGTGCGCTTCTTCGACAGGAACTGCCCGACATACAAGTAAAGAATGATCGCGCTGATTCGTGGGCCGTACTGGACTGGCCCGGCCACCCCCTCGGGCGCGGTGCCGCAGGTGGTAGTCCCACAGCGACAGCGGCGCGCGATCAGTTGGTGCTCGGTCACCCGCACCGTGATCGGCGGCAGGTCGAACACCTGCCGCCGCTCCACACCCACCTCGGGCGCATTCATCAGGTTCGCGCCGCATCCGGTACATGGGCCCGGCTCGTGCCGCTTGCGTTCGGTCGGATCATCCACCAGCGCCAACGTCGACCCCGGATGCCCAGGTTGCCCACCGGGTTTGCGGCCGCTCTTACGCCGCAGCGACTTCGGCGCCGGCTTGTCAAACGGTGAGTCCGAGGCTGGAGGCTTCGACGAGTTCCGGGAGTTCTGCCCCAACTGCCCCTTCACATCGGCGACCTCAGCCTGCAGCGCTTCCACCATCGCCCGCAACTCCAACACCATCCCCCGAAGCACAGCGTTCTCCGCCACAAGCTCCTCATAGGACGGACGCCGACCCCCAAACACCACACCATGATCCACGAACCAGCGAAAGGATCAACACGCCACGCCGTCAGACACCTGACCAGTTACGACGCAGTAAACCTGGCTGCTCACCTGCGGCGGCCGGCTCATGCAATGGACAGGCGCAACTTTGCAATCTTGATGTGAAAGTCTGGTGTGGACTGACATGGTTGGCCGGGATGCCGCTTTTCGAGATCGTTTAGGTGGGCCGCGGGGGTCAGATCGGTTGCTGTAGGTGGCAGCCCCGGCCCCAACCGCACACGCCCCCGGCGGCCTCCAAACCCAGCCAAGGTCTGCTGATCCCCGACCAGCTCGACGTGCTCGTCACCGCCGACCCCACCGTCATCGGTCGGGTCTCGTGTTCCGGCCACCGGTCCGAGGGGAGTCAGACCGGCCGTACCGCGCCGTTTGCCGAATCTGTCGGCTGATTGGCGCTGGCCGACTCCAGATCGGCCATAACGGCTCCGGTTGGCCGGGCATCCCGCACCGGGCGGTCCGTCCACCCGGCATGCCGGCGAAACCCGCACCAGAGCGTGCGAATATGAATCCACAAGGGCACCGGAGCGTCGGCCAGCGGCTGGTTCACCGGTGCGCTTGCTCCTGGTGAACGGCAATCAATCGTCGTCGTCGATACTCCGCTGGTCAGCATCGGCGGCGGGCTGGGGTCGTTTGCCCTTGTCGACATGCTGCACGTGAATTTCGTCCCTCGAGTGGAACTGCACCTGTTCTACAGCGCGGTGCTCTGCGCGCCAACGGTGGTCGCCATGGTCTTGCACACTCGGCCTAATACCTGGGAGCGCGTGCCGGCATTCGCCGCACCTGCGCCGTATGTGCCAAGGCTGCCGCGTGATCGAAATTGAATCTTTCCGCGCGCTTGTTTTATGTCCGGCTCGTGCTAACCGTGGGGCGCGCATCGTTCTCTTGATTTACCGGAGGGGGATTTTCAGAATAGAAGGAAGTCCGGTATGTCTCTCACAAAATGTCTCCGCGTGCTTGCCATGGCGATACCGCTGTTTGGAACTTTCGCCGTGTCGACACCCGCGCACGCATTACCAATCACGCTCCTGAGCGTGATTTCTCCACCGTCGTCACGTTCACCCCTGGCATGGTGAAATATTTGGTTCGCGGAATGGACCGCGACCGTCGAAGGGCTCGTTCCCGTAATCACCATCGAGGTCACCGGCGGCACGTATGAGCCCCTGATCGGAGCGACGGTCGTCATCACGTCGGTCGTACCGACCTGAAGGGCCGGATGTTTGACGCGAGGCGCTTGACGGCTTTCTGGTGCCCCATCCAGGTGCTTACTGGTAGGGCGGATCCCGGTGACCTACCCGCCGGGTCCGGCCCGCCTGCGATAGCGAAGATACCCATCCCAGAACCAGGGAGGATCCATGCGTAGAACCCGTCGTGCGCTGCTGGCACTGGTGCTCGGCGCGACCACCGTGCTGGCCGTCCCGGAGCCGAGCTTCGACCCGTCGTTGAAAGGCTCGACCACCGAGGCGGATGTCCAGGTGGACGGCGTCCTGATCAACTGCATGTCACCGAACCATGATTTCCCGGACCTGGCTTCAGCGACGATCAAGGGTACCGGCCGTGCCACGGCCGGGTCAGGGTTGCCGTGCGAACCACTCCTCACTATTGATGGCACGTTGACCATCGACTGGCCCGGCCCGCACGGCAGCAAAGCGAGCTTCCACGTGAACACGAATCCGTTCAACGGGCCGGTCGTCATCGAGGTCGAACTCACCGACGGGCCGCTGACCGGCGACCGGCTCGTCCCGTTGATCGAGGAGGTCAAGCCCAACCTCGACTGCCCGCTCATCGGGCTGAAATCCCTCAGCACCGAACTCGCCCAGGCCGTCTTCAAGTGAAGCGGAACTGGACCCCGCCTGGCGGGACAGAAGCGCAGGTCACTCGAGCAACCGCTGAACACGAAGCACAATTGATGTAACAGGGAGTGCTGCGGTGGATATGCAATGTGCGGGGGCGCCAAGAATTGATCATCCGGCAGGCGAGGTGCGGATCATGCCAAGAACTCGTTCAAAAGATCATTGTGGGCTCGTGACAACGCCACCCACCGCTCAGGCTTAACGGTGCGCACGTCGAACCCCTCTTCAATTGGTTGGTTGGAGTCACGGAGAGCGAGTGCCGAATGGCGGCGGGTCGGCCTCGGCGGTGCGGAGCGGTTGACGCTCACGCGGCCGAATCGGCAGGACAGTCGACCGCTCACGCACCGAAGGTCATCGCCCGCGGCCGGTTTCCGTGGCCTGGTGCCCGTCCGCGACCTGGGCACCGGGAGCTGTCATGGCGAGCGGCCGGCAGAAACCCAACGATCATCTCCGGGCCCTGCTCGGACGGACCCGTTGGTCGCACGAAGGACTGGCCCGGGCCGTCAACAACGTCGGCGCGGAGGTCGGCCTCGTGTTGAGCTACGACCGCACCGCGGTGGCCCACTGGCTTTCCGGCACCTGCCCTCGCGGCGAGACCCCGGGCCTGATCGCCGAGGCACTGTCCCGGAGACTGGGTCGCGCGCTCACCGTCGCCGATATCGGGTTGGCACCTTCTCCGGACCCGGCCACGGTTCCCGAACCGCGTCAACCCGGTGATCCGGTCGCTGCCCTGCTCGGGTTGACCCATGCGGACGCGGATCCGACCGGTCACGCCAGGTTGCGCCAGACGCTCTACCAGCTCCACGCGCTGGCCGTTCCCGGCTGGCCCCAGGCGGCCAGTCAGGCATGGGTCGAACCCGGCCCCCAAGGCGGCCGGGGGAGGATCGCGGCGCCGCACGTCGACGCCGCCCACCGCATGGCCGGCATCCTCGCCATGGCCGACCGCGGTTTCGGCGGCGGCCACGCCCGCACCGCCCTGACCGCCTATCTCGCCCACGACATCACCACCTGGCTGCGCGCTCGTGCTTCCGAGACCACGCATCACGAGATGCTCGGCGCAGCAACCGATCTCGTCCTGCTGGCCGGTTTCAAAAGCTTCGACTGCGAGGAGCACGGCCTGGCCCAGCGTTACTACCTCACCGCGCTGGCACTGGCCGCCCGCGGAGCCGATCCGATCCGCTATGCCATCGTGCTGCGCGCGATGAGCCAACAGGCACACCAGCTCGGTCACCACGAGCCGGGACTCGAGCTGGCCGGTACCGCACTGGCCACGACGAGCGGTCGGGCGCAGCCGTGCACCGAAGCGTCCTTGCATGCCCAGGCCGCGGTCTGTCACGCCGCGCTCGGCCAGCTCCAGACCGCCCTGCTGCACCGCGACGCCGCCCACCGCCAGCTGGAACGCGCCACCGGCCCGCTGCCGGTCTTCGGCTGTTACCACGCGGGCGAGCTGGCTTACCAAACCGCCTGTATCCGGACCTTCGCTGGAGACACCCGCGCCGCCATCGCCGCGCTGCACATCGCCCTTCGGCACTACCCTGCCAGCGAGCGCCGCTCTCGCGTGCTCACCCTGGCGGCGCTGGCCCAACGCCAGCTCGACACCGGACTGCTCTCCGTCGCATGCGCCACGACACAGCGCCTCGTCGACGACTACCCGTACCTACAGTCCGCGCGCGCCACCACGGCCCTGACCACCCTGCTCCAACGCCTCGACTCCGTCCGGCACCTCCCCGCAGTACAGCGACTCCTGCACCGCACCGCCAGCCTCCAGGTGCACCGGCCTGGCGAGGCACCCTGACCCAAACGGAGATCCGCGGGCCGCCGCCTTCAACACGTTCAACATGAGCGGCCGGCCAAGGGGTTGCCGGTACTGGCGTCTCCGTGTGTACTGACATTCCGGTATTTGACGGTCCATAATGCACGGTCCGACAGGGCGCCCTATACGGAAACACGATAAACCCGTTCGTGACGGTAGGGGATGACATTTGCGGCTCTATGACGTTCTTGGCGTCGGGTTCGGCCCGGCCAATGTTGCCCTCGCCATCGCTCTCGAAGAGGGCATGCCGGGTACGGCTGCGCTTTTTCTGGAAGCGCAGCGTGATCCGGTCTGGCAGCGCGGCATGCTGCTGGACGGTTCCAATATTCAGAACCATCCCTGCCGTGACCTGGTCAGCCTGCGCAACCCGCGCAGCCGTTACACCTTCATCAACTACCTGTTCGAAGAGGGCCGGCTGCTGGAACACCTGAACCTTCCGGTCGAGTTTCCGCTACGCAAGGAGTACGCACAGTACATTTCCTGGACGACCGGACACATGGCATACATGGCGGAGTTCGGCGCTCCGGTGCGCGACATCCGCCTGACCCGGCATCAGCACACAATGATCTACACGGTCCGCACCGCCGGCAGCGCTTGCCGTCATGGCCGGTCGCTGGTGCTGGCACCGGGTCGGACACCCTACGTTCCAGCGCCGTTCGACACCGTCTCCTCACCGCGTGTCGTCCACCTGACTCAGTACCTGAATTGCCTTGAGACGCTTGCCACGGCCTTGACAAGTGTGGCGGTGATCGGCGGAAGCCAGAGTGCCGTGGAGCTGATGCTGGACCTGGCCAAACGGTTTCCGCGGGCCCGCATCACCACCTACGTGCGCTCGTTCGGCTTGCGCCTGAAAGACACCAGCCCATTCAGTGAGGAAGGTTTCTTCCCCGACTTCACGACCTACTACCACCGGGCGAGCCGGGCAAGCAAGCACGAGCTGGACACCTATCTGCGGCTGACGAACTACTCGTCGGCCGACGACGACGTGCTCAAGGAGCTGTATCTGCTCCTGTACGAGGAGAGGCTGGAGGGCAGGCAGCGGCTCTCCGTCCGTGGCAACCGGCAGGTATACAGCGTCAGGACCACCGACTCCGGCGTGGACCTGGGCATCGCCGAACTGCACACCGGTGCCCGCGAGCGCGACACGGTGGATCTGGTCGTGCTGGCGACCGGGTTCCGAGACCTCGGCCCCGGACCGCACCAGGAGCCGTACCCACCGTTGCTGGCCGGCATCGTCGACCGGTTCCGGTTCGATGCCGACGGCTATCTCGTGGTCGGCGACGATTACCGCCTCGCCGCGCACGATGACGGCACACCGCCGCTGTTTCTCAACGGTCTGTGCGAGTCGTCGCACGGCATCGGTGACTCCGGCTCGTTCAGCCTGCTGTCGGTGCGCGCGGCCGTGATCCGGGATTCCCTGCGCGCGTGCCTGCCCGGACCTACCAACCACGTCCAGCCGCGCGGAGCCGCCACGGCGGTGACCACTACCGGATTGTCTGCCCGCCATGACCCCGTTTGATGCCCCGAGCATCCGCACTCCGCCCCCGGGCCCGCTCAGCCAGGAGTATCTGGCCCGGCAGGAGAGGTACGAATCCAACGCCCGGACCTATCCCCGGTACCTGCCCATTGCGGTGCGGCGGGCGCAGGGTAGCTACGTCGAGGACGTCGACGGCAACGTCTTCCTCGATTTCCTTGCCGGCGCGGGTGTGCTCTCCCTTGGCCACAATCACCCTGAGGTGGTCGCGGCGGTGCGGGCACAACTCGCCAGGTACGTGCACGGACTGGACTTCCCCACGCCGGTCAAGGACGCGTTCACCGCGGCCCAGCTGGGCATGCTGCCGCCGGTCCTGCGAGACGCCATGAAGGTGCATTTCTGCGGTCCGACTGGCGCCAACGCGGTGGAGGCCGCGATCAAACTGTGCAAGTCCGCAACCGGCCGAGGCGATATCATCGCCTTTCATGGTGGCTTCCATGGCAGCACCGCAGGCGCCATGGCCGTCAGCGGCGACGTCGGTGTCAAGCAGCCGGTCAACAACGGTCTACCGGGGGTGCATTTCCTACCGTACTCGTATTGCCGCCGCTGCCCGCTCGGGCTGACTCCGCAAGAGTGCGACACCAACTGCGCCGCATATTTCGAGCACGTGCTGACCAGCTCCCAGAGCGGGATACCGAAGCCGGCCGCGGTCATTTTGGAACTGGTGCAAGGAGAAGGCGGCGTCATCCCGGCCACGCCGGAATTCGTCCGGCGCGTCCGGAAGACCACCCGTGACCTCGATATCCCGTTGATCGTCGATGAGGTACAGACCGGCTGCGGCCGCACCGGTACGTGGTACGCATTCGAGCGCTACGGCATCGAACCCGATGTCATCGTCGCATCCAAGGCGCTGACCGGGATCGGACTGCCCGTGGCGCTGATCTGCTACGCCCGTGCGCTGGACGGCTGGGCGCCCGGCGCGCACACCGGCACCTTCCGCGGCAACCAACTCGCGTTCGCCGCCGGTGTCGCGGCGCTCGAGGTGATCAGGCGGGACGACGTGCTGGCGAATGTGCTGGCGCGGGGAGCACAACTGGGCGCGGGCCTGACCGCGCTACGCGAGTGCAGCCCGTGGGTTGCCGACGTCCGCGGAGTCGGGCTGATGTGGGGTGTCGAGCTGGCCGATCCGCAGACCGGCGCGCCGGCCGCAGCCCTGGCCCGGGCGGCGCAAACGGCCGCGTTCCGGGCGGGTCTGGTGGTGGAGGTGGGCGGGCTGGACGGCTGCGTCGTCCGGTTGCTGCCGCCGCTCACGGTGACAGCCACGGAAATCGGCCAGGCACTGGCCATCCTCACCAAAGTGATGTCGGAGCCGCTAGTCGCCGGGAGAGCCGCACGTGTCTGACGTGATGAACGCGCTGGCCTTTCTCGGCCCTGGCCGGGTCGGTTTCGTGCGCAAGCCCGTCCCGGTCCCCGGACCGAGAGACGCCGTGGTGCGCACCACCGCGTCCTCCATCTGCACTTCGGACATCCGTCACGTGAACGGTGGCATGACAATGCCCGTCGGACGGGTGCTCGGCCACGAGAGCGTCGGGATGGTGTCCCGCGTGGGAGCTGATGTCACGCGCTTCTCCGTGGGAGACCGGGTCACCCTCAGCGCTGTCACACCCGACGGTTGCTGTGATGCCTGCCAGCGCGGCACACCCGGCCAGTGCGGCAACACCATGATGGGTGGCTACAAGTTCACGTCACGGAAGGACGGCTGCCTGGCCGACTATTTTCACGTCAACGACGCGGACTTCAATTTGACCGGTGTACCGGCGGAGCTGTCGGACGAGCAGGTCATCTACGCCACCGACATGTTCAGCACCGGCCTGGCCGGCGCCCTGGACGCCCAGATCCCTCCGGGGGGCACCGTGGCCGTGTTCGGCCAGGGACCGGTTGGTCTGTGTGCTGTCACCGGTTGCCGGCTGCTCGGCGCCGGTCTGGTCATCGCGGTCGAGCCTGAACCCGACCGCGCGGCGCGCGCCACCTCCTTCGGCGCCGACCTCGTCGTCGATCCGAACCGGGACGACACGGTGGCGCAGGTCACCCGGCTGTCCGGCGGCGGTGTCGACGCGGCGATCGAGGCCGCCGGCACACCGGAGGCGTTCGCCGACTGCCTGCGGGTCACCCGGGCCGGCGGTGTGGTGGTGAACATCGGCTACCACGTCGGCGATCTGACCATCCCGCATGAGGGATTCGGTCGCGGAATGGGCGACAAGACCATCCGGACGCGGCTTTGCCCCGGCGGCCGGGAGTGGATGACCCGGCTGCTGCGGCTGGTGCGGAACAAGCGGGTCGACCTGACGCCGCTCACCACCCATCATTTCGCGTTCCCGGACAGCGAGCGGGCATTCGCACTCATGGCCACCAAGACCGACAAGATCATCAAACCGTTCATTGCCCACCAACCCGACGGCCCGGCAGGGAGAGGGTGATGTCGCCGTCCGATTCCTACCCGACAACCCCACGCACCACGCCACGCCGGCACAAGGACCGCATCCTCCGGGACCGGCGCGTCATCCACGACATCCTTGACGCCGCGTTCGTCTGCAACCTGGGTTTCGTCGCCGACGGGCATCCGGCCGTACTGCCCCTGATGTACGTGCGCCTCGGCGACGCGGTGTATGTCCACGGTTCGCCCGGCGGCCGGCCGCTCTCGGCAGCCGGCCAGGGCGGGCTGGACGTCTGCCTGGCGGTGACGTCGATCGACGGCTTCGTGCTGGCCCGCGCGGCTTTCAACCACTCGCTCAACTACCGTTGCGTGATCGTGCACGGCCTGGCGCACGTGGTCGAGGACACGGCACTCAAGCGACGGATGTTCCATACGCTGATCGAGAAGGTGGTGCCGGGCCGGCTCGCCGACACCCGTCCACTGACCGAACGGGAGCTCGCCACGACGACCGTGCTGGAGCTCGCACTGAACGAGGCGACGGCCAGAATCCGCGCCGGTGGACCGAAAGACACCCCGGAAGACCTGGCTCTGCCGCATTGGGCCGGGACGGTGCCGGTGATGCTGACCACCGGAGCGCCGATACCGGCTGACGGCCAGCGCGGCGATGCCCACCTGCCCGGCTACCTCACCGAGGTGGACCTTCATTTCCGGTCGACGGTCGCGACGACGTAGTAACAGGTGTTGTCGAGCCGGTAGGTGCCGTCGCCGCGGCGGTAGGGTGAGATCGACTCGGCGATGGTCTCGATCACCTGGATCTGTCCGGAGTGGTTGATCGCCCGCATTGCCGGGCCGGTGGACAACAGGCCGCAGAGAGCCGTTTCCAGGTCGGCGTATTCCCATGGGCAGGGCACCACCCGCCAGGGAGACGGAACCAGCCCGGCCCTGGTCAGCAGGCCTTTCAGGGCGTCCGGATCCGAGGGATCCAGCGGTGTCGGCGTGTCCGGTGGCAGCAGCCCGCCGATTTCGATGAGGTATGTGGCCGCGTCGCATTCGGATGGTGGGCCCCACGTCACGGCGACGAAGCTACCGCCGGGCCGGGTGACCCGGATCGCCTCCTGGAGTGCCAGCGTGGGGTCGCTGGCGAGGTGCAGGCTGTTGAACGTCGTCACAGTGGTGAAGGCGTTGTCGGCAAACGGTATGTGTTCCATGTCGCTGACCAGGAACCGGCCCGTGGGGGCCTGCCGTCGCGCGATATCGATCAGCGCAGCTGACGCGTCCAGTCCGAGGACCACCGCGCCACGGTTGCTGGCCAGGCTGGCGAAGTCACCGGCGCCGCAGCCGATGTCCAGCAGGGTCCGCCCCGGCCACGGGCCGAGTTCGGCAAGGACGGCGAGCGCGGCCGGTCGGACGGTGCGCTGCTGGATGTCGGCCCAGTCCTGGGCGCGCGCCCCCCAGAATGCGCCCTCCAGCTCCGCGGAGCCCATGTGAATCTCCGCCAGTCGACGTCATCCGCCGGCGATGGCGGTGAGGAACTCGATCCTGTCGCTCTCGGACAACACCATGGTCCGGTCGGGGTTGGGCACGAGCTCGCCGTTGAGGAACAGCCGGTGCGCCCTGCGTAACTGGCCGGTGTTGTCCAGCAGGATTCGCCCCATCTGCGGGAGCTGGGAGGTCAGCTCGGTGAGCGCGTCGCCGAGCGTCGCGGCTGGTATCGGTACCGAGCTCCGGTTGCCGGCCGAACGAAGCAGTACTCCGGTGAACTCGAAATTCATGACCGTCGCTCATTCCTCTCATTTTTACGGCGTTCGTTGTCACACGCGGCCGGCGCGGGCTACGGCGGTGGCCCCCAGGTTGACCTCCAAGATGTCCTGTGTGCCGGCCGCGACCGCGAGACCGGCGTAGTCGCGGATATACCGTCCCAGATGCGGCGTTCCGTAGTAGCCGTAACCACCGAGCACGCGCAGAGCCAACTCGAGCACGAACCGGACCTGCTCGGCAACGAAGTACTTGGCCGCCGAGACAACCGGATCAAATATGGGTTCGGCACCGCCCGCGGTGACGTAGCTGAGCGCGTGGTACAGCATGGCCCGGGCCGATTCGATCGCCACATACATTCGCCCGAGCGACGATTGCACGTTCTTCATCCCCGCGACGGATTCGCCATAGCGGATGGTGCCCGTCAAACGCGCTACGCAGTCCTCCAGAACCGCCTGGGCGCGACCGAGCGGAGCACAGACGATCCACAGTCGCTGATCGCTAAGGAACCGCTGGGCGTGAGTGAGCCCGTCACTTGCCGCCACCAACCGGTCGGCCGGCAGTAGAACGTCGTCGAAGGTGACCGTCCCCGCCGCCGTCGTCCGATGCCCGAGCCCGTCGGCCGGTGTCACCCGCACACCGGGATCATCGCGATGCACCAGACATGCCACCATATCCCCGGCTTCGTCCAGCGGGTAGGTCAGAAAGACATCGGTGAGCAGCCCGCCGGTGACGTAGACCTTGTGACCGGACAGAACGTAGCCGTCGCCCTTGCGGTGAATCTGGGTGTGGAACGCGAAAGCATCGGCGTCCTCCGTGTACGCGGTGCCAGCCGCGCACCGGCCCTCGGCAATGGGGATCACATATCCTTCGATCACGTCGGCGCGGCCGGTCTCGTACAGGAGTTGCGCTATGGTGGTCCGAATGCTGAGGAGCAGCGGA
Organism: Actinophytocola sp.; assembly: GCF_036002505.1. Classification (GTDB taxonomy): domain Bacteria; phylum Actinomycetota; class Actinomycetes; order Mycobacteriales; family Pseudonocardiaceae; genus DASYTH01. Next base: position 14,863 of record NZ_DASYTH010000441.1, on the reverse strand, counting down.
AACGCTACGTCCATACATCGGTAGCCGATCTGTTCGAGCACCATTCCCCAGGTCAGCGGATCCACGCCCTCTCCGCCAACCTGCCTGGGCAGCGCCAACGCCTGCAGTCCGGTCGAGGCCGCCGCGGCCATCAGCTCCGGCGGCGGCGGAAGTTCGGCGGCGTCCCGGTCGACGACGGACGCGCTGATCTCGTTCAGCAGGTCTCCCCAACGGGTGAGAACGAGATTGGCGACCTCTCCCCGGCGGTCCATGACAGCAACCACGGCGTTTTCCTCCAGCGATGAGCAGGCCCCGAGCACTTGAGGTGGGAGCGGGCTTCACTATGGCACCGGCCGGTGGCGGTGAGGCATTCACTGGGAGGCTGATGTGTTGAACGTGTTGAACGCTGCCCGTTTCCGGGCGCCGAGATCGATTACCTAAGGTTGCAGCATGGTGGCCGTACCGGCGAAGCTGGCGCCGGTCACCGGTGGGAAGATGAAGAAGCCGTAAAGCCCGGTGAAGCCGGTCAGCGTCAACGGCATCTCCACCGTCGACCCGTTCATTTCGCCGCTGGCGACGCTCGCCGTGAACACCAGCAGCGGCCGGAAACAGCCAAGCTCCAGCTGATCGTCGAGTGGCCCGCCACATGGACGTCGGCGTCGACCCAGGTAACCGCGATCGTTCCACTCGCGGTTCCTATCAGGCTCAACGGGCTGGGCAGACACGTCAGAGTGGCGGTGCCCGAGATTACGCCGGTGCCGCCGACGAACGGTTGTCCCGTCGGCGACGTGCACGGCGTGCCCGCAATGAGTTGGGAGCCGAAAACCATCGATCCCCAACGGCATTCGGGACAGGATTCACCAACAACATGGAGGATTATTCGTGTGTCCTGAGCGCGAAGGAGGCTCCTCTCCGTGCGATGTCATCCAGGCTCCAAGCGAAGAGTGCTGGTACTCAAGTAGCGCCGATCACACCTGCATTGTTTCGCTATTGGGATAACGGATCAGTTGCGGTACCTTCACGTGGCGAGGGCGACTGGCGGTGAGCCATTCACCCGGTAGCTGATGTTGAACATGTTGAAACACCGCCCGGTTCATGCACGCAGATTTGCTGACTGGCGAACACGGTGTCGGGGAAAGCCGGGCGTCCGGTAGCTCAGGAGGGCGGCGAGCAAGGCTGGAAGGGACGTCGAGTTGATCTTGATCCGGGTTGGGTGGGAAAGCAACGTGACGTTGCTTGCCCTCTACGGCATCAACGTGACGTTCCTTCCCCCCACCGCGATTGCCCTTCAGCCGGTGCGGACCGCAAGCTGCGAGGTGGTATGTCCGGGCATCGGGCGTCGGCGACCTATCCACAGTGCGATACCCAGCGGGACCGTGAGGGCGGTGAGAAGGTCGACGACGACCATGTGCTTGATGAGGTCGGCCATGCCCTCGGACAGGAGTACCGCCCAGAACTGGCAGAACAGCGCGGCCATCACCACGCATCCGGTCCGCCCGATCGGGGACCGGCGGTACGCGGCGACGGCGAACACGATCGTGGCGACCAGCCAGTGCAGCGCCAGCAGTCCCGGCGCCGCCGCGTACAGCGCGAACAGGCCGGTGGCCGTCTCGAGCCGGTGCTCGGCGGCGTTCGGCTGCTGGCCGGGTCCGGCCGGACGGTTGGCCAGGTAGGTCGCCGGCGGCCGGAAATCGGCGGCGCCGGCGAGCCCCGCGAAGCCGAGGTGTGGCAACCGGCCCGGATGGCTCAGGTAGAACATCGCCACCTTGCCGAATGTGACCTGCTCGGTGAAGCCGGTGTAGGCCGGGAGCATGGCGGCCGACCCGACAGCGGAGATCGGTTTACCCGACCCGCTCGCCAGTTGCGGGTCCAGGCCGAACCACCGCAGGTCGTCGGTCGGATCCGGGCTGTTCGGCAGGATCGTGAGGAAAACCTGGCTGTACATGTTGGCCTCGGAGAAGCGTTTGGGTTGCGCGGCCAGGTAGGCCACGCTCAGCCAGACCAGCCCCGTCGCGAGCAGGACCGCCACCGCGCGGCGCCGGGCCGCGGCGCGCAGGCGGGTCGACCGCGAGTCCCCCTCGGCGACCAGGTCGGCGCCGGGGCCGGGACGAAGCAGCAGCGCGAGCAGCAGTCCGGGCAGAAGACTGATCATCTGGGTCTTGCTGGTCAGCACGAACGCGGCCACGACCGCGGTGACGAGCAGCGTCGGCCAGGTCGGCTGCCGCTCCCGAAACAGCCGAACCAGCGCCGGACACAGCAGCAGGACACCGAGGAAGCTCGCCGGCTCGGAGTAAGCCGAGACGAAATAGTCCGCGAAGCCCGGGTCGGCGAGCACAGCGGCGGTGGCCAGGCCGACCGCCGCGCGGCCGAGGACCGGGCCGCGCAGCTCCGCGACGAGCCAGCCGACCGCGATCCCGGCGATCACTGCGCAGACCACGCCGAGCACGCGCAGATCAAGACCTCCGGGCAGGCCGAACGCCCCGGTCAGCCAGCTCGCGATCCGCAGGAGCAGCAGCTCGGAGGAGAAGTATGGCTGGCCGGTTCCGTTCGCGCCGCAGGTTTCCCCGACGAACTGGTAGTTCAGCCAGGTGAAGCGGACGAACGCGTTGGGGGACGCGTCCCACGGGATGTCCGCGCGCAACCCCAACTGGCAGAGCAACCGGTGCCCGTCGCCCTGATCGGCCAGGCCGACCGGCGTCGGCAGCAGCAGCCGCACGATCATGCCCACGGCACACGCGACACCGACCCCGGCAGCGACCCGGAGGGGGTGCCGCTCGGCGATCCTCCGCACCCGGTTCACCGGTTCGACTCCGCCGCCGTGCCGGCGCGCGCGCCGGTCCATGACGCACCGCTGGTGTCCGCCAGCTGGCAGGCGGCTGTCGGGGCCGGCTTGCCGGCGACCGGCGTGGCCGAGACCCGGTACTCGCCGGGCACCGGTCGACCCAGGTATTCGACGACGTAGGGGGCGCACGCCGTCGCCGCCCATACCTCGATGTCCACATCAGACGGTACGGGCAGCCAGGCGTTGACGAACTCCGCGTCGTGCGACCGGGCGCACGGCACCGGCCGGGCACCGGCGGCGCAACGACGGAACCAGCCGCCGTAGGGGCGGCGGAACGCGTTGCGGAGCGGCTCCTTGAGCACCGGAGCGGCGCCGTTCACCGGCTCGGTCGCCATCAACTCGCAGCGGTAGCGCCGCAAGCCGGCGCGCCACTCGCCAGGAGCTGGAAAGCGGACCACGATCTGGAGGAAGCCGTGCTCGTCCCGCGGAGCCGCCCCGAGGTACTTCCGGATCGCGGTCTCGTCCTGGCACAGCCCGTTCCGCATCAGGTTGAGCGCCTCGAGCCCCGGGCGGTCCCCGCGCTGCGCCAGCGGGCCGGTGAGCGTGCCGACGGACATCGTCTCCGTCTGGTGCGGTTCCGTGCACGGTACCGGCGGGCGCAGATCCGCCGTGTTGTAGTACTCCTCGACGCTGGCGAACCGGTGGCACGTTCCGACGTTCTGGACAGAGGTGGGTACCGCGTCCCGATACGGGTCATGGATCAGCCAGGCGCCGAGCACCATCGAGATCGTGACGGGAACACCGCCTAACAACGCCGCCACCCTTGTGACACGACGCAGCTCCACAGCCATCCAATGCTTATCGTCTCCCGAAGGAGAATTCGTGCGGACGCGGGCCATCATACGGATTTCCGCGCCATATCGAACCAATGTCACCTAATCGGATTACCGTCCGGTGGCGTGTTCCGCCGGCCGCGTTCTGCCGGCGTCAAGAACAACGTCGACAAACAAGTACACCAGAATCACCGGCGACTAGGTCTCGGCCGCGACGAGGTCGAGGTTGCCCCGCTCGGTGTTCCGGCGCGTCTTCGCCCAGCCGTTGCGGCCGAGCAGCAGCCTGGCCAGGGCCCGCCACGAGGTGATGTAGAACGAGTAAATGTATACGGCGTAGGTCAGCCCGTAGCCCACGCCGCGGAGCCAGCCGCCCTTGCGCTCACACCGCGCCCAGTAGATCGGTCCCCAGATGATGAACGGCAGCAGCCCGAAGGATCCGTATACCGTGAACAGGATCCAGGCTCCGTCGGTTATCCAGTTCCACACCTGCTCCGGTTGCCGCATCATGCGGATTCCCAGGAGCACGAAGGGAATCGGGTAGACGATCGTCCCGATCAGCTGCATCCACGGTTGGGCGAGGTAGTAGAGCATCTCGGCCGCGCCCAGCGTCGTGATGTAACGGGAGGACCAGATCCGGCGCACGTAGCGCGCGCATTGCATGGTCCCCTGCCCCCAGCGGGTGCGCTGGGCGAGGAACCGCCGCACGCTGTACAGCCCCTCCTGCTGGACGTGGGCGTCCACAGTGAACCCGGTACGCCAGCCGGCGGTGAGCAGATGCACCCCGAGTTCGAAATCCTCGAGCAACGACCCGCGCCACGGGCTCTTGTCGCGGCCGGCGACGGAATCCAGCGCGGACAACCGGGTGAGCTGCCCGTTCCCACCCATCGAGATGGTGCCGGTGTGCTTGCGGGACATCTGGATTGCCGCGATGGCCGCGCGAAACTCGAGATCCTGCATGCGTACCAGGGTGGATCCGAGGCTCCACGACCGGCGTGCGTCCCGCGGCGGGTCGTTCCGGTTGGACATCCACACGTCGACCTGGACGGCACCGATCTCGGGATTGCCGAACAGGTGCTCCGCCGCGCAAACGTCCAGGCAGTTGGGCGACGGTCGGCCGTCCGCGTCAACCACGACCACCACGATCCGGTCGGGGTCGAGCGCACCGCCCCGCCCGTTCCGCGCGCCGAGCCAGCGCCGCAGGGAGCGATACCCGGCGTTGAGCGCGTCCCCTTTCCCCGTCCGCGCGCGCGGACGGCGACGCTGGATGAGGTGAACGAACTCGTCCCTGCCCGGGCCGCGACCGCGGAGCCGCCGTACCAGGCCGGCGGTCCGGTCATCGGAATCATCGTCGATGATCCACAGATGCGCCCGCGGAAACGTGCCGCGGAGGTAGCGGGCCGTGTCGGAGATGACCGCCTCCTCGTCCCGGCAGGGAATCAGGAAATGCCACTCGAACGCGGTCGCGTCACCGGACTTCACCGGTTTGTGCCGCAGGTAGGGGACCACGATCAGACACACGTAGGTGAGGAACGCGACACTCATCGTCAACGCAAGAGCCTGCGTGAACCCGAGCACGAACTCCAGCGACGAATAGTTCATGTAGCCGCTTCCCGTACCACTAGTGTTCGCTGCCTGGTCGCGGGGGCTCGCCGGCTCGTCGTTCCGCCCGGGAACGCCGGGTCGCCAGCCAGACGAACAGGATCAACGCCACCGCACCGCCGAACACGCTCACCATCGAGCCGAAGAACGTGTGCCCCCAGTAGTAGCCGCGGTCGGTGCCCAGCCAGTTGATCAGGCCGACCAGGGTGAGCACCCTGAGTTGGTTCACCGTGACGACCACGGCCGCGGCGACGAGCAGCGCGCTGGCGACGCGGCGGGTCACGGCCGGCCGCAGCAGGATCATTCCGGCGCCGATGAGCAACAGCGGCAGGAGAAGAAATGCCGAGGTGCATTCGGGGGTCATCCGCAGTCCGAACGGTGTGGGTGACCCGAGTCCGAAGTAGATGGTCTGGCGCCCGCCGGAGACATGAACCCCGGAGGATGTGGCGGACCGCACCACGATACCGGCCAACATGACCTCGGCCGTTCGGTATGCGGTATGGAACACCACCAGTGCGGCCGCCATGACCACCAGCCCGGCCGCGAGCAGCATCGGACCCGTCCTGTTCCACCGTGCCGGAATCAGGCTGATAGCCGTCACCGTTACTCCCGACAATCGCTTGGCATCGTGTCGGAAAACTTAGTCACTGTCTTATGTGGATCGCACGCTACACCACCCGATCGTGCGTTCCCACGTCCACGATCGACTGACATCCCGCATGTCGGCCTGCGGAAAAGATCATCAGCGATGGACGCTGCATGCGATCACTTCGCCATGGAAAGCCTTGTGGCGGAGGGTAATGACGAATCGGAGGTTCAGCGTGAAGATCCACAGGTTCAGACACGGCGGGGTGGTCGGGCTATCGATAGCAGCAGCGCTACTGATCGCTGCCGCGCCCGCCTCCGCGGACGTCGGTGACGGATCCGCCTTCGCGGCCAAGGTGAACCTGACAATACCCCTGGGTTCACCGGTGAACGTCGGTCCGCTCGCCGTGTCGAACACCAACGGTCCGACGTCGGCCAGCGTGGCGAGCCTTGACGCCGGGCTCATTTCCGCCGGAGTGATGGAAACCTCGGCGGTGCACGACGAGGCGACCGGCGAGGTGAAGGCCAGCGCCAGTACCGCCAATGTGAAAATCGCGCTCGGCGCCCTGGGTGGCACGGTGGGCCTCATCCAGGCAAGCTGCTCGGCCACCCAGGGCCAGGACCAGGACCCGATCACGGGTACGTCATCGTTGGCCAACGTCAACCTGGCCGGGATCACACTGCCGCTCAACCCGGCACCGAACACCAAGATCGATCTGCTCGGGCTCGCGACGCTCGTGCTCAACGAGCAGATCGTGAACCCGGACGACGGCAGCCTCACGGTCAACGCGTTCCACCTGACGGTGAACGTCCTCGGCGTAGCCAGCGGCGAGGTCATCATCTCGTCGGCGACCTGCGGACCGGCGACACCCCCCATTCCGCTCGCCTCCGGCGCCGGTTTGTGGATCAGCCTGGGCCTGCTCGGTCTGGCGGCAATCCCGATCAGCCGCGCCATCATCCGCCACCGGCGGGCCATTACGGCGCCGTAGGGAGTTCAACATGTACAACGGTCCGATGACCGGCGGTACCGCCGGAGTCGGAATGGGCGCGCTCGCCGCGACCGGCAGCGACCTGGTCTGGTGGATCTTCCTCGGCCTGGCCATGCTGGTCACGGGACTGCTCACGCTGCACGTCGCCCAGCGGCGGCTCCGGGTGAAGCTCGAGCCGAAGCAGCGGGACAGTTAGCCCGTCCAGTCCGATGAGGACCTGACGCGGCACGGACCAGCCCCGCGTGCGGCTGGCCACCAGGATGCCGCCGGCAACCGGCGCGCTCGACCACCGGTGCCGGCGGCATCCACCCCACCGCTCCCACTCACCATCGCCGTCCGACTGTCCCTGTCATGAGGCCACGATTGAACTCACCAGCGCACCACACCCAACACCTGCGCCAGAGGCTGGGCGTGGCCGCCTTGGCGGTGGCCGTCCTCATTCCGGCCTCCATCACCGATCCAGCCACGCCCGGACCGCCGCCGGCCAGCAGCCCAGAGGGGCCGCGCCAGGAGCCGTGGAACCAGCCGGTCCTGACTCTGGGGGCCCCCGGCGCCACCGGCCAGCTGCCGGAGCTCGATCCGATCCCGCCGGTAGACCCGGTTCCGGCCCGCCCGGACGTGGCCGGTCAACCGGCGCCACCGGTCCGGCCGGTCTCGTCCGCCCGGATCACCGGAAAGTCCGGCATACCCGGGATCGTGCTGCAGGCCTACCAGCGAGCGGAACGGGCGACGTCCGACCGCGATCCCGGATGCGGCCTCGGCTGGCCCGCGCTCGCCGCAATCGGACGGATCGAGTCCGGCCACGCGCGCGGCGGCCAGGTCGACTCCGCCGGCACCACCGTGCACCCCATCCTCGGCCCCCAGCTGAGCGGTGGCCCGGGAGTCGCGGCGATACCCGACACCGACGGCGGAAGACTGGACAACGACCCGGTTTGGGACCGCGCGGTCGGACCGATGCAGTTCATACCCGGCACCTGGCGGAAATACGCTTGGCCGGGAGCCAACCCGCACAACGTCTTCGACGCCGCGCTCGCGGCCGCCAGGTATCTGTGCGCGGGCGGTGGCGACCTCCGCGACCGCGAACGGCTCGCCGCGGCGGTGTTCCGCTACAACCACTCCGCCGCCTACGTCGACACGGTGCTGAGCTGGGCCGACGCGTACGCCCACGGTGTGACCCCGATGGCCCCGGTCCCGGTGCCACCCGCGCCACCGACGCCCACACCGGCCGCCAGCGCACCGCCCACGACCACCGAACCGGAGACCAGCCCGACCCCGACGCCATCCTCGGCTCCGCCGTCGACCCCGCCGTCTGACCCACCGCCGACCAGTTCCACGGTCGAGCCGACGCCATCCGGTCCCGGCCCGGACACCGACGACCAGAATCCGCCCACCACCGGGTCTTCCGAGACGACCACCTCGGAGGCCGTCCCCACACCGAGCGAGCGGAATCCTGAGGTTGAGGAGACGAACCGCGAGCCGAGCGTCGTTCAAGCACTTCCGTCCGCCTGCGGGCAGACCTGTCACTCACGTTACCGACAAGTGCGGGTGTAGTTGTAGTACTCCAGCCGCATTTCGTGAGGTTCGGCGTGTTGGCCTGCGGCGTCGCTATGTTGGCCTGCGGCGTCGCCATGTTGGCGGGGTGCGCGTCGGGGTTGTCGTCAGCGGTGTCCGGCGGCGTCGTCACCAGCCAACACACCCACGCCACAGGCCAACACGGCGACGTGAGGCGCCAAGATGGTTACGAGGTGCGGCTGTAGTTGTAGGACCGCAGGAGCAAAGGACTCCTTCAGGACGTTCAATGTCCTGAGGAGTCCTTCAAGGCATACCTCCGCGCACCAGCAGTCCCAAGAAGACGGCCGGAGTTGGGAGTTCACCGGGAGACGAGCCGCTCTACCATCTCGCTCACAATGCGTTGGGAGGCGGTGCCGTCGCCGTACGGGCTCGGCAGAACGCTCAACCGCGCGTGCAGGTCACCGATGTCGTCCAGCCACATGTTTGCCGTCTTGCTGACGAGCTCCCCCACGTCAACCAGCACACCGAAGTCGCCCAGCGACTCGGGACGCTCGGTCGAGCGGCGTACGGCGATGAACGGTCGCTTGAGGACGGTGCACTCCTCCTGGACGCCACCGGAGTCGGTGATGACCAGCGCGGCGTGCCTGACCAGACTGAGAAAAGTGCCGGAGCCTTGCGGTTCCACCACGACGGTGCCGTCGAGCAGGTGCCACAGGTGGCTCGCCTCAACCGCGGCGGCCGTCCTCGGATGTAGCGGCAACACCACAGGCAGCCGCACTTTCCCGAGCTCGGCCAGAATCGTGGCGAGTACGGCCGGGTCGTCAGTGTTCTCCGGCCGGTGCAGAGTCGCCACGACGTAGCCGTCCGGCCGCAGCCCGCGGGACTCGAGGACGGAAGTCCTGGCCGTCGGCGGCGGCAGTTGTGCATGCACCGTTTCCACGATCGGGTTACCGGTGAGCACCACATGACCGCCGCTGATGCCCTCGCGCGCGAGATTGTCGACGTTTCCGGGCGACGCCGCGCACAGCAAATCGGAGAGGTGGTCGGTCACCACCCGGTTGTGCTCTTCTGGCATACACCGATCAAAGCTGCGAAGTCCCGCCTCGACATGCACCACCGGCACCTCCAAGGCGTTGCCGGCGAGCGCGCCGGCAACGGTCGAGTTCGTGTCGCCCTGCACGATGACGACGTGGGGCCGGTTGTCGCGGAAGTTCGCATCGAGACCGGCGAGGGCCGCGGCGATCTGGCTCGCCCTGGTACGGCCGCCGACATCAAGCTGGACATGGGGGCACGGCAGACGCATCTCGCCGAAGAACAGCTCCGACATGGCCGGGTCGTAGTGCTGTCCGGTGTGCACGATCCGCGCCCTGCGGCCGAGCAGCTTGATCACCACCGACAGCTTGACGATCTCGGGTCGGGTACCCAACACCACTGCCACGCTCTCATCGGGCAGCGGGTCGAGCAGGTCGGCGGACAAAGAGCCGGACGACATGAACGGCACGGTCACCAGACACCTGTCTTCTCTGTAGGGATGGGGAAGTAGCGAGGGGTCCCAAGTCCGGTAGCCGAGATGACCGCCGGACTTGGGACCTGGCACTGATCCGGAATGCGCCGTCAGCTCAGTTCGGTCGCTACCGCATCGAGGCCGGTGAGATCCGAGACCAGGCCGGCTACCGGCGAGACGATCGACGCGGTGGCGGGCGCCGAGTCCGAAGCCACGGTCGAAGGCCCGGACTCCATCGTCGTGCCGTCGATCGACGTGGTGCCGGTGTCGGTTGCCGCCGTCTCGTTCTCGACCACGTCGGGGGAACTCTCCGGACCAGCGGTACCGCTGACCACCTCGGTGGTCAGGTCCGCCGTCGGGACCGCGTCCACGGAGACCGCGTCCGCCGGAGTCGCCTCCACGGAAGGCGCATCCGCCGGAACCACGTCCGCCGGAGTGGTGGCCGCCGCCACCGGAGCCGCGACAGGCGCGGTGCCTTCGGCCGGCACGGAACCGGTGGCCGGCTTGTGCTCCGCCGGCAGCTCGGCGGAGACCGTGGCGGCTGGCGTGGAACTCGCCGACGGCGCGGGGCTGGCGGCCGACCTGGCAACCGGTGCTACCTCGGTGCCGGTCGTCCCTGCCTCCTTGTTGCAGCCGCAGTCACCGTTATCTCCGTCGCCCGAGTCCCCGTCGTCCCCGTTATCGCCGTCATCGCCGTCATCGCCGTCGCCCGGATCGGTCATCCACCACGGATAGTAATAGTAGGAATAGTAGTAATAGTTGTAACTAACGCCGCTGTTCTGCAGGCAGGAGCCGCCCAAGCCCAGCAGCCCACCGAGATCGAGGCGGAGCCCGAGAAGACCGGAAGATGTGGACCCGGACTGGGCCACGCAGCAAGCCGGCGGCTCTTCGGCCGATGCGCTCGGCGTGACGAGCGTTCCCAGGAAAGCGAGGCCAACTGTCGCTCCCGTCACGGCGGCGATGCGACGGATGATGCCCATTTTTTTCTCCCTCCATTGAAGGATTTGCACGGTGCGTCAAAACTGTTCTCAGAACCCCGCACCGATAGGAAACGTACTGCACTTCGTCATACCGCAGGGACGCCAAAAGCCACTATGTCACTCGATCGTGTACCTTTCCGAAAGAGCGACAAAGCAAGAGGAGGCGCTACGCTACCGCGGACGAACTAAGCACGCACCGACGAATACCTCATCGTGTGACACACTCCCGAGATTCTCGCTCGAGAGATTCTTGGTTTCCGAGGCCATGGCCAAGCCGTCGCCCGGTCGAGTTATTGCTTGATCGCGGCCGTCCCCAATTCGGTGACCTGCCCGTTACGGGAGCCAACCTGCTCACCGTGTCCGCGGTTCTGGTACGTGGCAGTGCCGCATCACAAAATGTTGGTGCACCGAGCCGTTCTGCCCCGCCCCTGCGCGGGCGGTGGGGTTGTCACGAAGTCGCCGCGGACCGGGCCGCCGGGCCTACCATTGCCGCGACCTGATTGGCGAGGCGGACGCTGGAGTTCCAGCTGGTGACCTTCGGGTAGATGTGCGCGGTCGTCGCCAGCAGCACCGGGGTGCCCGGCACCACGACGGGTGGTCGCCGTTGGAGGTATCCCAACGGATACACGGGCTCCACGAACGGCGCTTTGAAGACCTGGACGTCCTCGACCGCGTCGTCCGTGAGGGAGTAGAGGTCACGCAGCTGGGTGGTCCACCGCGCGGCGATGCTGGCATCGTCCTCTTGATACAGCTCGGATTCCCGGTCCGTGTAGCGCATGGCATACGTCAGGTGCCGCCCCGCGTAAGATCCGGTTCCGGTCAGCGTGGACATCTCCACCACGCCGTCGAAGTCGGTGCCCGAACGCAGCACCGGCGTCCAGTAGTGGCCGGTGAGTGGGGTACGCAGGAAGAACAGCGCGTTGACCACCCCCTGATACGGCAGGTGGACGGTAGGCAGCCGAGCGGCGAGTTCCTCGTCGGCCAGGCTTCGCAGCAGGGGCAGCGGAAGCGTCGACACGACATGATCGGCCTCGATCGTCTCGTTGCCGTGGACCACGAGGCGCGCCCGGGTACGCGTGTTGGAGAGGCGGAGCGCGGGGGTGGAGGTGCGTACCGTGGCGCCGCCCTCCTGGAGCACCGTGTGCAGGGCGTCGATGATCGTTTTGTATCCGCCGGCGGGGTAGCCGCGGGTGGCCACGTTGCGTTCCCGGCCCAGGCGCTGCCAGACGTACAGCGCAGGCACGTCGCCGAAGGACTCGCCGAACTTCGAGCCGAACATGGGCGCCAGCAGGGTCTCCCACACCGCGTCGCCATAGATGTCGCGCAACCAGTCCTCGGTGCGGACCGCGTCGAGGTCCTTGTTCCGGCCGAGCCGGCGCAACAGCAGGGATGCCACGCCGAACCGGATGCGGTCGCGCGGCATGAGCGGCGTGAACCGCAGCAGGTCCTTCGCCGAGTTGAACGGGTAGTGGCAGCCCTCGACGATCATGCCCATGCTGGTCCGGCGCCAGCGTAGGTCGTCCCGCAGGCCCAGCTCCGCCAGCAGGGCCAGCAGATCACGGTCGGTGGGCATGATGCAGTGATAGAAGCGTTCGACCCACTCATCGCGCCACCGGAAGAAGGTGCCGAGCCCGCCGAGCTGGTCGCTGCTCTCGAACAGCGTGACCCGGTGGCCCGCCCGCATGAGCCGGTAAGCGGCCGCCAGTCCACAGATGCCGCCGCCGACCACTACCACGCGCGACGCGCCCGCCGGGTTCACAGCGCCCGGTACGGGGCTGGTGCCAGGCGGTCCCGTGCCAGGAGTGTGAGGTACTGAGTGATCGTCCGCACGAGCCGGAGCTTGCTGGCGCCCTGCTTGCGGTCGTACCGAAGGGTCAGCGGGATCTCGGTGATCACCGGCTGGCAATGGCGGAGCTTGAGCAGGAGTTCCACCATGCACGCGAAGCCCTGCTCTTCGATGAGTCGCTCACCCCAGTGCCGCGCGGCCCGGTCGAGCAGGCTGACGCGGTACGCACGGAAGCCGCTGGTGAAGTCACGCACGTCGCCGACCCTGAGCGTGTGGTTGAGCAGGACGGCGGCGCCGCGGGAGAGCAGCCGCCGCCCGAGAGGGGCGGTGGCGTCATCGCCGCCGACGACGAACCGAGAGCAGATCGCGACGTCGGCGCCGGCGGCGATCTCGGCTCGCAACCGGGGGATCAACGCCGGGTCGTGGGTGTCGTCGGCGTCCATGACGACCATGATGTCGTCCTCCCGCACCGCGGTCTCGAGCACCGCGCGCAGGCCTGACTGCACGGCCTGACCCAGACCCAGGTTGACCCGGTGGCGCACCAGCCGGACGTCGAGCCCCGGCACGCCGGTAGCGGCCGTCTCGGCCGTGGCGTCGGAGGATCCGTCGTCCACCACCCAGACCGTGAGCTTCTCGGTGCGTGCAAGCTCGGCGAGCCGGCCCAGGAGGAGCGGCAGCGCTGCCGACTCGTTGTAGGCGGGGAGCACGACATGCGTCGTGCCGCACACCCGCACCGCGGCGTCTTCGATGGTCACTGGGTCCCTCTGAAGCGGTCGAATTCGAATGGCCGCAGAATTATGAACCGGTCACCGGCGAACCACCCCGTGCCCCCCTTCGAGTTTTCTACCGGCACGCGGCAAACTGTGTGGTGATGACCGGGAAGACGGGCTCAAAAAGCACGGATAAAACACACGAAAAGAGGGGATCTGTAATCGAACGAGTGACGAAAAGCGCAACCCGAGCGCCCGCCTGTTCACGCACGATAACAACGAACTCGATCAGGTGGAGTCAATTGGGTGACACGGTCAATGGGCCAAACTTCCACCGAAAGGGTGATCAACGCTGACCGGAGTGGCTTCGGCCTTCGCCCCCACCGCTGCGCCACAGCATCGACGTGCCCGCCGCCGGCCGATGCGCGAGCTACTGGCACGGGACGCGCCCAGCCGCGTCAACGCCGTAGCGGTCCTCCTCGTCCTCGTCGATGTCGGCGCCGTGCTGGGCGCGGCGCTGACCACGGGGCTGGATCCGGGCTGGACCGCGGTCACGGGGGCCGTGCTGCTCGGTGTACGGGCAAGCAGCCGCCTCTACCGCAGGCGCCTGCTGCTGTCGTGGTTCCACGACCTCCCGCGCTCGGTCACCGCGACCATGACCTCGTTCGCGCTGCTCACCTGCGTCGCGCTGGTCGCCGCGCAGCCCGCGAACGTGTCCGGGGTGCAATGGACCGTCGTGGCCTTCGCCGGATTCGGCGAACCCGTCCGGCTCGCCGTGTTCGCGTTCGGACGCTGGGCCAGACGCCGCCTCGGTCGCTGCGACCGCGCGATCGTGGTCGGCGCGGGAAAGGTCGGAGTCGACCTGGTCAGGACCATGTGGGACCACCCGGAGTTCGGGCTGCAGCCGGTCGGCTTCGTCGATCCGGAACCTGGGTTCGACCCCGCCGACCTCCCCGTGGCCCTGCTCGACGAGGACCTGTCCGCCGCGATCCTTCGGCACCGGGTGGGCACGGTCATCCTCGCGTTCTCCCATGCGCGTGACCCGCTCGTGATCGACGCGGCGATCGCCGCACACCGCCTCGGTTGCACCACCCTCGTCGTGCCGCGGATGTTCGAGCTGTACCACGACGGACCCGACATCGAGCGGCTGCGCAGCTACCCGCTCATGCGGTTGAGCACCGCTCCGACCAGCCGGCCGAGCTGGTGGATCAAGCGGGGTATGGACGTGGCGCTGGCCACGGTCGCGCTTACCGTGCTCTGGCCGGTGATCGCGGCGTGCGCGCTGGCCGTGTTGTTCGAGAGCGGCCGTCCGGTGATCTTCCGCCAGGTGCGGGTCGGCATGGACGACCGCACGTTCGAGATCTACAAGATCCGCAGCGTCCGGCCGGGTGTGCTGGACGACTCGCAGACCCGATGGTCGGTCGTCGGCGATGCCAGGGTGGGACCGGTTGGGCGATTCCTGCGCCGTTTCTCACTCGACGAGCTGCCGCAACTGTGGAACATCCTCCGTGGCGACATGTCCATTGTCGGCCCGCGGCCGGAGCGACCTGGTTTCGTGCGCGAGTTCTCCAGCATTCACGAGCTGTACTGGGCACGGCACCGGG
>NZ_DASYTH010000440.1:0-3024 GCF_036002505.1 Actinophytocola sp. | reverse complement strand
AGCTCTTCCGCGCTACCACGCACCCCGCGGCGCTGTTGCCCGTTGAAGGAAGGATGCCTTCGCTCGACGGCGCGACCGGGTGGCTCAACTCGCCGCCACTGACGGCCGCCGCCTTGCGCGGCCACGTCGTCTTGATCAACTTCTGGACCTACACCTGCATCAACTGGCTCCGCACCCGTGCCTACGTCTGCGCCTGGGCCGAGAAGTACAAGGACCAGGGTCTGCTCGTGATCGGCGTCCACACCCCGGAGTTCGACTTCGAGCACGACCCCGACAACGTCCGCCGAGCCGCCGAGGACCTGCGGGTCGACTATCCGGTCGCGATCGACAGCGACTACGCCATCTGGAATGCGTTCGACAACCACTACTGGCCGGCCTTCTACTTCGTCGATGCCCAAGGGCAGATCCGGCACCGTCGCTTCGGCGAGGGTGAGTACGAAATGTCCGAGATGATCCTGCAGCAACTGCTGAGCGAGGCCGGCAGCGGCGGCACCGACCAGCAGCTGACTTCGGTCGACGCCCGCGGGGTGGAAGCCGCTGCCGACTGGGCCAGCCTGCGGTCCCCGGAAAACTACCTCGGCTCTGAGCGCACCCAGAACTTCGCGTTGTTCCCTGGCGCAGACCTCGGCACGCGGCACGGCTATGCCGCCCCCAGACGGTTGCACCTCAACCACTGGGCCCTTGCCGGTGACTGGACGGTGCAGGCGCAGGACACGGTGCTGAACCAGGCCGGTGGGCGGATCCTCTACCGCTTCCACGCCCGCGACCTTCACCTGGTCATGGGACCGGCAGCGCGAGGCACGCCCGCGCGGTTCCACGTGCGCATCGACAGCCAGCCCCCAGGAGCCGCCCACGGCACCGACGTCGACGACCAGGGCAACGGCACCGTCACCGAACCACGGCTCTACCAACTCATCCGCCAGCCCGGCCCCATCACCGAGCGCACCTTCGAGGCCACCTTCCTCGACCCAGGCGTCCACGCCTACGCCTTCACCTTCGGCTAGGTCGGGGACACGTGGACAGCTGGCTGACCGATCACCTCGCCATGACGACGACCGGCCTTCCCCGGCTGGAATCCTCCAGAGCGTGGCGCCGGGGTCCTGGAGGTCGCCTACGACCAGGCCGGCCCCGCCGACGGCCACCGGTGCTGCTGCTGCACGGCTCCCCCCTCGAGGCGATCAACCGAACAGCTCTCGGAATCCCTCCCGCCATGACGGGTACTCCAGGGTCAGCCCCAACTCAGACTTGGCCTTGGCGTTGCTGGCCGCGCGGAGCTGGGTGCCGTAGTACACGGCTTGAACGCCGATCTGTTCCTCGGCCTCCTCCTCGGAGACGCGCCGCGGCGGAGGGGCGTCCAGGATTTCGGCCAGGTACGGCAGCCACTCAGCCTGGGGGGCGGGCTCGTCGCCCACGACGTTGTAGATGCCGGGGCTTCCCCTGTCGACCGCTTGCACGGTGGCCGACACTGCGTCGCGGACGTGAACAAACGGATACCGGCCGGCGCCCTCGCCGACAATCGGCACGTCGCCCGACTTGACCCCTGTTGCCCATTCTCCACCCGGCCCGATCGCGGTGCCTTCACCGTAGAGAAATCCGTATCGAAGGACGACGCCTTCGATCCCCGGTGTGCCCAACACCAGTGTTTCGGCCGCGATGTTCGCCTGTATGTGGCTTCGGATCGGCTCCGGGGCTTCCAGGTACAGGGGTGACGACTCGTCGGTGGGGTCCGATCCGACCGGCTGGGTCATGAAGCTGGCGCTCTGCGCAACAACCCGACGGGTGCCGGCTTCGCGAGCCGCCGGCATCAGTGTCTTCGTGCCCTCGCTCCGCAGCCGGTTGGTCACTGCCAGCCACGTCGCGTAGTCACGAGACGGCACGGAGAGCGCCGTGATCTGGTTGATGATCACCTCCGGTTCGGTCTCGAGGATCGCCCGACGCACCGCAGCATCGTCGAGCTCGTCCATCAATGCCGGCCGCGCCCCGAGTGCCTCGATGATGGAGAAGTTCTCGGTCCGGTGGGTGCTGGCCGTGACCTCGTGGCCCCGGTCCACCAGCGCCTCGACGAGGGGCCGACCCAAGACCCCTGTTCCCCCCGCGACGAAAATCCGCACGGTCGTCTCCTCGCTGTGACGAGGTAGCTCTGCCGGGCTGTCGCGGGAAACAGGTTCACCACCTACCGTGCCGCGGCCTGCTCGTCGCCCGGCGGTCGACCAAGACTGTACGGCCGATCGCCTAGCCAGACCGATTGGCGGCATCGTCGGCTACGCCACCGCGAGAGCAGCTGGGCCGATCGTGTCCCGGTGCCCTTCGCCGTCGCGGGCCAGGGTGGTGGTGTACCCGGCCACGGGCCACAGCCCCAACTGGGAGCGCCCGGAACGGGTCGCCGCCGACCTGGACACCTTCATGCGCCAGGGCTGATCGACTCGCCGCCTCAGGACCCCCCCTGCGCCAGCTGCGGATGGCCTGCGTGGAGCCTCCGGGATGGCTGAGCACGCCGAGCACCGGTGGCGGCAACGACCCCTGCTAGCGGGTAGGCCAGGATTCCACCTAGTGGGGCACGAATCTGGGGGCTCGCCACGACGACAGCAGGCCGCCGGTGCGGGATCGTCGGACCGGGCCTGCTCACCCACGCAAGCACCGGGACGGAATGGCTGATCTCTGTGGGCAGCGATAGGTACGAAGAGAGGATGATATGACCGCGTTGGGAACCATCGTCGTGGTCCTCGCCGTGCTGGCCCTGCTCGGGCTGGCCCTATCCGTTCGGATCGTCCAGCAATACGAGAAGGGAGTCCTGTTTCGGCTCGGCCGGGTCATAGGAGTCCGGGAGCCCGGCCTGCGGTTGATCGTGCCGCTGATCGAGGTGCTGCGGCGGGTGTCGCTGCGGATTGTCACCATGCCGATCCAGTCCCAGGGCATCATCACCCGCGACAACGTCAGCATCGACGTCTCCGCCGTGGCCTACTACCGCGTGACCGATGCGGTCAGGTCGGTGGTCGCGATCGAGAACGTCGCCGCCGCCATCGA
>NZ_DASYTH010000439.1:0-3323 GCF_036002505.1 Actinophytocola sp. | reverse complement strand
TCGAGCCACCGCTGGTACCCGGACACCCCGCCGGCGCCGGGCAGGGTCAGCCGGAGATCGCCGGCGGGCTGGTAGGCCAGCTCGCCGGCCGGGTTGCCGAGCATCGTCTGGTTGACCAGATCCTGCGCCTGCATCCACTGGTTGGCGAACACCAGCCGCCGGATCTCGGCCAGGGAACCCGCACCCCGGGTGTTGCTGTAGTCGTGCGGGCCGCCGGCCCAGAGCGTGTCCTCGTTGAGCTGCAAGCGCTCCGTGTCGGTGTTTCCGAACACCATGGCGCCCAGCCGGCCGTTGCCGACCGGCAGGGCACGCAGCCAGGTCGAGCCAGCCGGCTGGTCATACCACAGCACAAGATCGCCCGCTGCCTGCACTTCCACCGGCGCGACCGGCTCCGCCCGGGCCACCGCGTTCCAGCCGTGGGCAACAGCATGCCGCCGGCGCTCGCCGCGCCGTACTTGATCACTTGCCGTCGTGTCAGATCCGGCATCTCGATCCCCCGGTCAGGCGACGGCGCAGGTCGCGCCGTTGAGGGTGAACGAGCCGGGTTCGGCGGTGTTGCCGGTGTGGGTGGCCTGGAAGCCGATGCTGACCGACGCACCCGGGGAGATCTCGGCGTTGTAGGACACGTTTCTGGCCGTCACCTGCCCGGAGGTGGGCGTGTAGCCGGCGTTCCAGCCGGACGTGATGGTCTGGCCGCCGGGCAGGGTGAAGACCAGCGACCAGCCGTTGATCGTGGTGGCGCCGGTGTTGGTGATGGTGAGGTTCGAGGTCAGGCCGGTGTTCCAGGCGTCAACGGTGTCGGTGACCCGGCAGGTTCCGTTCCCCGGCGGCGGCGGTGGCGGTGGGGTGGTGTCGAACTGGGTGAAGAACCGCCAGGTCTCCCCCGGGACCCAGGTCCGGGAGCCGTTGATACCGGGCACCCCGTCCGCCGGAGCGGGGTTGTGATCTTCATCGAACGCGGCCCACACCACCGGGAATCCGGCTCGGCACCCCGAGTAGGCCGTCACGATGTGGGTCAAGCTGCCCTGGGCCGGCTCGGGTGGGTTCTGGGGGGTGCAGCCGTTGTTCCGGACGAACGTGTCGCGCAGCGAGCGTCCCAGGGAGATGTTGAGCACCGAGTCCCTGATGCCGTGTATCCCGAGGTAGGGGACGGGCGTGGTGCCACCGCTGCACCCGCTGAGCTGCGCGCCGGACAGGACCGCGACCGCCCGGAAAACGGTCGGCCGGGCACACGCGAGGGCGTAGGACATGGCGCCGCCGAAGCTCCAACCCGTGGCGAAACGCTGGGTCGTGTCGACGCAGAGATCCGTCTCGATTAGCCTGAGCATGTCGTCGACGAAGGTGACGTCCTGCCCGCCGGTATTGGCCCAGCCGTTGTTGAGGCCCTGCGGCGCCACGAAAATGGTGCTGTTGTTCGACAGTCGCAGCAGTCCGTAATAGGCCCACACATCCCGCAGCACGGTCTGGCCCGTGGCGACATCGACCGCGGTACCGTTCAACCAGTGAAACCCGAAGATCAACCGGTACGGGTGGTTGTTGTCGTAGTTGTCGGGAATCCTGAGGATGAAGGTCCGATTCCGGCCGCTGCTCTGAATTGTGTGCGTACCGCTCGTCAGTGTCGGGCTTCGGCCGCATCCGGGCGTCGCCGCGGCGGCACCGGCATCCAGGGGTCCCAGGGTTGTGCCGGCGCCACTGCTGCTGGCCGGGCCGGCCGTGGACAGGACAAGCAGGGCCGCGACCGCGACCGATCCGAAGAAACTCCTATGCCTCAACATCACACCACTCCAGAAACGTCGATCATGGATTGAACTGCCACCAGTTCACGTTGAGCAGGAAGCCGGTTCCGCCGGCGAACCTGAGGTACAGGTCGTGTGTTCCGGCCGGACGGTTCACCGGGCAGGAGACGGTCGTCCAGGTCTGCCAGCCACCGGTACCCGGGACGGTGCACGTGCCCGCCAGCGGGCCGTTGACGTTGTCCAGCCGAACCTCGATCCGGCCGCCACTGGTTGCCGAGGCCACCCGTGCGGTGAAGGAGGACGCGCCGGCCCCGAACGCGGCACCCTTGACCTTGATCCAGTCGCCGTTCTCGATCCACCCGACGTTCATGCCACCTTCGCTGGAACGCTCCGTCTCGACGCCGGACTCCGAGGCGATCGTTTCGGCCTCCTGGCGCAGATAGGGATTCAGCGTGCCCACCTGAGGCGGTCCCGCCGTGGTCATGTTGATGGTCGGAAACGTGCCGTCGGAGTTGTAGGTGAACCGCTCCACGGCGACCGAACGGGTGAAACCGCCGCCGCCCGGCAACGCGCCGTTGTGGTAGAAGAAATAAGAACCGCCGTTGAAGTCGATGACGCCCGGGTGGTTGGTGAAGCTGGTGCCCTGCGTGGGCATGATCGTGCCCCGGAAGGTCCACGGTCCGGTCGGACCGGGGGCCGTCGAATAGGCGATGAACTCCGAGCAGCACCTCGCCGCGAACACCAGGTAGTACAGGCCGTTGCGCTTGTAGACCCAGGGCCCCTCCTCGAAGAGGGTCGGCCGGTTCGGGTCTCCGGTGCGAGTGCCGAATCCCGCCGTGGTGAGGGGAATCTGGGTCGGGCCGCCGGAGAAGGAGATCATGTCGGCGTTCAACCGCACGAACCACAGGTGCGGGTTGCCCCAGTACAGATAGGCCTGCCCGTTGTCGTCGATGAAGACGGTGGGGTCGAACTCACCGTTTGCCACCAGCGGACGGCCGAGTGCGTCGCGGAAGGGCCCGGTGGGACTGCTCGACACCGCCACCCCGATGGCCATCGCACCGGTCGACCGCTGCCGCATAGGAACGTACCAGTAGAACTGGCCGTTTCTGGCGACGACCTGGCCCGCCCACGCATTCGCGTCCGCCCAGCTGAAACTGGCCAGGTTCAGCGGGGAGCCATGGTCAGTCCAGTTCACCATGTCGACGGACGACCACACCCGCCACTCCCGCATGGTGAAGTTCGTCGAGCCGTCCTCGTCATGTCCGGTATAGAGATACACCCGACCGTTGACCAGCAGCGGCGCCGGATCGGCGGTGTAAATGGTTGGGATGATCGGGTTGTCCGCCTTGGCCGCAGCCGGAAACAATGCGATCACCAGCAGACCCACGACCAGAAGCGGGAATCTCACAAAGGTAGGCGATCGTTTACTCATGACCGGCCCCATCTCTGGTTGGATTGGTTGTTGCAGGTCCACAGGATCACGGTGGATCCGTTCGCGGTGCCGGCCTGGTTGACGTCCAGGCACAGTCCCGAACCGACGTTGCGGATCGAGCCGTCGGTGTTGACCGTCCACTGCTGGTTGTTCTG
>NZ_DASYTH010000438.1:0-4120 GCF_036002505.1 Actinophytocola sp. | reverse complement strand
CAGAACAACCAGCAGTGGACGGTCAACACCGACGGCTCGATCCGCAACGTCGGTTCGGGACTGTGCCTGGACGTCAACCAGGCCGGCACCGCGAACGGATCCACCGTGATCCTGTGGACCTGCAACAACCAATCCAACCAGCGCTGGGCCCGGTCGTGATGTCACCTCATCGACTCTGGACAACGGTACTGGCGGCGGCCGCCGTCATCGGGCTCGTGAGCGGCGGTGTCACCGGAAGCATGCCCGCGCGCGCCGCGGGCACCGGCCCCGCGGCCGTCACTCCCACCGCGACGATCACCAACCCGGTGCTGTGGGAGGACCTCGCGGACGTCGACATCTTCCGGGTGAACGACACGTACTACTACTCGGCCTCGACGATGCACTACTCGCCGGGGGCGCCGATCCTGCGCTCCTACGACCTGGTGAACTGGGAGTTCGCCGGGCATTCGGTGCCGCGGCTGGACTTCGGCTCGAAGTACGACCTCAACGGCGGCCGCGGCTACGTGCGGGGCGTGTGGGCGTCGTTCCTCAACTTCCGCCGCAGCAACAACACCTTCTACTGGGGTGGGTGCGTCGACTTCGCCCAGACGCACATCTACACCGCCACCTCGGTGGAAGGGCCGTGGGTGAAGCGTTCGACGATTCCCAACTGCTACTACGACGCCGGGATGCTGGTCGACGACAACGACACGATGTACGTGGCGTACGGCAACACCACCATCAGCGTGGCTCAGTTGTCGGCGGACGGCCTCTCCCAGGTCCGCACGCAGCAGGTGTTCCAGACCCCGTCGAACATCGGGACGCTGGAGGGTTCCCGGTTCTACAAGCGCAACGGGGCGTACTACATCTTCCTGACCCGCCCGGCCAACGGCCAGTACATCCTCAAGTCGACGAACGGTCCGTTCGGGCCGTACACGCTCCGGCAGGTCCTGCTCGACCTGCCGGGCCCGATCGCCGGCGGGGGAGTGCCGCACCAGGGTGGGCTGGTGCAGACGCAGAACGGCGACTGGTACTACATGGCCTTCGTCGACGCCTTCCCCGGCGGGCGGGTGCCGGTGCTGGCCCCGGTCACCTGGACCGCCGACGGCTGGCCGGTGCTGCAAACCGTCAACGGCCGGTGGGGCACCACCTATCCGCCGCCGAACCTGCCCCCGCCGCCGCGGGCGGTGAAACCACCGACCGGCACGGACACCTTCGCCGGCACGGCGCTGGGCCCGGAATGGGAGTGGAACCACAACCCGGACACCACCAGGTTCTCGGTCAACAATGGACTGAGGTTGCAGACCGCGACCGTGACCAACGACCTCTACTCCGCGCGGAACACCCTGTCCCACCGCATTCTCGGGCCGTCGTCCACCGCGACGATCACGCTCGACTATGGGGCGATGAGAGACGGCGACCGGGCCGGGCTCGCCATGCTGCGCCAGACCTCCGGCTGGATCGGGATCAAACGCGACAACGGCGCCAACCGGGTGGTGATGGTCAACGGCCTCACCATGGACGCCAACTGGAACACCACCGGGCTCGGCACCGAGCAGGCCGGCGCGAACGTCTCGGGTGGCCGGATCTGGTTGCGGGTCAACGCCGACATCCGGCCCGGCGCCAACCAGCAGGCACGGTTCTCCTACAGCACCGACGGAGTCAACTTCACCGCGCTCGGCCCAGCGTTCACCATGAACAACGCCTGGCAGTTCTTCATGGGCTACCGGTACGCCATCTTCAACTACGCCACCCAGGCGCTCGGCGGCGCGGTCACCGTGCCCCAGTTCACCATGACCGGCCCGGGCGGCACCACTCCGCCGCCGTCCCGGGTGGTCAGCCTGCGGGCGCACGCGAACAACAACGTGGTCACCGCGGAGAACGCCGGGGCGAGTGCGCTGATCGCCAACCGCACCACCGCCGGCACCTGGGAGCAGTTCGACCTGATCAACAACGCCGACGGCAGCGTCAGCCTCCGGGCGCACGCGAACGACAACTTCGTCTGTGCGGACAACGCCGGGGCCGCCGCGCTGATCGCCAACCGCACCACGATCGGCCCCTGGGAGGAGTTCGATCTGGTCAACAACGCCGACGGCAGCGTCAGCCTGAGATCGCATGCCAACAACAACTTCGTCACCGCCGGCGCCAACCCGCTGATCGCCAGCCGCACCACCATCGGCGCGGCGGAGGAGTTCGACCTCATCAGCTGAGCCCGGCCCGGGGAGAGAAGCGTCAGGAAACGTTCGTTGGTTCAGCTCGCCCCGGTGACGGTGGCGTTCGCCCTGGCCGTGTCCGGGGCCGCCGAAAACGCCGGCACCACCCCCTGATCGCCAACCGCACCATAATCGGCCTCTGGGAACAGTTCGACCTGATCAACAGCTGACCGGCATACGCCCAGTCGTGGCAGTTCGGGCGTGAACGATGAGGGTTCCGACGTGTTCGGGTTCGGGTGCGGGTTCGATCCAGGCGCGCACGTCGACGAAGCCGTGCTGGTGGAGCAGGTCGGCCCAGGCGTCGGGTTCGTAGGCCCAGCGGTAGATCCAGACCTGCCGACCGTTGAAGCCGTTGCCGTACATGCCCTGGATGCCGTAGCTGCCGGGCACGGCCGGAGCATGGGAGAACACCAGCCGACCACCCGGGGTCAGCCGGTCGTGAGCTAAAGGGAGTAGCTGCTTCGGGTCGGTGAACCACAGCGCGCCCCAGATCGAGTAGATCGCATCCCACCGCCCATCAGCGTCGGCAAGGAACTCCAGCACGTCGCCGACCAGGAAACGGGCACCTGAGAGGTACCCCCATCGGCGCTCCGCGTCGGCGGCCTGGGCCAGCGAGATGTCGATCCCCGTGGCCTCGATGCCCTTGTTGGCCAGCGCGGCGACGGCGCTGCCGCGGCCGCTACCGAGTTCGAGCGCCGTGACGGGATCGCCAAGCAGTTCGTCGCCGGGTCCATGGCCTTCGTACTGGGTCCAGCCAAACGCATTCTTGAGCGCCTGCTCGGGTGTCTCGCCGGTCACGCCACTCGCGTAGTGGTCCCAGTAGGCGGCGCGGTCGGAGATGAGGACGGGTGGCATACGGCGGCCTCGTGACTCGGTGGCGGCTGAAGCCAGTCACGCTACCGCCTGTCCATCGTGATCACCGGCAGGCTGCCCGGAGTGCCGTCGAGGAGATCGGCCGGGGGGCCGGAACCTGATTGGTTCCGGCCCCCCGGGGATGGTCGATCAGTGGCAGTTACTGCCGGGGTGGCATGGGGTGCACTTGCTGAAGTCTTTCTCCCACAGCGGCCAGTCGATCCGGAAACCGTTGGCTTCGATGACTTCCGCGGTGCGCTGCACCGAGCCGTCGTACTTGCGCTCGATCTCCGGAATGTGCTCTAGAAACTGCCCGTCGAAGTGCCGGTGGCAGAACTCCCGATAGTTGCGGGTGTCGAGGATGAAGGCATGCACTGCGGTGTCGACCAACTCGCCACAACCGATCTCGAGCTGCTGACCGTGCTTCTCCATCGCGGTTATCAGGTAGGCGATGGCCTGCCCGAACAGCCGCTCAGCCATCACCAGATCAAATGGGTAGTCCCTGACCAGGAGTTTGATCTCCCGGTCCCACACCTGCGGGTCCACGAACGCTTTCGGATCCCGCCAGGCTCCCTCGGCCGACGCGGTATGACGATGGTGCACTGCCGTTGTCATGGCACCCTCCCTGGCTTGTGCTTGCTGGCCTCCTGGACGGCTGGCGACCCGTATCACAGGGTGACCTGCCACGATACGTGCTGGAGAGAACACGGACTGTTCGGCTTGGCGGTGATCACATGATCGGCCTGGCCGATCGGCTTGACCGATCAGACCTCGGCACCAGTGCTCGTGGGCCGATACGGTGATCGCGGCTGCGCTGTGGAGGGACACCTTGAACGTCTGCCCGCCGACGAACCGATCGATTCGTGCTTGTGGCAGCGCCCGCAGATGCGGATGGCGTTGGCTCGGCACG
This sequence comes from Actinophytocola sp., assembly GCF_036002505.1. Taxonomy (GTDB): domain Bacteria; phylum Actinomycetota; class Actinomycetes; order Mycobacteriales; family Pseudonocardiaceae; genus DASYTH01. Next base: position 166 of record NZ_DASYTH010000438.1, on the reverse strand, counting down.
ACATCAGCGAGGTCTATCGGCTGCTGGGCGCCGCAGGCATCTCCCAGCGCCGGATCGCCGCGCTGACCGGACAAAACCAGTCTGAGATCTCCGACATCAGCCAGGGACGCCAGGTCCAGGCATACGACCTGCTCGCCCGCATCGCCGACGGCCTTGGGATCCCTCG
>NZ_DASYTH010000437.1:0-7228 GCF_036002505.1 Actinophytocola sp. | reverse complement strand
GGGAAAGCAACGTCACGTTGCTTCCCGCCAACCCCCAGATCAAGATCAGCTCAGCGTGTTGTCAACACCACGCCAAGCTGATCTTGGCCGCCCCGCCTGAGTCGATCTTCCGACGGCGGCTTGCCGGGACGGGGGAGTGCGGGGTGGCGTGGGTGGGCTTGATCGTTGAAATATTGCCGTGAGCCGTGGATGGCGCGGGTGGCGGCAATGTTCTGGCGATCTTGTGCGGTGCGGGCTGTCACGTCACCACAGCCTCCCGATCTCCGCGGCGAGCAGCCGCCCGACGTCGCCGGGTCGCTTGTTTCTCGGTGGTTCCTCAGCTGAGTTTGTGGAGGCGTTCGATGGCTTCGTCGAGGACCTCGTCGCGCTTGCAGTAGGCGAAGCGGACGATGGGGCGCCAGCGGTCGGGGTGGTCGGTGAAGACCTGGACGGGGACGGCGGCGACGCCGATCCGTTCCGGGAGCTGCCAGCAGAGCTCGGCGCCGTCGGTGAAGCCGAGCGGGCGCACGTCGGCGCAGACGAAGTAGGTGCCGAAGGACTGGTGCACGTCGAAGCCGGCTTCGGCGAGGCCGGCGGAGAGGCGGTTTCGCTTGTCGGACAACGAGTCGCGGAGGGCCGTCACCCAGGGGCCCTCGTGTTGCAGGGCGTAGGCGACGGCGGGCTGGAAGGGGGCGCCGCCGACGAAGGTGAGGAACTGCTTGGCGGCGCGGACCGCGGCCACGAGGGGGGCGGGCCCGCAGACCCAGCCGATCTTCCAGCCGGTGCAGTTGAACATCTTGCCGGCGCTGGAGATCGTCAGGGTGCGGTCGGCCATCCCCGGCAGGGACCCGATCGGGATGTGCGAGACGCCGTCGTAGACGAGGTCCTCGTACACCTCGTCGCTGATCGCGATCAGGTCGTGCGCCACGCACAGCTCGGCCACGGCCGCCAACTCGGACGGGGTGAGCACGGTCCCGGTCGGGTTGTGCGGCGTGTTCAGCAGGATCGCCCGGGTGCGCGGTCCGACCGCGGCGCGCAGCGCGTCAAGATCGAGGGCGAACCTGCCGGCGGGGGCGGGCCCCTCGACCCTGCCGCCTGCAGGGCGGCGGGGGCGGGGCGGCGCAGTCGACTCGGACACCAGGGAGACCGTCCGCCGGGTCGCTCCGGCCATCGCGACGGCCGCGGCGTAGGAGTCGTAGTACGGCTCGAAGAGGATCACCTCGTCGCCCGGCTCGACCAGCGCCAGCAGCGACGCGGCAACGGCTTCGGTGGCACCGACGGTGACCAGGATCTCGGTGTCCGGGTCGAACGTGGTGCCGTAGCGGGTGCGGTGCGCGGCGATGGCCGCGCGCAGCTCGGGACGACCCATGCCGGGCGGGTACTGGTTCTGCCCGTCGCCGATCGCGCGCTGGGCCTCGGCCAGCATGCCGGGCGGGCCGTCGGTGTCCGGGAAGCCCTGGCCGAGGTTGACCGCCCCGGTCCGGTTCGCCAGCGCGGTCATCTCGGCGAAGATCGTCGAGGTGAACGGCTGTAGCCGGGGTACGAGCGCACGTGGGGGCACGATCAACCATCCTCACGGACAATGGCGGTGTGCAGCAACTGAGCGCGGCCGGATCCCAGACCGCCCTGACTCCGGCTCGAGCGGCCGGGCTCCCACCGGTTCCGGGCGAGGCGGAGAAGCAGCGTGGCCTGCGCAAGATGAAGCTGGTCGCGCTGGGCTTCCTGGCCGGCGCCACGGTGATCTTCCTGGCCACCACGATCTGGCAGTCGAACGGCGCCCCCGGCTGGGTGGGTTACCTGCGGGCGGCCGCCGAGGCCGGCATGGTCGGCGCGCTGGCCGACTGGTTCGCGGTGACGGCGCTGTTCCGGCATCCGCTGGGCATCCCGATCCCGCACACCGCGATCATCCCGACCCGCAAGGACCAGCTCGGCACCAGCCTGGGTGACTTCGTCGGCACCAACTTCCTGTCCGAGCAGGTGGTCCGGGACCGGTTGCGGCGCGTCGGGGTGTCCCGCCGGCTCGGCGGCTGGCTCGCCGACCCGGCCAACGCCGAACGCGTCACCGCGGAGCTCTCCACGGTGGTGCGCGGCGTGATGACCGTGCTGCGTGACGAGGACGTGCAGGCCGTGATGGAGCAGGCCATGGTGCGCCGGATCGTGGCCATGCCGTGGGGCCCGCCGCTGGGCAAGCTGCTCTCCGGGGTTTTCACCGACCGCACCCATCACAAGCTGGTGGACCTGCTGTGCGACCGCGCCTACGAGTGGGTCAAGGAGAACCACGGCACGGTGCTGCGGGTGGTGTCCGACCGGGCGCCGACCTGGTCGCCCAAGTTCGTCGACGCGATGGTGGCGGACAAGGTCTACGGCGAGGTGCTGACGTTCGCCTGGATGGTGAAGACCGACGTCAACCACCCGATGCGGCAGGCCATCGACACGTTCCTGCTGGAGTTCGCCAAGGACCTGCAGACCGACCCGGCCACCATGGAGCGGGCCGAGCTGGTCAAGCACACCGTGCTGGAGCACCCCGAGGTGCAGAACATCATCGGCGCCACCTGGACCACGGCCAAGCGGATGCTGCTCGACGCCGCCGAGGACCCGTCCAGCGAGCTCCGCACCCGGGTGCGCAACGGCCTCATCTCGCTGGGCACCCGCCTCGCCGAGGACGAGATCCTGCGCGAGAAGGTGGACGGCTGGGTCGAGGGCGCGGCCGCCTACATCGTCCTCAACTACCGAGACGAGATCACCACCCTGATCACGGAAACGATCGAGCGCTGGGACGCCGAGGAGACCTCCCGCAAGGTGGAGCTCCAGGTCGGCCGCGACCTCCAGTTCATCCGCATCAACGGCACCGTCGTCGGCGCCCTCGCCGGCTTGGTGATCTACGCGGTGGCCCAGCTGATCATCTAGCCGACTTGTCGCGGGAAGTTCCCACGACGGGTTGCACTTGTCGTGGGAAGGACCCGCGACAAGTCGGCTACTAACAGGATGTATAGACCTTGGGTATACACGTCCTGTACAGTCCTCGGCATGTCGATCGGGCACACCTTGCTCGGCCTGCTGGAGGGCGGGCCGCGGCACGGCTACGACCTCAAGCGGGCCTATGACGAACGGTTCGGGCAGGACCGGCCGCTGCACTACGGGCAGGTGTACGCCACGCTCTCCCGGCTGCTGCGCAACGGTCTGGTGGAGGAGAGCGGGATCGAGCCGGGCGGCGGGCCGGACCGGAAGCGGTACGCGATCACCGACGCCGGGATCACCGACGTGGAGAAGTGGCTGGGCACGCCGGAGAAGCCGGATCTCTACCTGCAGAGCACGCTCTATACGAAGGTCGTGCTGGCGCTGATGACCGGGCGCAGCGCCGCCGAGGTGCTGGACACGCAGCGCAGCGAGCACCTGCGGGCCATGCGCACGTTCACCACCCGCAAGCGCGGCGGCGACCTGGCCGACCAGCTCATCTGCGACCACGCGCTGTTCCACCTCGAGGCGGACCTGCGCTGGCTGGAGCTGACCGCGGCCCGGCTGGAGGATCTGGGGAAGCAGGTGACGGCATGAAGCTTGCGGAATGCCGGGCGAGGGAGTTGGCCCACCGCGACGAGGTGGGCCCGATGAACTGGGGTCTGGGGGCTTGCCCCCAGTGGAACACGGTCTGCCCGAGGAGCGGTCCGGTGACCCACCACTCAAGGCGACCCACGACCATGGCCAACACTCCCGAGTTGGAGTACACGGCATGAGTGGTCCGCTGCTGGTCGGCACCGGCCTGCACAAGGCGTTCGGGCCCACGGTGGCGCTGTCCGGCGCGGGGCTCGCGCTCTGGCCGGGTGAGGTGGTGGCCGTGATGGGGCCGTCCGGCTCCGGCAAGTCCACGCTGCTGCACTGCCTGGCCGGGATCATCCAGCCGGACGCGGGCACCGTCGTGTACCGCGGCAGCGAGGTCTCGAGGATGCCGGACGGGCCGCGGAGTGCCTTGCGCCGCACGGAGTTCGGCTTCGTGTTCCAGTTCGGACAGCTGGTGCCGGAGCTGTCCTGCCTGGAGAACGTGGCGCTGCCGATGCGGCTGTCCGGCCAGCGCCGCGGCCCGGCGGAGCGGCTGGCCCGGGAGTGGCTGGCCCGGCTCGAGGTCGAGGACGTGGCGGACAAGCGGCCCGGCGACGTGTCCGGCGGCCAGGGGCAGCGGGTGGCGGTGGCCCGGGCGCTGGTGACCGCGCCGAAGGTGATCTTCGCGGACGAGCCGACCGGGGCGCTGGACTCGTACAACGGCGAGCGGGTGATGACGCTGATGGTGGACGCCGCCAAGCAGACCGGGGCCGCGGTCGTCCTGGTCACCCACGAGCCGCGGGTGGCCGCCTACTCCGACCGTGAGGTCATCGTGCGCGACGGGAAGTCCCGGCAGGTCGACCTGGAACAGGTGGGGCTGCCGGGGTGAACACAGGCCAAGGGGGTGGCGTCTCCGTTCGGGGCGGAGGCGCCCGGCTCGCCCGATGGGTGAGCGACCTGCGCTTGGGGGTCCGGCTGGCCATCGGGGGTGGCCGGACCTCCAAGACAGGGGTGGCGCGGCTGGTGCTCAGCACCATCGGCATCGGGCTCGCGGTCGCGGTGTTGCTGGTCGGCGCCTCGGCCGGGCCGATGTTCAGCGCCCGCAGCGAGCGGCAGTACGCCCAGGTCGAGTCGCCCGAGCGGATCCCCGGCGTGGACCCGATGTACTCCCGGTCAGCGAGCACGGCGTTCCGCGGCCGGAGCATCAACGGGACGTTCCTGCACGCCACCGGACCGCGGTCGCCGCTGGCGCCCGGTCTGGACCGCGTGCCCGGAGACGGCGAGATCGTGGTGTCCGAGTCGCTCGCCGAGCTGCTCGCCGGGCCGGACGCCGAGCTGCTGCGGCCCCGGTTCCCGCAGCGGATCATCGGCACGATCGGCCGCGAAGGCGTCACCGACGCAGGCACGCTGACGTTCTACGCCGGGGACGGCACGCTCGACCGGTCCACGGCGCAGGCGATCTACGCCTACGGCGCCCGGGGGACCGACCCGATGCCGGCGACCCTGGCCGTGCTGATCGCGATCGGCACGGTGGTGCTGCTGGTGCCGGTGTTCGTGTTCGTCGCGACCAGCGCCCGGGTGGCCGGCGCCGAGCGGGACCGCAGGCTCGCTGCGCTGCGCCTGGTGGGTGCGGGCGCACGGCAGGCGCGCCGGATCGCCGCGGCGGAGTCGCTGGCCGGTGCGGTCACCGGGCTGGCCTTCGGCATCGGCCTGTTCCTGCTGTTCCGTTCGGCCGTCGGCAATATCGAGCTCCTCGGCGTCAACCCGTACCCGGGTGACGTGGCGCCGCCGTGGCCGCTGGTGCTGCTCATCGTGCTGGCCGTGCCGGCGCTGGCGATGGCCACCGCACAGATCGCGCTCCGCCGGACGATCATCGAACCGCTCGGCGTGGTGCGCCGCGGCCGGCCGGTGCGCCGCCGGCTGTGGTGGCGGCTGGTGCCGATCGTGCTCGGGCCGGTGCTGCTGCTGAGCCAGGGCAACGTGTCCCGCGACTTCGACAGCTCGGTGGTGGCGATCGTGGCCGGCGCGACCCTGCTGCTGTTCGGCATCCCCGCGCTGCTGCCATGGTTGCTGGAGCGCGCGGTCGCCCGGGTGCACGGCGGCCGGCCGCCGTTCCAGCTGGCGGTTCGCCGGCTGCAGCTGGACAGCGGCACCCCGGCCCGGGTGGTCGGCGGGGTGGCGGTGGTGCTCGCCGGCGCCATCGCCCTGCAGACCGTGCTCGCCGCGCAAACCGCGAAGTACACGCGGATCGCGCTGCCCGACTACCTGACCGCGGACACCGTCAACTCCCTTGCGGAGCTGCAGATCGAGGGTGACATCGCCGATGAGGTGGTGGCAAGAGTCAGTGCGGTGCCCGGCGTTGCGTCGGTCGTCACGAGCCGCAGCGCCACGGCCCAGACGGAACGCGGCGACGCTTTCACGATGTCCATCGTGGACTGTGCGGCGCTGACGAAGTACCTGAGCATCCCGCGTTGCACCGACGGTGACGTGTTCCGGTTCTCCGACCGGGCGCGGTTCGCCGGGCAGACCGTGACCATGATCGCTCGCGACTACGCCGGCGACGACCTTCCCACCGGCGACCGGTGGACGCTGCCCGCCGAGATCCGCCGGGTCGACTATGCCGGTGGACTCGCCAACTTCGCCGGGGAACTGCTGGCCACCCCGGGCGCCGTCCGCGGCGTGCGGATCCCGAGTCCGAGGGCGCAGGCCGCGGTCCAGCTCGACCTCACCCGGCCGGACGTGCTGGAGGGCGTGCGGAACGCGGTCGCCCCGTTCGGCTGGCGGGTCTCGGTGTACACGACGTCGTACCAGTTCCTGCCGGACTCGCTCCAGCTGTTCCTGACCATCCAGGGCGCCCTGCTCGGCGGCGCGCTGTTCACGTTGCTGCTGGCCGGGGTGAGCATGCTGGTGCTGGCGCTGGAGCAGATGCGGGAACGCCGCCGGCCGCTCGCCGCGCTCGCCGCGACCGGGGTGCCGACCGGCACGCTGGCGCGCTCCCTGCTGTGGCAGAACATGATTCCGGTGCTGGTCGGGGTGGTGGTCGCGGTGGCCACCGGATTGGGCCTGGCCGCGCTGGTGTTCCAGCTCATCGGCGACCCGTTCACCGTGGACTGGCCGACCGTCGGCCTGTACTCCGGCATCGCCGCCGTGCTCGTCGTGCTGGTCACGGTGCTGACCCTGCCGACGCTGCGCAGTGCGACCCGGCTGGCCGCACTGCGCAGCGAGTGATCAGGTGACGTCCCGGCGCACCGCGAGCCACGCGCCGAGGATGGCGAACACCAACCCGTAGCCGATCAGCAGCAGCCCGCCCTGGTAGGGCTGGAGCAGCGAGATGTTCGGCTGGCTGGCTCCGGTCAGCGCGCTGTTCGCGCCACCGGGGAACCACTTGTAGTAGTCCCGGATGCCGGGCAGGTTCCCGACGAGCCCTTCGACCACGAACAGATACACCAGCGCGCCGACCACCGCAGCGATCTGGTTGCGCAGCAGGGCGCCGAGGCCGACCCCCAGCAGCGCGTACACCGCCACCCCTGCGGCCACCCCGACGAGCGTGCCCGGGATGCCGTTCGAACCCAGCGAGACGTCGACGTTCTTGGCCGACAGCCAGGGCAGTGCGATGGCGATCGCCAGCACGATGGTGGCGACGCCGAAGGCGATGCCGTTCAGCGCGTAGGCGATCAGCTTGGCGATCACCACCCGGCCGCGGTGCGGGGTGGCC
>NZ_DASYTH010000436.1:0-13375 GCF_036002505.1 Actinophytocola sp. | reverse complement strand
GCGATGAACGCGTCTTTCCTCGCGCTGGGCGTGATGAAAGCGTCGTTCATCGCACCGAGGGCGCGGGGAGTGCTGGGCGGGGGCGGGTGGCGCGGTGCAGGGCGACGGCGCCGAAGGTCAGGTTGAGCCACTCGACGTCGTGCCAGCCGGCGCGGGCGATCAGTTCGGCGAGGGTGCGCTGGTCGTGCCAGTCGCGCATGGACTCGGCGAGGTAGCGGTAGGCGGCGGGGTTGGACGAGAACGGGCGGGTGATCAGCGGGAGGGCGCGGAGCAGGGTGTTGTGGTAAAGCCAGCGGATGGGGCGCCAGCGGGGTTGGGAGACCTCGCAGATCACGAGCCGGCCGCCGGGGCGGACCACGCGGGCCATTTCGCGGAGGGCGGCCACGGTGTCGTTCATGTTGCGCAGGCCGAAGGAGACGGTCACGGCGTCGAAGGCGGCGTCGGCGAAGGGGAGGTGCAAGGCGTCGGCGGCGACTTTGGGGACGGTCCGGTGTGCGCCGGTGCGGAGCATGCCGAGGGAGAAGTCGGCGGCGACGCACCAGGCGCCGGAGCGGGCGTACTCGACGGTGGACACGGCGGTGCCGGCGGCGAGGTCGAGCACCTTCTCGCCGGGCGCGGCGTCGAGGACCTGGCGGGTGACCTCGCGCCAGCGGCGGTCGAAGCCGAGGGTCATCACGGTGTTGGTGCGGTCGTAGCCCTTGGCCACGCCGTCGAACATGGCGGCGATGGCGTGCGGGTCCTTGTCCAGCCCGGCTCGGGACATGGCGGCCAGCCTAACGGTGCGCCTGGGGCGTGTTTCACAGTGCGGTGAATGCGTCTTTGCTCGCGATGGACGTGAGGAAGGACGCATTCACCGCATCACGGCCTAGCGGTGGGCGTCCAGCATGCCGCGCACGGAGGTTGACCAGTCGAACTCCTCGGCCCGTTCGCGGGCCGCGGCCCGGCGTTGCCACACCGGCACGTCCAGTAACCGTTGTACCGCTTGGGCGAACGCCGGGGCGTGGTCGTCGACGGCCGCGCCGCAGGTGTCCTGGACGATCTCGCGGAGGGCGGAGGACGCGGACACCACGACGGGGGTGCCGGAGGCCAGCGCCTCCAGGGCGGCGAGGCCGAATGTCTCATGTGGACCGGGAGCGAGCGAGACGTCGGCGGTGGCGAGGAGGCGGGCGACGTCGGTGCGGTCGTTGACGAATCCCAGGAACGTCACCGGGAGGCCGGCGGCTCGGCGGCGCAGGGCGGTCATCCGGGGACCGTCGCCGGCGATCACCAGGCGGACCCGTTCGCCGGCCTCGTGCAGCGCGGCGAGGGTGTCGACGCTGCGTTCTACCTTCTTCTCGGGGGAGAGTCGTCCACAATGGACCAATAATGCGTCCGCGCCGCAGGACAGGGTTTGGCGCAGTGCACCGTCTTGTTTGGACGGATCGAAGACGAGCAGGTCGACGCCGAGGGGCACCTGGCGGACGTTCGGCGCACCGATCCGGTCGAACTCCTCGCGGGCGAACGCGGTGGTGCACACGACGGTGTCGTAGCTCGCGGCCATCCGGGCGTTCGCCAGGTCCGCGACCCGGCGGGCGAGGGGTGCAGGGAGCAGGAACTGTTCCAGCAGCCGGTCCAGGCGTTCGTGGGAGACGACCATGCTGCCGACCCCGTGCCGGCGGGCCCAGTCGCCCATGCCGCGCAGCGTCAGCCGGTCGGAGACCTCGAGCCGGTCGGGGCGCAGGCGTGGCAGCAGTGCGCGAACCCGCAACGGATCCACGACGCGGTAGCCGCCGGTGCCGGGGATCCGGGGCGCTGGCAACGTGATCCGGCGAACGCCGCTCGGCATGACCTCGTCGCCGTGCCGCCGCCCGGGAACCACCAGTGTCACCTCGTGCCCGCGGGCGGCGTACCCGGCACCCAGGTGGTGCAGCGCGGTGCGCAGCCCGCCGGAGCGCGGGCCGTAGAAGTTCGCCAGCTGCACGATCCGCACTCAGGCCACCTGCGCGCGCGACCGGGCGACCTGGCGGTAGTGCCCGAGCAACTCCTCGCACACCGCGGGCCAGGTCCGGGTGAGCACCGCGGACCGCGCCGCGCGGCCGAGACCCCAGCGCACGGCGTCGTCCCGCAACAAGTCCACGGTGGACGGAAGCTCGGCGGCGAAACCGTCAGGCGGCAGCAGGAATCCGGTCCGCCCGTGCTGCACGAGGTCCCGCGGGCCGCCCGCGTCCGGGGCGATCACCGGGAGGCCGGACGCCATCGCCTCCTGCACCGCTTGGCAGAACGTCTCGTGCGGACCGGTGTGCACGAACACGTCGAGAGTGGCGTACGCGGCCGCGAGCGCGGTACCGGTGCGGAAACCGAGAAACGCCGCGCCCGGCAGCCGGTCGCGCAGGGCCGCGGTGTCCGGACCATCGCCCACCACGACCACCCGCACACCGGGGCGGTCGTTCAGCGCGGCGAGGTGCTCGACCCGCTTCTCCGGGGCGAGCCGGCCGACGTAGCCGACCAGCAGCTCACCGTCCGGCGCCAGCCGCCGGAGCAGAGCGGGGTCCGCGCGTTCAGGGGAGAACAGCCGGGTGTCCACGCCGCGGCCCCACCGGAACACCCGCGGGACGCCGTGCTCGATCAGCGCGCGCACGGAATCCGTTGACGGCGCGAGGGTTCGGTCGGCGTAGGAGTGCAGCCGCCGAATCCAGCGCCAGGCCGCCCGCGCACCGCGGGACAGGCCGTAGGCGGCGGCGAACCCGGCGACGTCGGTCTGGTACACCGCCACGGTCGGCACGCCGAGCCGTCTGGCCGCGCGCAGACCCCCGGCGCCCAGGACGAACGGCGAGGCCAGGTGCACGATGTCGGGCGCGAACTCGGCGAGCGCGGCGTAGACCTTCGGGCTGGGCACGCCGATCGGCAGTGAGGTGATCACCGGCAGATCGACGGCCCGTACCCGGCGCACGCGCGCGTGGAGGTACCGGTCGGGTCCCACCCCCGGCGCGATGATCAACGCCTGGTGCCCGCGGTCGTGCAGGTGTTCCACGACGCGGAGAACCGAGTTCGTCACGCCGTTCACCTGCGGCAGGAAGCTCTCGGTGACGATGGCGACTCGCACGAACCGACCGTGACAACCCGCCCTGCCGGGGAGGGGACGGTGACATGACGTTCGAGCGAACGTCATCGGAACCCTTGCAACCAGGTCCTTAGGGCATGACCCTCGTCCACGCGTCGAGCGTTCTCGTGCTCGGCGCACTCCTCCTGGTCGCCGGCTGCGATCCGCGGTCGGCGCCGGCCACGGTCGAGCCGATCGCCCCGGTGCCGGCCCCCGCCGCCCCGGCCCCGCCAACGCCGGCGGTGCCGCGGATGTCGTCGACGACGGCGCAGGTCCGGGTGACCGCGGCCGCCCCGGACCCGGCCGGCGAGCCGGCGCCCCCGCCGGGCGCGACCGCCCTGTGCCACGACGGGACGTACAGCACCGGCCGGCGTCACCCGAACGCCTGCGCACGCCACGGCGGGGTCGCGCGGTGGCTGTGAGATTCCACGGCATGTCATCTGCCGGTCGTGTTGCGGACACCAGCCACGATCACGCTTGGATGGCATGACGCTCTTGTCCTCCCGACCGCGCGGGCCGGTGGAGCCCGGCCTGCTGTCCCGGGCGCTCGAGGTCGCCGGCCGGCTCGCCAACGACGCCACCGACGTGATCACCGCGACCGCGGGCCGCGGTGCCCGGCCGGGGACGAAGGAGTCGCCGTTCGACTGGGTCACCGACACCGACCGGACGCTGGAGCGGCACACCCGGCGGGTGCTCACCGCCGAGTTCCCCGGGATTCCGGTGGTCGGCGAGGAGTTCGGCGCGGACATGGGCTCGGACGACGCCGAGTACCGCTGGGTGGTGGACCCGGTCGACGGCACCGCGAACTACGTGGCCGGCATCCCGTGGTGCGCCTACAGCCTGGCGCTGGTGGACTCCGCGGGCCCGGTGGTCGGCGTGGTGGCCGACCCGTACCGCGGCCAGATCTACGCGGCCGCGCGCGGCCGTGGGGCCCGGGCGAACGGCCAGCGGGTTTCCCTCGTGGACCGCACGTCGACGGCGGGTTCGCTGGTGTGCACGGAGTTCGCCCGCACCGGGCCGTGGCCGGGCATGGGCCATTTCATCGAGCGGGCGGCCGCGTCGCACGCCGGGGTGCGGGTGCTGGGCTCGGCGGCGCTGGCCATCGCGCAGGTCGCCCTCGGCCACGCGGCGGCCGCGGTGCTGCACAGCTACCACGAGTGGGACGTCGCCGGCTCGGTCGCGCTGGCCATCGAGGCCGGGGCCGCGGTGCTGGACCGGCACGGCGAGGACGCGCCGCTCCCGGTGGACGGCCTGCTGGTCGCCGCGCCCGGGGTGGCCGAAGAGGTGCTGGCCTGGTGGCAGGAGAGCGCGACCTGCTGAGACCCGAGCGTACAACTCGCTTGCCACACAGTACGACTCGCTTGCCGGAGGATACGACTCGCCGGGGTTCCCGTGTGTGAACGCGCGAGTCGTACGTTCAGGACCGCGAGTCGTACGCTCAGACCTCCGAGTCGTACGTTGGGGACGCTGAGTCGTACGTTCCGAATGTCGAACTCGCGGGGCAGGTCATGGCCAGTCGATGGTCAACCGGTCACCGGCACGCAGCCGCGCCCAGCGCTGGCCGAGCTCGTCGAGCGTGTCAACGGCGCTGCACAGTTCGGCGTCCGGATAGGGGAACGGTCCCTCGTGCAGCGAGGCCCATACCCGCCGGGCGGCCGCAACGACGGTCCCGGGTGCCCGCTGCTCGACCGCGGCGTGGACCGCGGCCGCCAGCAACTCGGCCACGCCGATGCCAGGGCCGTTGGCCCGCAGCACCTGCCGCGAGCGCTGACGCGGGTCATGCCGCAGCCGCCCGGAGAGCACACGCATGTTCTCGAACATGGCCCCGGCCGCGATGCTGCCGAACACGCCGTCGTCGAGCCGGAGTTGCTTTCCGTCGCGATATGCGCCAAATCGTGCGGCACGCGCCATTTCCGGTCGTATCCTGACAGGAACAGCACAACGTTGTCCTCGCGATGGATCGTGGACCAGTACCGGCGTTTGCCGTCATGCTGCATCAGCACCCGCATGCCGGCGAGCGTCGCACGTGACTCCCGAACCGTCATATGAATATCAAGGGGGTCGGGATGATCGCTATGTTGCTCATTCTCGGGCCGCTCGTCGTATTGCTGACCTGGGCCGCGGTGTTCGACATCAGGCGGCGCCGTCGGCGTGCGCAGCTCGACGGACATGACGTCTCGGCGGCGGCGAACCGGATCCGGAGCCGTGCCGAGGGTGGTGGAACCGCCGCCGGTCCGTGATGGGTCAGGCGTCGTAGTCGACGGTGACCTGGGGGGTGGTCGGAAGGCTCTGGCAGGTCAGGACGAAGTTGGCGGCCAGCTCGTGGGGTTCGAGGGCGTAGTTGCGGCGCATGGTGACCTCGCCGGCCGTGACCTTGGCGCGGCAGGTGCCGCAGACGCCGCCCTTGCAGGCGAACGGGAGGTCGGAGCGGACCCGCTGGGCGGCGTCCAGGATCGGGGTGTCCGCGGGCAGCGTGAGGGTGGTCTGCTTGCCGTCGAGCACGACGGTGACCTCGGCGACCGGACCGTCCACTCCGGACTCTTCGGCGCGTTTGGGGGCCGGCGGCGGCTCGTCGACGTAGAACAGCTCGTGGTGGACGCGCTCGAGTGGGACGCCGCGGCCGGCGAGGACCGCCTCGGCGTCCTGGACCAGGCCGTAGGGGCCGCACAGCCACCAGTGGTCGACGTCGGCGGCCGGGACGATCGCGTCGAGCAGGGCGGTGAGGCGCTCGGCGTCGAGGCGGCCGGTGAACAGCTCGACGTCGCGTGGCTCGCGGGAGAGCACGTGCACGAGTTGCAGCCGGGAACGGTAGACATCCTTGAGGTCGGCCAGGTCCTCGGCGAACATCACCGTGTCGGTGCGCCGGTTTCCGTACAGCAGCGTGACTTTACTGTCCTCTTCGGACGCCAGCACGGTGGCCACGATGGACAGCACCGGAGTGATCCCGGATCCGGCCGCGATCAGGCAGTGGTGCGCTGGCCCGGGCGGCGGCGTGAACTTTCCCAGTGGTGGCAACACTTCCAGTAGGTCGCCGGGCTTGAGAGTGTCGACCAGTGCCGCCGAGAACAGCCCGCCGTCGACCCGCCGCACCCCGATCCGCGGCGCGGTGCCGGCGGGTGCGCAGATCGAGTAGGACCGCCGCTCCTCGACACCCTCGACATCCTGGCGCAGCGTCAGGTACTGCCCGGCCCGGAACGCGTAGATGTCGGCCAGCTTTTCCGGTACCAAGAACGTGATCGCTACCGCGTCCTCGCAGAGCCGGTCGACCTTCGCCACCCGCAACCGGTTGAACTGCGGCCGGCTCATCAGAGCTCCTTGAAGTGCTCGAAGGGCTCCCGGCATTCGTCGCACCGGAACAACGCCTTGCACGCCGTGGACGAGAACCGCGACAGCTCAGTGGTGTGTCCAGATCCGCAGTTCGGGCAGCGCACCAGCCGGCGGGCCGGCGCCAGGTTGAGCGGCACCGGGCCGGCCGCCCGCGGCCCGACCCGTTCCGGCGGCGCGATTCCGTGCTCGGCGAGCTTCCGCCGCCCCGCCGCGCTGACCCAGTCGGTGGTCCACGCCGGGTGCAGCACGGTGCGCACCTCGACGTCGTGGTAACCGGCCTCGCCGAGTCGCCGGGTGAGGTCCGCGCGCATTTCGTCCAGCGCCGGGCATCCCGAGTAGGTGGGTGTGATCGTCACGGTCACCCGCCCGGACTCGCCGCATTCCACGCCGCGCAGCACCCCGAGGTCGGCCAGGGTCAGCATGGGCAGTTCCGGGTCCATGACCCGCTCGGCGACCTCCTGCGGCGTGCTCACCACACGGCTCCGGGAAGGGAGCGGGCTAGGTGCTGCATCTCGGCGAGGAGGTAGCCCATCGCCTCGGTGTGCACGCCGTGCCGGCCGAGGCGGTGGGCGACGGCGGACATCGGGCGGACGTCCGGGCGGTCGAGGGCGGCGGCGGTGAGCACCCGGTCGAGCACAGCGTCTACTTCGGACCGAAGGGTGCCGGGGTCGACGGCGACGCCCGCGGCGGCGAGGCGGACCTCGATGTCGTGCGGGGCGAAGAGCTCGTCGAACAGGGGCCACACCTTGGTCAGCCCGGCGATCATGCGGGACCGGGAGAGGTCCGTCCCACCGGCCAGGCGCAGCGTCCACTGGGCGGCGTGGTCGCGGTGGTAGGCGAGTTCTTTGATGCCCTTGGCGGCGATGGCAGCGAGGACCGGGTCGCGGGAGGCGGTCAGGTGGTCGAGGAGGGCCAGGCGCCACGAGGCGAAGATCAGCAGGCGGGCGATGGTGGTGGCGAAGTCGCCACCGGGGCCGGGGCCGCAGTCGACCTCCACGAGGCGGACGTTGCGGAACTCTGGTTCGTCGCGGAGGTAGGCGAGGTCGTCCTCGGCGCGCCCGGCGCCCTCGACCTCGCCGGCACGGGTGAGCAGCATCCTGGCCTGGCCCAACAGGTCCAGCGCGATATTGGCGAGGGCCACGTCCTCCTCGAGCTCCGGCGCCCGGGAGCACCACTCGGAAAGGCGTTGCGACAGAACAAGTGCGTCATCGCCGAGCATGAGGCAGTACTGAGCCAGATCCACGGAGTCCACTTCGGACGGTACAGCTCTGTCCACTCCGGACAATGGGTCGTCGAACCCGGTACCGAACGCCCAGTGCTGCTCGTCGTTGGACTCGGTGATGGACTCGTAGGCGTTGTCGAAGCTCATAGATGTGGCACGTCCTCGGGTATGGCGTAGAACGTGGGGTGCCGGTACACCTTGTCGCCGGCCGGCGCGAAGAACGGATCCTTCTCGGCGGGGGACGACGCGGTGATCGCCGCGGCGGGTACCACCCAGATGCTCACGCCCTCGTTGCGCCGGGTGTAGAGGTCGCGGGCGTTGCGCAGGGCCATCTCCGGGTCGGGCGCGTGCAGCGAGCCGACGTGCACATGGTTCAGACCACGCTTGCTGCGCACGAACACCTCGTACAGCGGCCAGGACGAGCGCGGTGTCTCGGTCATGCCGCACCATCCACAGTGGACTGCTTGGTGGCGTACGCGGCCGCGGCCTCACGCACCCAGCCGCCGTCGTCGTGCGCCGCGCGCCGGTGCGCGATGCGCGCCGCGTTGCACGGCCCGTTGCCGCCGACGACCTGCCAGAACTCGTCCCAGTCGATCTCGCCGAAGTCGTGGTGGCCGCGGTCCGGATTCCACGCCAGCACCGGATCCGGCAGTGTGACGCCGAGTTTCTCGGCCTGCGGCACGGTCATGTCCACGAACCGCTGGCGCAGCTCGTCGTTGGTGTGCCGCTTGATCCGCCAGGCCATGGACTGCTCGGTGTTCGACGACTCCGCGTCCGGCGGACCGAACATCATCAGCGACGGCCACCACCACCGGTCCACGGATTCCTGCACCATCCGCCGCTGCGCCTCGGTGCCGCCCACCATGGTCATCAGCAGTTCGTAGCCCTGCCGCTGGTGGAACGACTCCTCCTTGCAGATCCGGATCATCGCCCGCGCGTACGGCCCGTACGAGGTCCGGCAGAGCGGCACCTGGTTGCAGATGGCCGCGCCGTCGACCAGCCAGCCGATCACCCCGACGTCGGCGAACGACAGCGTCGGGTAGTTGAAGATCGACGAGTACTTCTGCCGGCCCTCGATCAGCTTGGTGGTCAGGTCCTCGCGATCGGCGCCGAGGGTTTCGGTCGCCGCGTACAGGTAGAGCCCGTGCCCGGCCTCGTCCTGCACCTTGGCCAGCAGGATCGCCTTGCGGCGCAACGACGGCGCGCGGCTGATCCAGTTGCCCTCCGGCTGCATGCCGATGATTTCGGAGTGCGCGTGCTGGGCGATCTGGCGGATCAGCGTGCGGCGGTATCCGTCCGGCATCCAGTCCCGTGGCTCGATGCGTTGCTCGGCCGCCACCACGCGGTCGAACTCGCGCTCCAGGTCCTCGTCCACACCCCTGATGTTACACCTGAACGCCGAAAACGCGGATAAGTGTCACATTCGGTTCCGGCGCAGCCACCACACGACCGGAACCACGATCACCCAGGTGGCGAGCACCGTGGTGCCGACCGGGAGCAGGGTCAGCCCGGCCCCGCGCCCGGCCACCCGGACCAGCTCGGGGTCGCGCTGGTCGTACTCCACCTGGACGGTCTGGCCCTCCTCGAGCGCCTCCGGGTAGAGCACGCCGACCGACGGGATGTGCTCGGCGCCGTCCGGCGTCTGGAACCGCACCAGCGTCCGCTGGAACGACACCGAGACGACCTCGGCGTTCGCCCGCCCGGTGCTCTCGTCGATCTTGGCGTCCTCGGTCCACGCGGCGACCGTCAGGAGCAGGCCGAGCCCGGTGACCAGCGCGCCGACGGACAGCAGCGCCCGCACCGCGATCCGCCGCGCCCGCAATCCCCGAGCCGGCACGACCTGCTCCACCACCACCACCACGCCAGCGAGCCTATCCGCAGCTAACGGGCCAGCACCTCGTGTGTCTCCTTGATCTTCTGGTACGACTTCGGCTCGGCGGTCCGGGCGAGGCCTGCCGCGGTGCCGTTCGGCCCTGTTGCGGGCTTTCCGGCGGTGTAGAGCCAGGTGGTGAACAGCCCGCTCAGGTTCTGCCCGGAGATCGCCTCGGCGAGCGCGATGAACTGGGCGGTGGCACCGTTGCCGTACTGGTGGGTGCGCGCCCAGGTACGCAGGATCAGGAAGAAGCTCTCGTCCCCGACCGCGGTGCGCAACGCCTGCAAGGTCATCCCGCCCCGGTCGTAGACCACGTCGTTGAACTGCTCGGCCGGGCCCGGGTTGGCCGGAAGCAGCTGCCAGAACTCGTCGTCGGCCGGGATCGAGTCATAGGTGAACTGCGCCACCTCGGCCGGCGTGCCCTCGCCGAGGTAGTCCGACCACAGGTACTCGGCGTACGTGGCGAACCCCTCGTTGAGCCAGATGTCGGTCCACCCGTGCACGGACACCGAGTCCCCGAACCACTGGTGCGAGAGCTCGTGCGCGACGACGTAGGTATTCGATCCGCGCCGGAACGACCGCCCGTCGTACACCGGCCGGGTCTGGTTCTCCAGCGCGAACCCCAGCTCACTCGGGTTCACCACGATGCCGCCCTGCGCCTCGAACGGGTAGTCGCCGAACTGCGTCGCCTCGAACTCCAGGATCTCCGGCGTCCGCTCCACGCTCGCCCGCGCCGCGTCCGCACTCGCCCCCAGGTCGTTGGCGTACGCGGAGATGAACGGCAGCCCGTTCGGCGCCGTCTGGAACCTCAGATCGTCGAACTGCCCGACGACGAAGAACGTGCCATACGTGTTCTGCGGCTTGAGACTCCGCCAGTTCCACCGCACCCACCCGTTGATCTGCTGCTGCCGGTCGACCAGAACGCCGTTCGACAACGCCTCATACCCCTCCGGCACCGCGATCGACACATCGAACGTCGCCTTGTCCGTCGGATGGTCGTTGCTCGGATACCACCACGGCGCGATCTGCGGCTCATTCACCGCCAACGCGCCGGTTGCCGTCCTCGTGTACGAGTTGAACCCGTACAGCTTGTAGTCGGGATTCGACGGAACATCGCTGTACGCAACGACAATCGTCAGATCACTCCCGTTCGCGATCGAGCGAACCGGTGTCACCACCAGCTCGCCGTCGGTCGTCGACCGGAACTGTGCCATCGCGTTGTTCACCCTGACCGACTTGACCTTCAACAGGAAGTCCAGGTCAAACTGACTCAGGTCCTGTGTCGCTTTGGCAATGATTGTCGTTGTCCCCGAAATCAGGTCAAACGTCGGATTGTACGTCAACCGGATATCGTAATGAGAGACGTCATATCCCCCATTCCCGTCAAACGGGTAGTAATCGTCACCAATCCCGGATGCCCCAGGTGAGGGAGCTGCACTCGCCGTCGAAGTGCACAGCAAAGCAGTCGTGACGGCCGCCAAAGCACTGATCATCAGTCTGGAAGCTCGCATAACCCGAACGTAACCATCTGCCCGCCAACCCACTACCCTCGATCAGCGGGGTCCTACTCTATGGAACTGTGGCTGGTCTCGTCTCTCCCCACGTGGCCGGCCTCGCCCCGACAATCGGCCGCCAGGAGGAACTCCGCGACCTGCGGGCGGCCTTTCTGTCCGGCCCAGTCCCACCCGTTGTTCGGGTACTCGCCGGCATGGGTGGCGTCGGCAAGACCAGCCTCGCTCGGGCGTACGCCCAGCGGTACCGCAACGACTATGGCGTCATCTGGTGGGTCCGGGCCGAGGATCCGGGGGTGATCGACGCGGAACTTCGGTCGCTGCTCGAGGCCCTCGGGTCGCCCGGTGAGGTCGCGCAGATCCATGACGCCCGCACGGCAGCACTCACCCAACTCGGTCGGCTCGACGATCCGTGGCTGCTGGTGCTCGACAACGTCGCCGACGCCGCGGCGGTGCAAGCCTTGCTTCCGCCGGCGGGTCAGGGCCATGTGATGATCACCAGTCAGGCTACCAATTGGCCCGATCCGAGTGTCGTCGTGCCCGTGCTGCCGCTGGTCAGGGGTGCGGCAATAATGGTCCTAACGCGATTGTCCCTTGATGATGACGCCACCGCGGCCGAGGCGCTCGCCAATGAGCTCGCAGGGCTTCCCTTGGCGCTCATCCAGGCGGCGTCGTTCGTTCGAACCAATGCCATCGACCTGGCACGCTATCTCCGGTGGTACCGGGAGCGCAGTGCCGACCTGCACAGGGAGGGCCGTCCGGCGGACTATCCGCACACCGTCGCCACCACGTGGCGGCTAGCCATTGAGCGGCTCACCACCAACGCGAGAACACTGCTGAACCTGCTCGCGTATTACGCGCCCGACGCTATCCCCGTGCAGTTGCTCCTTGCGTCCCCGGATGTCGGCGGGATCGAGCTTGCCGAGGTGATCCAGCCGCTCCTGGCCGACGAACTGGCCCGAAGCCAGGCGATCGGCGAGCTGCACCGCTACGACCTCGCCATGCCGGCGGCCTCCGACACGGTCGCCGTGCACCGGCTCGTCCAATCTGTCACCCGGAACCAGCTGCGCGACGACCTGACGTCCCACCAGTGGGCTGAAGCCGCTCACACGTTGATCACGGCCGCCCTGCCGAAACCGGAGCGCCGGCCGGCCGCGGCCACCATCGCGGTCTGGAACGCGTTGCAGCCGCACCTTCTCGCGCTGCTCGCTCACCTTCCGCCCGATCATCCGGACACCCTGACCACCCGCGGTCGCGTGGCGTACTGGACGTGGAAGGCGGGGGCCGCGACCCGGGCCCGGGACCTCTTCGGCGAACTGCTGTCCGACATGGAGCGGCTATTGGGTGCCGAGCATCGGGACACTCTGGCAACCCGTGCATCGGTGGCGAACCTGACCGGTTGGGCCGGGGATCCGGCGCAGGCCCGGGACCTGCTGGCCGACCTGCTTCCCGTTCGACGGCGCCTGCTGGGCGAGGAGCACCCGGACACCTTGCTCAACCGGAACGCCCTGGCATGGTGGACCGGAGAAGCGGGGGACGCGGTGCGGGCCCGGGATCTGACCGCGGAGTTGCTTGCCGTGCGCGAGCGGCTGTCCGGGGTCGAGCACATCGACACGCTCGTCGAGCGGTACAACGTGGCGTACTGGACCGGCCACGCCGGCGACGCGGTTCGGGCCCGCGACATGTTCGCCGACGTGGTGGCGGAACGGGTGCGGCTGTTGGGTGAGGACCACCCGATCACCCTGGATGCCCGGCGGCAGCAGGCCATCTGGATCGGGCAGGCCGGCGATGCGGTTCGGGCGCGGGACTCGATCGCGGCGCTGCTCCCGGTCATGGTCCGGGTGGTGGGCGCTGACAACACCGAAACGTTGTGGTGCCGCCACAACTTGGCGTTCTGGGTCGGTCGGTCGGGCGACCCTGCGCGGGCTCGTGACCTGTTCGCCGAGCTGCTTCCCGCGCGCGAGCAATTGCTCGGTGCCGAGCACCCGGACACAGTGGACACTCGAAGCGAGCTGGAGTACTGGGCCGAGTTGACTGGTGGGCCTATGCCATGAAGGACGCCTTCGGGGCACTCAACGTCAATGCCAGGGACGTAAGAACCGGGTGATTTCGGCCAGGTCGTGGCTGGTGAGGCAGATGAGATCCGTGGGACTCCTGGGTGTCGATGTATGTCCTGAAGGCGTCCTTCGGGACGCTCAACGCCCCGAAGGACGCCTTCAGGGCATGTATCACCGCCGCCCGCGGGCACTCCGTCGCAGTTGGACGGCGGCCCTAGCGTTCGGCCGCCGCCGAGCGATTGTCGATCAAAGTGACCTGCGGCGATGGGAGCCGGCTGTGGCGTTCACCTCGTTGGCCGACCAGCT
>NZ_DASYTH010000435.1:0-14555 GCF_036002505.1 Actinophytocola sp. | reverse complement strand
GGGAAGCAACGTGACGTTGCTTTCCCTCCTACCAGTCCCATCGCCACAAATGATCAACCTATTTCTCGGCGGGTCCCTAACCCGCCCCCATACACACGAACCCACGGTCACCACACCCGACCTGCGCCCGCGCCAGTGCCTCCGCCGGGCCGTGCTGAAGGTGCTCGTAGAACGCGCTCACCAGCTCGACGGCGGCGGCGTCGGCCACCGGCACCGTGCTCGCGATCATGGCTCGGGTACCCGGAAACAGCGGGGTCGACAGCGCCGCCTCACATGCGGACAGCACGATCAGCCGCGGCGCCACGTCCAGATCATGGCCGTACAGCGGGCCGTCCACCAACTCCAGGTAGGAGTACAGCGGCGCCTCCGGCCGGTACCGCCCATGCGCGGCAATGTGCACCACCCCGGCACCGTCCAGCACCGAGCGCACTCTGTCCACAGTAGATTCACGGCTGGTGATCAGCGTGCCGCCCCAACGCCGGTGCAGCGCGGCGACCTCCCGGTCGGCATGCCGAAGTCCCGGCCCCGCCACCCACACCGGGTTGTCCATCGACCACCCCACCCGGCTGGCCCGCAGCCACCCCGCCACCGAGGGCGCCACCGAAACCGCCCGCCCGGCACAACTCGGCAACGCCGCCCACGGCAACCCGTGCAGCACAGCACTCGGCACCACGACCAGTGGCCGACCCTCGACGACCTCCCGCACCGGTTCCACCAGCGCCCGATCCAAGCGCCGGGCCACCCGCTCGACCACGCCGTCCGCCCGCGCCCCCAACCCGAACCGGAGCGCCTCGACGTCATGCGCCCGACAAGTCGTGAGGTCATGCAGCCGAACCCGACCATCCACAACGGACACCGCGAACAGGCCACCATCGTGCTCGACGTAGTACAACATCGCGGCGTCACCGAGCGTCCGAACCACGTCCTCGACGGCAACCTGAGCCAGCCAACGGAAGATCACTGCAGGACTCCCGCCCGGCAGCAATGCCGCCAAACCGGTGTCCACGAGCTCGCCGGCGACGTCGACGGCACCCGTCCGCAGGCCGGCACGGCAGGCGGCCAGCACCCCGCGCCTGCAGTCCGCGAGGCGAGCCCGAGCCAGCCAGCCGAGCGCGCGCAGCCGGGGCGGACCGGAACGCCGGTGCGCCTCGACCAGCCGGAGCAGGTCAGGGGTGCCGACGGCCAGGCGGAGTTCGGCGGCCTCAGCCAGGAAGCCATGCCGCACACAGCGCCCCGCGACACGGCGGGCGTCGGGCGGAGTGGAGAGAGTGACGCACAGTTCCACCGACTGTGCCGCGGCGAGCCAGCCAGGGCGGCGCTGGGCTCGGAACAGGGCGGCGGCCCGGCGGGCGGCGTCGAGGGCCAACTCGGGCGAGCGGGCGCACCGGGCGAGACCGAGCCAGGCCTCGGCGAGGCGCATGCTGCGACCCGTGTCGCCGAGCTGGTTTGCCGCCGTGGCAAGGACTTCGGCGGCCTCGAGCGCCAGGCCGGCGGTAAGCAGCGCGTGCGCGCGGTCGATCAGGGCCTCGGGTCGGGCGCTCGTCTGCAGGCCCACGGTGACGGCCTCGTCAAAGAACCGCAGCGCCCCCGGCACGTCACCGGCCTGCAGCGCAACGCATCCGCGGTTGTGTACGCAGGTCGCCGCGCGCTCGCGTTCGCCGAGCGTGGTGTACAGCTGGGCCGCCGCAGCCAGGTCGCGGTCCGCGGCGGCGAACCGGCGCAGGTGCATGCGCACCACGCCGCGCCCGTTCAGGGCGTTGGCCAGCCAGTGCCGGTCGGCCCGAAGTCCTTCCACGGCAAGGGAAAGCTCGTGATGCGCCGGTTCGTAGCGGCCGGCGACACACAGGTTCAACCCGCGCAGGCAGCGGGTCCGGGCCAGGTGCGGCTGGGCCGCGTTGAGGTGGCGCAGGCTGGCCCGGGTGTTGCCGGCGTCCAGCTCGATCCACGCCAGCACCAGGCTCAGCTCGGGCCCGGCCACGGTCCGCGCATGCCGGGCGGCGCGGCGGGCCAGGGCGAGATCACCGCGCTCCATGTGCGCGATGGCGGCCGCGTGCCAGGCGCGGGCCCGGGTCCCGGAGTCGACCCGGTGTGAGGTGAGCACGCCGGCGGCCCACTGGAGGGTGGCGTCCGGGTCGGAAACCCAGTCGCTCATGGCCAGAACCAGCGGGTGACGTGGGCGTGTCCGATGAGGACACGGAGCGGGCCGCGGGGGACGTCCTCGAGCCGGAACAAGCCGTACGTGTCGGGCCGCACCCGCCGGCTGCCGGACGGCCAGCAGACCTCGACGTCCATGACCGGGTGGACGAGGCCGACGAGGGAGCCGCCGCGCAGGTCGACCCGGACCGAGATCTCGTTGGCGGCGAACCGGAACGACCGGCGGCCGGCGCGGACGAGGAGGGGCTCGGCGACCGGCTCGAGGCGGGTCCACTCGGGCGGCACGAAGGCGAGGTCGAGCACCGCCTCGGCCAGGGCGCGGACGTCGTCGGGTACCGGGTCGACGCGGCGCAGCAGCGCGGCCAGCTCGGCGAGCAGGTCGGGGTCGCCGGTCATCCGGCCGCTCCTTCGCAGAGCCCGCGGACGGCCAGCTGCCGGCGTAGCTCATGCAGGCAGCGGCCGCGGACCGGGCCGACGGTGCCGAGCTTGATGCCGAGGGCGTGGCCGAGCTGGGCGTAGGTCAGCTCCGGTGCGAACGCCAGCAGGCCGAGCAGGCGCTGGCAGCGCTCGGGTAGGGCGGCGAAAGCCCGCCACAGCAGGCGGTCGCGGGCGCCGCGCAGCGCCCGCGGCTCGGGCCAGTGCTCGGGGTGGGGATCCTCGACCGCCTCCGGCCACCAGTCCGGCTGCGCCTCGGTTCGGCGGGAGGCAAGCAGCCGCAAGGCCTCCCGGCGGGCCGTGGTGGCGAGCCAGCCGGCGAGGCGGTCCGGGTCGCGCACGCGGGACAGGCGTTCGGCAAGCGTGATCCACGTGTGCTGGCTGACGTCCTTGGCGTCCGCCTCCGAGCAGTGCGCCCGGGCCACCCGCCAGACCACGGGCGCGTACCGCCGAACCAGCTCCGCCCACGCGTCCCGGTCGTGATCCCGGGCCCGCCCAACGAGATCCGCGACATCAAGCTCCGTGTACGAATTGGACATACGGCTGGGACGGCGCCCACCTCGTCACGGAGCCGCGGCGACCCGATGTTGAGTAGAGCTACTCACAGAACACGGCGTGTTGGCGCGCGGCGTAGCCGTGTTGGCCGCTGGCGTCGCCGTGTTGGCGCAACGCGCGGCTTCAGTTCACGTGAGACGCCAACAGAACGACGTGAGCGGCAAACACAGCGACGTGAGGGGCAAACATGCCGGGCTAGCAGGCGCGGCGGCGGGCTTCCGCAAGGGACAGTCCGTTGTGGAGTGAGGTGGCGATCCGGGCGGCGACCTGTGGGGCGGCGAACGAGGTGCCGCTCCAGGACGCGGCGCCGTACTCGCGGGTTTCGGTGCGGGGTGCTACGCCGTCGGCCGGGCGGAAGCGGACGAAGCTGGAGACCACGTCCACGCCCGGCGCCGCGGTGTCGACCCACGGGCCGCGGTTGGAGAACGCGGCCAGCCCGCCGTCCGGGCCGGTCGCGGCGACGGCCAGCACCTCGGGCAGGGCGGCCGGCCAGAACGGGCGGGTGGTGGCGCCGTTGCCGGCCGCGGCCACCACGGCGGCGTTGGTGAACCGGGAGATCTCCCGCGCCAGCAGCGGCGGGCACCGGTCGCCTGCGGTGTGGCAGCCGGCGGTGAGCAGCACGACGTCCAGGTGCGCGCCGGCCTGTGCGGCCCGGTGCCGGACCGCCCGCAGCGCCGCCGCGACGGTCCGGTCGTCGGCGAGGCCCTGCGAGGAGAGCACGCGACGGTGCCGGATGGTGACGCCGGGCGCGTGCTGCAGCACGATGCCGGCGACGAACGTGCCGTGCCCGGCCTGCTGGTCGGACACCTCGTCGCCGTCGGCGTCGAGCACCTCAGGCTGCAGGCCCCAATCGGAGAGCCACAGCCGGCCGGCGAACCACGGGTGCGGGTCGAGCCCGGTGTCCAGCACGGCCACGGTGACCGGCGGCTCCCAGCGCTCGACCGGCGGCGCGGGCGGCGCCGGCACCTCGCTCGGCACCGCCCCGGTGCCGTGCAGGATCGGCGTCCCGACGAGCAGCACCTCGCTGCCGATGTGCACGTGGTTGGCCGACACCGGCCCGCCGGCCTCGGCGGCCAGTTCGACCGGGCGGTGCGCGGCGGCCGGGTGCAGCCGCAGCGTCGCGAGCTTCGCCTCCTCGGTCAGCTCCACCCGGTCCACCCAGCGGTCGATGGCCCGCAGCGCCGGCTCCACCGCATCGGCCGCCACGACCAGCTGGCCGGCACGGATCAGGCACTCCCGCGGTCCACCCGGGTCGTGTACGAGAAGATCGGGCTCGCGGCGGCGCCACAGCTCCGCCCAGTCCGGCAGCGTGAGGGCTCGGTCCATGTGATCACCGTCCCGCCGCCCGGGCCGGACCGCTCGGCGGAGCATCAAGGATCACCCGCTCGGATGTCATCACAGGGGGTTATCGGCGGCCGGCACGGGCACCCAGGACGGTGTTCGCGGCCGTCTATCCGGGTGGATTAGGCGCGGCCAGGGTGCACATCGCCGGTGCGGTGCTGGATAGTGGCACTGTCGGTGCGTTCGGGCGTGTGGTCGGGGAGGTGTGCCGAGCAGTGGTTGTCGGGGCGGACGGCACACCGCCGGCGCGCGCCGCCGGACGCGGGCTGCCTCGCCTGCTGCGCACCGTGATCGTCACCGCCGGGCTGGCCGCCCTGGGTTGGTTGCTGAGCACCCTGCTCGCCACCGGAGCCGCGGACGCCGAGTCCACTCCGGACACCGGGTCCCCCGGGCTGCTCGGCGGGCTCGTCGGCGGCCTCACCCACCTGCTCGGCGCCACCGCGGACACCGGGACGGCCGACCCGCCCGGCGACACCACAGCCACCCGACCCGCACCCGTCAACCCGATCGTCGCCGCGCCGCCAGCCAGCTCCGCACCGACGCCCGCTCCGGCCACGGCCACCTCGGTCCGGTCACCCGCGCCGGCAACCGCCGACCGGCCGGCACCGGCCGCGAAACCCGGCCGGACCGCTGCCGCCGCACACCGGTCCACCCGAGCCACGGCCCCGTCCGCGCCAGCAGCGCCCCCATCCGGTCAGCCCCCGACGGGTGACCGGCCGACCATTCCCGCCTCCGACCACACCGGGCGGAAGCCCGCGCCGGACCCGGCGCCCACCGCCCCGGCGGCGCCGACCAGCAGCGTCTCGCCCGGGCATGACGGCCCCGGCCACGCCCGCGGTGGCGCGGCGCTTCCGGCCGGCACGGCCGCGGCCGTGCCACCAGCCGGCCCGCACACCGACTTCGGGCGGGCCAGCCTCGCCGGTAGCCGCACCGCCGGTTTACCGGCCATGTCGCCCGACTGACTCGAGCCCGCCCCCGCGGGATCTTTGTGCCTCCACCCGGCATGCCGTGCCCAGAGCACAACTCCACACGCTTCCCGACCTGCCGACCGCGCCCGGTCAGGTCGGGACCCGGGCCCCGGCGCCGCGATGCCCCCGCAGCGCCGGGGCCCCCTCTCTGGCAGTCCGGGTGCAAACTCGGCGCATCGAGGGGCTGCGCCGACCGGCCGCCAGAGTCGACGGTGCGCTGGATGGTGTCCGCCGGCCGAAAGGCCGAGCCGGCTAGGCCATCCAGCGCACCTGGCTCACGCCTTAGATCGCCGGACGAACCGAATGTGTAACACGCGCCGCCCTTACACCGGGTTCAGCACGGCCGGCGCGGCGCGCGAGTCGAGCACCGACGCGGCCGCCAGCGCCAGCCGCCGCACGCCGTCGGCGAGCACCTCGGGCGGCTGGGTGAACGGCAGCCGCAGCCAGCGCTCCAGGCCACCCTGCGCGGCGAACCGGGACGCCGGCACCACCCAGACGCCGTGGTTCTGCGCGGTGACCGCGATCCGGGTGCTGACCGGTGCGGGCAGCCGGCACCACAGGCTGAGCCCGCCGGCCGGTACCCGGAAAGTCCACTCTGGACAGTGTGTGCGCACGGCTTCGACCAGCGCGTCCCGCCGGGTCACGAGCTCCGCCCGCCGCTCCCGCAGCTCCGGCTCCGGGTCGCCCAGCAGCTCGGCGAGGACGAGCTGCTCGAACACCGGCGAACCGAGGTCGATGCTGCGCCGGGCGGCGGCCAGCCGGTTGATGATCTCCGTGGACGCCCGCACCCAGCCCAGCCGCAGCCCGCCCCAGTGCGACTTGCTGGCCGAGCCGGCGGCGATCACCCAGTCCGGCGCGAACGCGGCGAGCGGGGGCGGGCCGGCCAGCGGGTCGCCGTCCAGGTCCAGCTCGACGTGCGTCTCGTCGACGACCGCGGGTGTGCCGGTGCGGCGCAGGACCGCACCGAGCCGGGCCCGGCCCTCGGCGTCCAGCCGGTGCCCGGTCGGGTTGTGGAAGTCGACGATGAGGTAGGCCACCCGGGGCGCCGCCTGGCGCAGCGCGACCTCGATGGCGTCGGCGTCCCACCCCTCGTCGGTCATCGCCACCGGCACCGGCAGGGCGTGCGCCGCACGGATCGCGTCGATCGCGTTGGGATAGGTCGGCTGCTCGATCAGCACCCGGTCGCCGGGCCCGGCCAGCAGCCGCAACGCCATGGCCAGCACGTGGTGCGAGCCGTTGGTGACCAGCACCTGCTCCGGCACGGTGGGCAGGCCGCGCGCGGTGAACCGGTCCGCGATCCGCTCGCGCAGCACCGGCAGGCCCAGCTCGTAGTACCCGTGGCCGGCCAGCTCGGCCGTGAGGCGCGGCAGCGCGGCCGCCGCCGCGCCGGCCACCCCGGGCACCGCGGCCGGCACCGCCCGGGTGAAGTCGATCATGTCGCCGGCACCCGGCAGCTCGTCCTCCCGGGCGTGCGCACCGGGCGGCAGCGCCGACCACGACCCGGCACCGCGCCGGCTGACCACCAGGCCCTCGCCGCGCAACGCCTCCCACGCCGTGGCCACCATCGTCCGGCTCACCCCGAGCGCGGCCGCCACCTCGCGCTCGGCGGGCAGACCGGTGCCGACCGGCAGCCGCCCCTCCAGCACCAGCATCCGGATGCCGGCCGCGAGATCGGCTGACCCACGCCGCGAGCCATGCCGCCGCCAGACCCCCAACAGCCGAGCCAATCGCTGGCCTGATACGCGTCCACTTGATAGAAAAGCCGCACTCATGATGCCAATTGTCGCAGATTGGCTCTCGATAAGGTGGCCGCATGCTACAAGGGTGGGAAGCAACGTCACGCTGCTTCCCACCCGTCCGATGTGGACGATCAGGTGCGATCGTGGTTGGCGGCGGCGTACCTGGCGACGCCGGAGTAGCCGGGTCAGCCGAGCCAGCGGACACCTTCGGCGATCTTGATCAGCTCGTCGAGCGGCGCACCGGAGATGGCGAGCATCGCGCCGTGGTAGATGTTGACCACGAGGGTCTTCCGGTTGTCGGTGAGGTAGGCCGGGCGGCCCTGGATGTCGGCGATCCGCTCGGCGGCGAGCAGGTTCATCAGGGTGAGCGAGAGGGTGAGCCGGCTGTCCGTGTAGTCGGTGCAGATGACCGTGCCGCGGCCGGGGGTCGAGGGCTCGGCGCTGAGGCCGGTGACGTGGTAGCCGTTGGGCAGGTAGGTGGGGCGACGTCCACGCGGACCGGGATGTCGGCGTCCTCGCGCAGGGAGCCGGCGACCAGCTCGGCGTCGGCGAGGAGCTCGGCGTCGGTGCGGGTGCCGGCGAGCGTGACCTCGGCCCAGTGGCCGGACGGCAGGGAGCGGCCGACCACCGCCCGGCCCGGCTCGAAGCGCTCGCGGCCGGGGCGGCCGTAGATCTCCCGGGCGAACCAGCCGTCCGCGTCGAGCCGCGGGGTGGCGCCGCGCTTGTTGACGGTGGCGGTGAGGGTCGCGCCGTTGCCGTGGTAGATGAAGCCGTCCGTGGTGAGGCCGGTGCT
The DNA here is from genome assembly GCF_036002505.1 of Actinophytocola sp. Taxonomy (GTDB): domain Bacteria; phylum Actinomycetota; class Actinomycetes; order Mycobacteriales; family Pseudonocardiaceae; genus DASYTH01. The sequence continues at coordinate 6,570 of NZ_DASYTH010000435.1, read as the reverse complement.
GACCTGGGCCAGCGTCAGGCCCGGCGGCACCAGCCCGCGGCGAGGGTCGAACGCCACTCCCCGGCCCGGCTCGAGGCGGCCGGGGCCGACGGCCGGTCGCGCAGGGACACGACCGCGACCGCGGTCGCGACCAGGACCAGCTACGCGAAGCCGGGACACGACTACGCGAAGCCGGGACATGGCTACGCGAAGCCGGAACACGCCGAGACGCGTCCGCGCGCTAGAACACGATCGTGGTGAGGGCGCGGGGTGCGAGGGTGACGGTGCGGCCGGTGACCGGCGTCGGGGTCAGGGAGTGCGTGGTGTCGGTGAGGTAGGCGGCGGCCCGGCGGGGCACGTGCTGCCAGGTCACGGGTGCGGTGCCGGTATTGAGGACCTCGACCACCGTGGAGCCGTTGTCGTTGCGGAACGCCGAAACCTGCAGTGACGGATCGGTCACCGAGGTGTTGAGCCGGACCGCGCCGGGCCGGATGAACCGGCTGTACGCCGCGAGCGCCCAGAGCCGCTTGGACACGTGGTAGGTGTGGTTGACCTGGTCGATCTGGATCGGCGCGCGGGTGGCGCCCAGTGAGTCACCCACCCAGTAGACGTAGGCGCTGACCTCGCCCAATGTGAGCGCGTTGTGGACGTTCTGCGCGACGGTGATCCCGTCGTAGCCGCTACCGTCGTCCCAGTTCTCGTTCCAGGTGGTGCCGCTGGGGTTCCACTCGGTCATCCAGGTCTTCTTGCCGGTGGGCTGCGGGCTGGTCGTGGGGCTCGCGTAGACGTGGCCGGTGAAGGTCTTCACCCAGCGCCGCGCCTGCGGGTCGGCCTCGATCGCGGCCGTGTAGCCCTTGGCTTGGTCCCAGCCGAAGGAGTCGCAGCAGGCCAGGTTCACGCCCCGGGCGATCGGGCCGAGCACCTTGATGAACGCCGCCGCCTGTTCCGGGGTGTAGCGCATCGAGGCGTAGGGCGCGGTGAAGTCGGGCTCGTTGGTGAACCCCAGGTCGGTGATCCGGATTCCCTCCTGGGCATAGAACTTCACGTACTGCGCCAGGTAGCGGGCGTAGGCGGCCTCCCACTCCGGCTTGACCATGCCGCCGTTGTTCTCGTCGCCGTTGGTCTTCATGTAGCCGGGCGCGCTCCAGGCGTCGGCGTAGAACCGCTTCACGCCGTAGGACTGGGCCACCTTGGCCGCCAGGACCTGGCCGTTGTCCAGGCCGTCCCAGACGTACTGGGGCGGAGCATCGGGACCGCCCGGGTCGTTCGGCTGGATGGAGATCATCTTGTCGTAGGGACTGCCGGCCGGCGAGGAGCCGATGCCCAGACGCAGGATGCTGAACCCCGCCCCGGTGTTTCGGTCGAACCAAAGACCGAAAATTTCACGTTGCTGCTGCTCCGACAGGTCGCGCAGCAGCTCCACTCTGCGGAACGCGGTCGCGATGCCGAAACCCTCGATCTCCTGCTCGTGGGACCGACCGAAGACGGTGATCACCGAATCATTCGTGGCTACGGCCGGGCTGGCGGTGACGGTCGAGGTAGCCAGGACGGCGGCGGCGATGGCGACGATCCTCAACATGGGATCTCCGAAACTTTCGATGGACACTCCGAATTTTTCGGGACGCACGGGAACCGTATTCAGCCCCGCGGCCGATCGTCAACCCCGGCTGTCAGCGCCGGCCGAGACCGGTCCAGTGGAAGCCCGCGCGGCGCAGGATGTCCGGGTCGAGCAGGTTGCGGGTGTCGATGACGACCGGGCGGCGGGTGAGGGTGGCCATGCGGAGCCAGTCGAGCGTGCGGAACTCCGGCCACTCGGTGAGGACGATGAGGGCGTCGGTGCCGGTGGCCGCCTGGTAGGGATCCGGCATCAGGTGCACGCCGTCCACCCTCTCCGGCCGGGCCGGGTCGTAGGCGGTCAGCGTGGCGCCGGCCTGGCGGAGCAGCGCCGCGACGGCGAGGGCCGGCGAGTCGCGGAGGTCGTCGGTGCCGGCCTTGAAGGTGAGGCCGAGCAGGCCGAGCCGGGTCCTGGACAGGGAACCGTTGCGCTGACCGGTGACGGCGGTGCGGACCTTCTCGACCATGCGCTGGCGCTGCCGGGTGTTGGTGTCGATGGTGGCGCGCAGCAGGCGGAACTCGAAGTCGACGGCGTCGGCGAGCTGGAGCATGGCGGCGGTGTCCTTGGGCAGGCAGGAACCGCCCCAGCCGGGGCCGGGCGCGAGGAACGCCTGGCCGATCCGGCGGTCGTAGCCCATGCCCTCGGTGACGTCGGCGATGTTGGCGTCGAGCCGGTCGCACAGCTCGGCCAGCGCGTTGACGTAGGACAGCTTCATGGCCAGGAAGCAGTTCGCGGCGTACTTCACCAGCTCGGCGGACGCGGCGTCGGTGAGCACGGTGGGAGCGCCCAGTCGCGCGTACAGCGCGGCGACGCGCTCGCCGGCGTCCTGCCGGTCGGCACCGACCACGATCCGGTCCGGGTGCAGGAAGTCGCGCACGGCGCTGCCCTCGCGGAGGAACTCCGGGTTGCTCACCACCGCGACGTCCGGGCGCTCCAGCAGCCCGGCGGTGCGAGCGGCGGTTCCGACCGGGACGGTGGACTTGTTGACCACCACGCAGCCGGGCTCGAGCAGGTCGCGAACCTCCTCGACGACCGACTCGACCACGCTCAGATCGGCCACCCCGCCGACGCCCATCGGGGTGGGCACGCACAGGAACACCACCTCGGCGGCGCCGGCCGCCTCGGCCGCACCGACCACGAAGGACAGCCGGCCGGCGGCCAGCCCTTCCGAGACGAGTTCCGCCAGACCGGGCTCGAGGATGTCCACCTCGCCCGCGTCCAGCCGCTTCACCTTGTCGGCATCCACGTCCGCGCAGACCACGCGGTGCCCCAGCGAGGCCAGGCACGCACCCGTCGTGAGGCCCACGTAACCCGTACCGACCACCGCGATCCGCCGCACGAACACGCGTTCATGGTGAAGGACCGGACGGTAATCGGAAAACGATCACAGTTCGCGCGTCATGATGTCTCAATCGGTGAGGTTTGCGCTGGTCAGGGTCTAGTCGTGGACCTGGGGCGGGGGGATCGGTTGCCCGGTGTCGGCCCACGCGTTGCCAAGATTTTGGCTGATCGTCGACTGGGTGGAGAGGATGATCGGACACTGGTAGGACGAGTGCCGGCCGAACCGGTTGTTCACGACGAACAGGCCGGTCAGCGGCCGCCCGACGCTCTTGTGGTCGAAGTTGAGCATGCAGGCGCCACCGTCGAGATAGTTGTTCTCCACGTGCGTGTCGCTGGTCGAGTTCTGCAGCGCGGCGTTCGGCCGCTTCGTGGTGGACATGTCGATAGTGTTGTGCCGCAACGTCACGTGCGACTCGCCGGCGAAGGTCTGCACGCCGTCGTTGTGCGTCTCGCCGCCGCCCTGGTTGGGGTCGGAGGCGAACCAGGACATGTCGTGGATGTAGGAGTCCTGGACGAGCACGTTGGAGTCGGCCTTCACGCCGTCCACCGTGCCGTGGACGTTGGCCCGGTAGATGCTGGTGCTCGCCGCCCAGATGCCGTCGAGGGTGGCCGCCGGGTTGGCCGCGGCGAACTCGGAGTCCTCGACGACCAGGTTGGTGGCGTGCTCGGCATCCAGCAGCGCGGCGTTCCCGCCCGGCGCCCGGCCGCGGAACACGCAGTTCCGGAACGTGATGTTGGCCGCGGTGACCTTCACGAAGCCGTGGAAGTCCTTGCCTTCGACGACCGCGCCGGGCGTGCTGAACGTCTGGTCGCCGTTGACCACGGTGAGCGCGGTGCCGGGCCGCACGCCCGTCGTCGCGGCCGTCGGGAAGCCGGTCGGTGACGGGCGTGCGGTGCCGGTGGCCGGCTTGGGGCTCGCCGGTTTGCTCGCCGCCACGCTCGTGGTCGTCGTCGAGGTGGCGGTCGTGGTCGTGGCGGAAGTGTCCACGCTGGACGGCCCGGCCACCGCGCCCGGCACGGAGATCGGCTCTCCGGCCACCGCGCCGGTGCCGCACGCGGTCAGCGCGAGGGCCATTACCCCGAATAGCGCCGAACGAAAGCGCACGCGAGCGAAAATCGTGGACAAATTTGATCCTGTCTTAATCTCCAGCGAACCACATCCGCGATTCCGGCGGGGTCGGGGCCCACCGTGGAGCGGTTCCTCGCTTGTGCGTGTACTGCTTACTCCCCTCGCCACCGGGATGTCACCCCCTGTGACGAGCGTCACATTGACCCCTCGTACGCTGCGCCGAACGGCCGAATCACACTCTGCTGGGTAACGTTTGGCTGCGTAACGCGACTTCGATCTTTTAAGCGTCCCGCAACGGTCACCGGTAGTCACTCGATGTTGCTTTCTCACGAAATGGTGCGGTTGTTGTCCCTTGATCGATTGGCTAGTGTTCCGCCGTCTGCGCCAATCACGATGGAGTAACAGTATGAGACGGGCCGTATTGTCGGTGGTGCTGGTGGCGGCTGTGACGGCGCCACTGGTGTCCTGTAAGGACTCACAGGCCGGCAGCCCGTCGCCGGCCCCGCCGTCCAGCTCGGACACCGCGACCACCACGACGGACCCGAGCAGTTCCGCGGCGTCGACCACGCCCACGTCGACCACGACGACGAGGACCACGAGCTCGAGCAAACCCCAGAACCCCGCCCCACCCCCGGCCCCCGGTGGGTTCCCGACCCCGGCGAGCACCGGGGTGCCGGCTGGGACGGCGTTCCGCAAGACCGTCGGTGAGTACGTCGCCAGCACCGCGGGCGAGGTCATCGACAGCTGGCACATCACCGGCGCCCTGATCATCAAGGCGCGCAACGTGACGATCAGGAACACCCAGATCGACGACTCGGTGTACGAGCTGGGCGGCTCGTTCACCATCACCGACTCGCTCGTCGGGCCGGCCACCTGCGGCGCGAAGATCGCCATGCCGATGGCCATCGGCGAGCAGAACTACACCGCCATCCGGGTGCACGTCCGGGGCCACGAGGACGGGTTCCGTGCGGGCGGCCCAAACGTCGTGGTGAAGGACTCCTACTACCTGGGCTGCGTCAAGGACGACATCGCGCACGCCGACGGCATCCAGGACTACCCGCAGACCACCAACGTCATCGTCGAGCACAACACGTTCGACCAGAGCAAGCTGCCCTACGGCTACACCGCGCCGATCTTCGTGCACTCCACGGCCACCAGCGGCGCCCGGATCGTCAACAACCTCGCCATCGGCGGCACCTACGCGGTGTACCTGATGCCGGGCATCGGCTCGTGGACGGTGACCGGCAACCGGGTGGTCGCCGGCGAGTCCGACTTCGGCGCCTACGAAGCCGAAGGCAAGTGCGGCGCCATCGGAACCTGGGCCGACAACGACATCGTCAAGATCGATTCCAGTTACCGGATCGTGGCCACGGTCGTGGACAACGCGCCGTGCGGCAAGTGAAACGACTGCCGCATCGGGCGAGATGAATTCATTGTGGCTTTATCAGGGAAGTGGCGGGACGCGCGGGTGCTGGTCACCGGCGCCACCGGATTCATCGGATCGCACCTGGTCGGCCGGCTGACCGAGCTCGGCGCGGAGGTGCACGCGGTGAGCCGGCGGCCGGTGGAGACCGCGGCCGGGCCGGTGTGGCACATCACCGACCTGACCGACGCCGGGGCGACCGCCGAACTGGTCCGGACCATCACGCCGGACGTGGTGTTCCACCTGGCGAGCGCCGTCACCGGGGCCCGCGACGTGACGCTGGTGCGGCCGGTGCTGGACGCGAACCTGTCCAGCGTGGTGAACCTGCTCACCGCCGCCACGGTGTGCCCCAACGGCACCCGGGTGGTGCTGGCCGGCTCGGTCGAGGAGACCCGCGGCGCCGAGGCCACCCCCGCCTCGCCCTACGCCGCCGCGAAGTCCGCGGCCACCGGCTACGCCCGGATGTTCTACCAGCTCTGGGACGTCCCGGTGACCGTGCTGCGGGTGGCCATGGTCTACGGCCCGGCCCAGCCGGACACCAGGAAGCTGGTGCCCTACACCACACTCGCCCTGCTGCGCGGCGAGGATCCGGAGCTCTCCAGCGGAACCCGGCTCGTCGACTGGGTCTACGTGGACGACGTGGTCGACGCGTTTCTCGCCGCGGCCGTCTCCGGCCAGGCCGCCGGTCAGGTGCTGGACATCGGCTCCGGCACCCAGGTGTCCATTCGGGACACCATCGAGCTGCTCGCCCGGATCGTCGGCGGCACCGGCAAGCCCAGGTTCGGCGCGGTCGCCGACCGGCCCCTGGACCACGCCCAGGTGGCCGACCCCGGCCCGGCCGGCGAGGTGCTCGGCTGGCGCCCCAGCACCAGCCTCGCCGACGGCCTGCGCCGCACGGTCGCCTGGTACGCGGCCAACTGAGGCGTGTCTCGGAAGTGGTGGGCTGTCACTGGGCCTGGAGTTTGGCGGTCACCTTTGGCGGGTCGGCCGGGAGCCCTGGTCCCGTTGATCTTCTCGGGATGGGGTCGCGGTGGGCCATGATCGCCGGTGGGTGTGGCTCCTTTGGAGGGAGTTGTCCATCGTGCTCGGGGTGATCGGGTCTGGTGTGGCTGGTGGGACCGGTGGGGCGTTGACCAATGCCCT
>NZ_DASYTH010000434.1:0-10628 GCF_036002505.1 Actinophytocola sp. | reverse complement strand
CCGCAGCAAGTTCCTCATAGGACGGACGACGACCGGCAGACACCAAACCATGATCCACGAAACCCAGCAGAGATCAACTAGCCACGCCGCCAGACACCTGACCAGTTACGTGCGCAGAACCCTCGGCCAATTTCTCAAGTTGTTTTCGAGGCCCGTGTCAGCGCCCGTGAGCGAGCTTGCGAGCGAACCATTGAGCACTGCCCCGCCGCCGAGGGACGAGGCGACGGGGTCTCCAGCACCGAGCTTGCGAGGTGATGGGTTGAGCGAGCTTGCGAGCGAACCATTTTGCACAGGTCCTCGACTTGGGTCCGAGGTGGGTGTCAGCGACTCGTCAAAGGCTTTTGTCAGACTCGAATTCAGCGTGGGATTTCGCGAACCCGCGCGATCCTGTTGGAGCGAGAGAAGGACGTGGGCGTGACGCTGAACCTGGCCGGACAGACGCGGGCGGAGACATTCGCCGGCGCGGTCGGTTCCGTCCCCACCTATCTGTCCTATGTCGGTGGCCGGGATATCGACTCCGGGCAATATCTGTACACCGTCACCACCCGGGCGCTGCTCGAGGACGTGTTCACCGCGCTGAACACCAAGCGCTGCTTGGAAAACGGCGGTTCGGCCGCGACCCGCGACGTGGTGGGCCGGTGCGCGGTGGCAAACGGAGAAACGGTGCTGGCGGCGCTGGACGCGGCCGCCGCCGCAGCCCCAGAGTGGGCGGCGGTGCCGCTGGAAACCCGGATGCGCCTGGGCGCGGGCATCCGGGACCGGCTGCACGCGCGGCACGCCGAGCTGGTCGACCTGATGGTGGCCGAGGGCAGCCCCCGGGCGCTCGCGCAATGGCAGGTCGCCGGGCTGATGGAGCTGTTCAGCCCGGAAACCCTGGCATGGTGCGGAAGCCAGCTGCACCACGAGTTCGCGTACGGCGCGCGGCGGCTGATCGTTCGCCGGGTGCCGGACGGCGTGGTGTGCGTGCACCCGCCGCAGAACGCGCCGGCGGCCAGCGCCCTGTTCGGGATCACCGCGCTGCTGGCCGGAAACGCCGTCGTGGTCCGGGCTCCGCGCAGCGCCCCGCTGGGGGTGCTGTGGGCGCTGCGGGAGCTGGTCGTGCCGGTGCTCGACGAGCTCGGCGCGCCGGCGGGGGTGCTGAACGCGTTCTGCGCCCGCCCCGGGCCGACGCTCGCCGCGTGGCTGGACAGCCCGCTGGTCAACGACATCCTCTACACCGGCGACGTCGAGCGGGGCCTGGCCTTCGAACGGGACTGCGTGGCGCGCGGCAAGAAGCCGATCCTGGAGCTGGCCGGCAACGACTGCGTGGTGGTGTGGCGGGACGCCGACCTGGAGCTCGCCACGGAGGCGCTCACCGAGTGCTTCTACGGCTCCGGCCAGATCTGCATGGTGCCGGGCCAGGTGCTCGCCCACCCGGCCGTCGCCGGCGAGCTGCTCGAGCGGCTTTCCGTTGCGGCGGCCGCGATCCGGCCGGGCTACCCGGAGGACGAGGGCGTGCTGCTCTCGCCCGTGCTGCGCAGCGAGCGGTTCTTCGGCTACCTCCGCGACGCGCTGGACAAGGGCGCCACGCTGGTGCACGGCGGGCGGCGGCTGGAGGTGGACGGCTCCCCCTCGGACACCGGGCTCTTTCTGGAGCCGACCGTGTTGCGGGTGGACGGTCTGCGAACCGCACGGGACATCGAGGCGGTTCGCACCGAGACGTTCTTCCCGCTGCTGCCGGTGATCGTGCCGGAGCCCGCGCCGGAAGCCGAGCTCCTCGAGGCGTTCCTCAACCATGTCAACAGCAACCGGTACGGCCTGCGGAACTCGTTGTGGGCCAAGGACGAGGCGGTGATCGAGCACGTCACCGCGCGGGTCGTCAACGGCGGCCTGCTGAAGGTCAACGACTCGCACATCGGTTTCCTGCCCTACCTGCCGACGCACGGCGGGACCGGGCTCACCGGTGGTGCGTTCGGCGAAGCCAACTACCCGATGCTCCGCAGCTCACATCTGCAGGGCGTGTCGCTGGCCGGCGGGATCCGGCCGCGCGACGCGGTCCTCGGCGCCTACCGCGCGATGACCGCTGACCAGACGTCAAGGCACGACTGAGGAGTCGACATGCAGTTCATGGAAGCCGACCGCAACCTCTGCGACAAGCTGCTGCCCGGGCTTCGCTCGACGCTCGCCGACATTCCGTTGGCGGAGCTGGAAACCGAGGACAGCCCGGCGATCGAGATCTTCCGCGCGCACGGCGGCACGAACCTGATGGTGCCCGCGGTCTACGGCGGCCTGGACGCGAGCGCCCTGGACGCGGCCCGGGTGGTGCGCGCGCTCGGGGCGGTGGCGCCGTCCATGACCGTGGCGACGATGATGCACCACTTCTCGCTGGGCACGCTGTTCGCGGTGGCCGAGACCGTCAAGGACTCCGGGCTGGAGGAAATCCTGCTGCGCCGGGTGGTCGAGGACCGGATGCTGGTGGCGTCCGGGTTCGCCGAAGGCAGGCCGGGACAGGGAATCTTCACGCCGGGCATGACCGCGCGGCCGGTGGACGGCGGCTACCTGATCAACGGGTCGAAGAAGCCGTGCAGCCTGGCCCGGTCCATGGACCTGCTCACCGCCAGCGTCGGGCTGCCGATGGCCGACGGCAGCACCGCGATGGGCCTGCTGATGCTGCCGGCCCGCACGCCCGGCGTGTCCATCCACCCGTTCTGGTCCACGTTCGCGCTGGCCGGCGCGGAGTCGCAGGAGGTGCGGCTGACCGACGTGCTGGTCACCCCCGAGCACATCATCCAGCCCGACCCGGAGTTCGCCGTACAGATGGAAAAGCTGACCACGGTCGGCCTGATCTGGTTCCAGATGACCGTGTGCGCCGCCTACACCGGGGTGGCGAGCGCCCTGGTGGAGCGGGTGCTGGAGGGCGGCCGGGGCAGCGTCACCGAGCGGGCCGGGCTCGCCGTGCGGATCGAGAGCGCGGCCGCGCTCACCGAGGGCCTGGCCCGCCGGGTGATGGACGGCGAGACCGACAACGACACGCTGGCCACCGCGCTGGTGACCCGGTTCGCCGTGCAGGACGCGGTGTCCGCGGCGACCAGCCAGGCGGTGGAGCTGCTCGGCGGCATCGCCTACATCGGCTCCTCGGATGTGGCGTACCTGGCCGCCGCCGCACACGCGATCGCGTTCCACCCGCCGTCGCGCTCGAGCATGGCTGGAGGACTGGTCGACTACTACGCCGGCTACCCCATCGTGGTGAGCTGATGCACGGCACAGTGGACACCATGGCGGCCGGCACACTCGACCGGTACCGGCGGTTTCTGTCGAAGGGACGGGCCGCGCTCGGTGAGCTGTTCGGCGCGGACGTCGAGGAGTCCTCGGCGGGCGCCTGGGTGACCACCAGCGCCGGCCGGCGGCTGCTCAACTGCGGCGGCTACGGGGTGTTCATCACCGGCGCCCGGCACCCGCACGTGGTGGACGCGGTACGCCGGCAGCTCGACACGAACCCGGTGGCCACCCGGCTGCTGATCGAGCCGCGGGCCGCGGAGGCCGCCGAGGCACTGGTGGCGACCACGCCGGCCGGGCTGAACCGAGTGCATTTCGCCTGCGGTGGCGCGGAAGCCGTGGAGGCGGCGCTGAAGCTGGCCCGGGCCAACGGGAAGCGCCGGCTGATCTCGATGGAGAACGGCTACCACGGCAAGACGCTCGGCGCGCTCAGCGTCACCGCGAAGCCGGTGTTCCAGGACCCGTTCCGGCCGCTGCTGCCGGACGTGACCCACGTGCCGTTCGGCGACGCGGAGGCGCTCAAGGCCGCACTGTCCCAATCGGATGGTGACGCCTGCGTGATCGTCGAGCCGGTGCAGGGCGAGGCCGGCGTGATCATCCCGCCGTTCGGCTACCTGGCCGAGGTGGCGCTGCTGTGCCGGGAGCACGGCGCGTTCCTGGTGCTGGACGAGATCCAGACCGGGCTCGGCCGGCTCGGCTGGTGGTGGGGCGCGGAGCGTGCGGCGGTCGTGCCGGACGTGCTGCTGGCCGGCAAGGCGCTCGGCGGCGGCGTGCTGCCGGTGTCCGCGATGATCGCCACCGAGGCGGCGTTCGCCCCGTTCGACCGGGATCCGTTCCTGCACACCTCGACGTTCTCCGGCAGCCCGCTGGGCATGGCCGCGGCCGTCGCGGTGATCGACGTGATCCGGGAGGAGAACCTGGTGTGGCGCGCGCGGTGGCTGGGTGAGCTGCTGCGGGAGGAGGTCGAATCCGTGCTGCGTGACGTGCTCGGGGACGCGGTGGCCGAGGTGCGCGGGCTGGGCATGCTGATCGGGGTCGAGCTCACCGTCGAGGGGCTGGCCGGCGACCTGCTGCTGGAGCTGATGGACGCCGGGGTGATCGCCAACCACTCGCTGAACTCCGCGCGGGTGCTGCGGTTGACCCCGCCGGCGGTGCTCGACCACGAGGACGTCGACTTCCTCGTGCAGGCCCTGGAACGAGCCGCCCGGAGTGTCCGATGAGGACCGCGGAGCTGATCGTCCGGTACCCCACCGAGGACCCGCACCGGGACTTCCAGCGGGTCAGCGACTTCCAGCTGTTTCCCATGCTGGCCGAGGATGTGCGTGCGGTACGGGTGCACCCCGCGCCGGCGCCGGACCTGCCGCGGGACACCGAGTGGGAGGTGAGCTTCCGGCGCGGCGTGCTGCGCTGGACCGAGTGGGAGACGGTCGATCCGGACCGGCTGCGCATCGAGTTCGACCAGGCGGCCGGGGACTTCACCGAGTTCCGCGGCCACTGGCAGCTCACCCCGGTGCGCGGCGGGTGCGAGGTGCGGTTCGAGGTTTCCTACGACTTCGGCATCGACAGCCTCGCCGGGATCATGGACCCGATCGCCGAACGGGTGATCAAGCGGGTCATCTGCTCGGTGCTTTCCGGGCTGTTCGGGGAGATCACGGTGCTGCGCGGCGGCGAGGCGCTCACCGACCTGGCGCTGAGGACGGCCTGATGGACGCGGCGAACCGGTTCGAGACGCGGACCACCTACCGGTTGATCCGGCTGGAGTACCTGGTCGGGCTCGTGGTCGCGGTGGCGCTGTTCGTGATGCACCTAGGCCAGGTGCGGTGGCTGGCGGCGGTGGGTCTGTTCGTGTACATCGACCTGATCGGCTACCTGCCGGGCGCGATCGCCTACCACCGCAGCGCGTCCAAGCGGATCGGCAAGGTCTACTACGTGCTGTACAACACGATGCACAGCCTGGTGACGCAGGCTCTGGTCGCCGGGTTGTGGGCGTGGCTGATCGGCTGGGAGTGGGCGCTGCTGGCCATTCCCATCCACCTGTTCGGCGACCGGGCCCTGTTCGGCAACTTCCTCAAGCCGTTCGCCGTCCAGTTCGAGCCGGTGCCCCACCCGGCGTTCGTCATGATGGAGGGGTCAATCGAGCAGGCCGGCGATGCCTGGACTGAGGAGCGCGCAGGTCGCGCAGCGACCGAGCAGCGACGAGGGAAGGCATCGCGTCCAAGGCCTGCTCATGCGAGCGGAGCGAGCCAACTGGACACAGTGCCATGACCGCTTCGCTGATCACCGGCGCCCTGCCCAGCGAGTCCGATGTGGACGCTTTCTGGCAGGCGGGGCTCCGGTTCGCCACCGGGGTGCCGGTGCTCACCCTGGGCTCGGGCGCGCAGGTGCACGCCGCGACGGTGAGTGCGTTCGGCGTGGTGTCCCGGCGGCCGCCGCTGGTGTCGGTGTGCCTGCCCACCGCGGGCGGGCTGGCCGACCTGGTGATCCGGGAGCGGATCTTCGCGGTGAACCTGCTGTCCTCGGGGCAGTCCGGGCTGGCCCGGCACTTCGCCAGTCCCACCCGAGGGGTCGGCCCGGCGCAGTTCGCCGGCGTGGCCTGGACACCCGGTTTCGGCGCCGCGGTCCCCTTGCTGGACCGTGCGGTGTGCTGGCTGTGGTGCCAGTTCCGCCGGCTGGTGCCGGCCGGTGATCACCAGCTGATCCTGGCCGGGGTGACCGCGGCGAAGACCGGCACCGGGAAGCCGTTGCTGTACTACGCCGGCCAGTTGCACGCCGGGGCGATCGGGGACCTGGCGTGAGCGAGCTTGCGAGCGAATCAATGTCACAGGGCGACCGCGAGCGGCTCGACCGAGCCTGCGAGGGGGAGCTGTGAGCGGGCCGGTGGTGTCTGGACTGACGAGCAGCGCAGGGAGCGAGGAGGAGGGGGTGGGCCCCGTCAGGGGGTCGGTATCAACACCGGCGACCGAGCGGCGCAGGAAGGAAGACACCACGTCAAGGCGCGCTCATGCGAGCGGAGCGAGCCTGTTGGACGCTGTGGCCGACTGGGAGACCGCGCCCGGTTTGCTGGACGGTGCGATGCATCTTGAGTTGACCGCGCACGACTGCAACCTGCGGTACTGGCTGCGGGCCTTGCCTGGCGTGGTCGCCGGGCGGATCGACGGGCACGCACCGGATGCCGAGATCCCAGAGTTCATGCGGCGGCCCGGTCCGCTGTACGACGCGATCACGCGAGAGTACGCGTTCCGCGCGGTGGCCGAGGAGAAGGCGGCGCGGGCACTGTCCTATCTGGTCCCACTGGCGCCGGACACGGACACCATGGAGTTCTACGCGACCCAGGTGCTCGACGAGGCGCGGCACGGCATGATGTTCCGCAACCACCTGGTGACCCTCGGAGTGCCGGCGGACGGCGTGCGGGACGCCATCGATTCTTTTGCCGGCAAGGAGATCCGCGAGGTCCTGGAGCCGCTCGAGGAGTTCGGGCTGGAGATCATGCGCGACCGGGCCGACTTCCTCGGTGGCGTGGTGGTGATGACCGTGATCCTGGAGGGTGCCCTGGCCCCGGCCGCGGAGCTCTCCGAGCGGAAGTGGCGGCCGCTGAACCCGGCCGCCGCGGACATCGACACCAGCGCGGGCATCGACGAGATCCGCCACCTCACCGTCGGCGCAGCGGTCGCGAAGCGGTATCTGGCCGAGCATCCCGAGCGCCGGGACGAAACCCTGGCGCTGATCCGGCGCGGCATGCGGATGTGGGCCGAGTTGCCGGTGCACGACATGGTGCTGCGGCGTGAGGAGCTGTTCCAGCAGGGGTTGGAGCGGCACGCGGACGTCGTCGGTGGCTACGAGATCTGGCCGGGCCGCCGGCTGCTCGACACCACGCCGGCCGAGCGGTTGGGCACGGCCGAGCGCTGGTCGGCCGAGCTGAAGGAGATCCGGTTGAGGTACATGGGCCTCGGGGAGGCACTATGAGCGAGCTTGCGAGCGAACCAATCGACGCAGTGCCTGAGCGACATCACCGAGCCTGCGAGGTGATGTCGTGAGAAACGCGACGGTTTCCGCGCTGGTGCGACGTTCGTCGTTCGGCCACAACCAGGAGCGGGCGGCGGTCCTGTGTGGACTCGGTTCGTGGCTGCCGCCGCGGGTGGTGGACAACGCAGAGATCGCCGCGCGGCTGGACACGTCCGACGAGTGGATCCGGACCCGGACCGGCATCCGGCAGCGGCGCATCGTCGAGCCGGGTGTGACTACGTCGGATCTGGCGGTGGAGGCCGGGCAGCGCGCGCTGAAGTCGGCGAACGTGGAGAGCGTCGACTTCGTCATCCTGGCCACCACCACGCCGGACCGGCCGTGCCCGGCCACTGCGCCCGAGGTGGCGTCGCGGATCGGGGTTGGCGGTGCGGCGGCGTTCGACCTGAACGCGGTGTGCACCGGGTTCCTTTACGGGCTCGGCACCGCCGCCGGGCTGATCACCGGTGGGATGGCCGAGCGGGTGCTGCTGATCGGCGCGGACACGTTCTCCACGATCCTGGATCCGAACTGCCGCACCTCCGCGGCGATCTTCGGGGACGGCGCGGGCGCGGTGGTGCTGCGCGCCGGGGAGCCGCATGAGCTGGGCGCCATCGGACCGTTCGACCTGGGCAGTGACGGCGAGGGTGCGGACCTGATCACCGTGGCGGACCGGAACAGCCATTTCGCCATGCAGGGGCAGAAGGTGTTCCTGCGGGCGATCACGCACATGGCCAAGTCCGCGGAAGCGGTGCTGGACAAGGCGGCCATGCGGTTGCGGGACGTGGACAAGTTCGTCTACCACCAGGCGAACGCGCGGATCCTGTACGGGGTCGCGGATCAGCTCGGGCAGCCGCGCAGCAAGTTCGTGCGGAACATCGACCTGGTGGGCAACACCGCGGCCGCGTCCATCCCGATCGCGCTGGCCGCCGCGAACGAGGACCGGGACCTGCGGGTGGGGCACCGGGTGCTGCTCGGCGCGTTCGGCGGCGGGCTCACCTGGGGATCGACGCTGCTGCGCTGGCCGGACATCGACGCTCTGTAAGGAGGGTCATGCACAGCAACCGGTCATCGACCACGCAGGCCGGGCACCGACGAACTTCGTTGTGCAGAAGCCTCCTCTAATTAGACACAGGAGAAAGCCATGAACGTTCTCGAACGTCTCGCCGCGTTGCTCACCGCGCGTTTCGGAGTGACCGCCGAGGAGTTACGACCCGACGCGACGTTCGACGAGCTCGATCTGGACTCGCTGGCGCTGGTGGAGTTCGCCATGGTGGCGGAGAAGGAGTTCGGCGTGCCGTTCGGCGAGGAGGACGTCACTCCTCAGGTGACGGTCGCGCAGGCGGCGCGGTTGATCGGGAACAAGCTGGCGAGGGTCGGATGACGCCTGGCGGCGACGTCGCGGTGACCGGGTTGGGGCTGGTGACCCCGGCCGGGATCGGTGTGCTGGAGAGCTGGCGGGGAATTCTCGGGGGCGTACCGACGGCGGCGGTGGATCCCGAGCTCGAGGGGATGCCGGTGGACTTTTCCTGCCGGGTCCCGGGGTTCGACGCGGACGAGTTGCTGGGGCGGCGGACCGCCTGGCGGCTGGACCGGTACGTCCACTTGGCACTCGTCGCCGCGCGGGAGGCGATCCTGGACTCGGGGCTGGACCCGAGGGAGTGGGACAGCACGCGGGTCGGTGTGGTGATGGGGAACGCGTTGGGTGGGGTACGGACGTTCGAGGAGCAGCACAGCGCGATGTTGCGGGAGGGGACGAAGGGCGTTTCGCCCATGCTGATTCCGATGATGGGGATCAACATGGTGGCGGGGTACATCGCGATCGACTGCGGGGCGCAGGGGCCGAACCTGGTCACCACGACGGCGTGTGCGTCGGCGACGACGGCCATCGGGACGGCACGGGAGTTGTTGCGGGCCGGGCGGTGCGACATCGTGATCGCGGGCGGGGCGGAGGCGGGGCTGACGCGGCCGGTCGTGGCCGGGTTCACGCGGATGGGCGCATTGTCGGGGCGGGTGGCGGATCCGGCGGGCGCGTCGCGGCCGTTCGACGGGGATCGGGACGGGTTCGTGGCGGCGGAGGGGGCGGGGGTGCTGATCCTGGAGCGGATGGAGCATGCCCGGGCGCGGCGGGCGCGGGTCCGGGCCCGGCTCGTCGGGTATGGGGCGTCGGCGGACGCGCATCATGCGACGGCGCCGGATCCGACCGGGGACGGGGTGGAGCAGGCGATTCGGATGGCGTTGCTGGACGCGGGGATCGGGGCGGTGGACGTCGATCACGTGAACGCGCATGGGACGGCGACGCCGCTCAACGACATTACCGAGGGGCGGGCGCTGCGGCGGGTTTTTCCGCACCGGCCCAGCGTCACGTCGGTGAAGGGGGTGACCGGTCACGCTCTGGGGGCGGCGGGGGCGATCGAGGCGGCTTGTACCGTGCTTTCCCTTGAGGAGGAGCGGGTTCCGCCGACGGCGAACCTGGAGCGCCAGGATCCGGACATCGACTTGGACGTGGTTGCGGGAGGGGTGCGAGAGGAGCGGATGTCCGTGGCGGTGAGCAACTCGTTCGGGTTCGGCGGGCAGAACGCCGTGTTGGTGCTGGCGGCGGCGTGACGATGTTTCGGCGGGTAGTGATCATTGCGAACCCGGCGGCGGGGACGATCACGGACGACCTGGTCGACGAGCTGGAACTGTTGTGCCGTCAGCGAATCCGCGACGTGACGGTGTACTGGACCGCCGAGCCCGGGCATGCCACCAAGCTCGCCGCCGCATCGTCCACCTCGTACGGCGAGGTGCTGGTGGTCGCCGTCGGCGGTGATGGCACCGTTCGGGAAATGGTGCACGGGCTGGCCGGGAATCCCGGGCCTACGGCGATGTTCATCGTTCCGGGTGGGACGTCGAATTCCTGCTACCGGTCGTTCTGGGGCACCGTCGGCTGGCCTGAGGCTCTCGACGCGGCGCTGACCGACCCGGGTGCGCACGTGCGGCGGCTGGATCTCGCCTTGCTGGCGGAGAACGGGAACCTGGTTCTGGCCGGTGCGGCTACCGGATTCCCTCCGCAGGCCGTGCATGCCGCCGAGGGTCTCAGGCATGTGACCGGGCCGGCTCGGTACGAGAAGGCGCTCAAGGATCTCGCCGGGAGCTATGAGCCTTACCCCGGCCGGGTCGTCGTCGACGGAATTGAGGTCCACAGAGGACCCACGATGCTGGCCAACGCTGGCGGAAGCCGCTACCGCGGCGGGCAGTTCCTGGTCCTGCCGCATTCGGTGGTGGACGACGGCCTGCTCGACGTTTGTGTGATCGGCGGCGAGCACTCACCGGCGGAGATGTTGTCGCTTGCCCGGACCGGGGAGCATGTGACCAGGTCAGGCGTGATCTAT
>NZ_DASYTH010000433.1:0-2426 GCF_036002505.1 Actinophytocola sp. | reverse complement strand
CGCGATTCGTACCGCATCCGCACAAACGGCGAAGCCACCCGCTGGTTCAAGATCAACGTGCCCGGCTCCGCAAAGGCGAGGAGCTGGCACCGTGGGGGGTTTGGGGGGCTCGGCCCCCCAACATCATGACGGGCGATCCTGTCCGGGCTCTCCGCGGACAGGCGTAGCCGGAGCCCGTGCCCCCGGTGCGATTCGAACGCACACTGGACGGGTTTTGAGTCCGTTGCCTCTGCCGATTGGGCTACGGGGGCCTGGGGGTGACTGTAGTAGGTGGGGGTGATCACGCGTGGGAACGGGGGTTGGGCCGGTAGGCTGCGGGTTCGGACGTGGTGAGAGTGGAGGAGGGGCCCGGTGGTGGAGCAGGGGACCGACGGGCCGGGCGTGCAGCGGAGTGTTCTCGTCGCCGAGGATGAGGCGCTGATCCGGCTGGACCTGGTCGAGATGCTGCGCGAGGAGGGGTACCGGGTGGCGGGGGAGGCGGCCGACGGGGAAGAAGCCGTGCGGCTGGCCAATGAGTTGCGGCCGGACCTGGTCATCCTTGACGTGAAGATGCCGAAGGTGGACGGGATTGAGGCGGCGTCGTCGATCGCGGGGAAGCGGATCGCGCCGGTCGTGATCTTGACCGCGTTCAGTCAGCGGGATCTGGTGGAGCGGGCGCGGGATGCGGGGGCGATGGCGTACCTGGTGAAGCCGTTCGCCAAGCATGATCTGGTGCCGGCGATCGAGCTCGCGGTGAGCCGGTTCGCCGAGCTGCAGGCGCTGGAGCAGGAGGTCGCGGGGCTCACCGACCGGTTGGAGACGCGCAAGGTCATCGAGCGGGCCAAGGGGTTGCTGATGACCAAGCAGGGGTTGTCCGAGCCGGAGGCGTTCCGGTGGATTCAGCGTACGGCGATGGACCGGCGCACCACGATGAAGGCCGTCGCCGAGGCGGTCATCGACAACATCAACTGATCACGAAGTTCCGGAGCAGCGACACCGGGCGGGCCACGCCGTTCGGGCCGAACTCGCGGACCTCGAGGACGTGCGGGCCGGGTTTCATGGCGGACAGGGTCAGGGCGATGCGGTAGCGGCCGCCCACGCCGAGGCCTTCGGCGGCGGTGGGCACGCCGGCGGCGATCCGGCCGTCCAGCCAGAGCTCGAAGCCCGGCACGCCGGCCACCCCGCCACTGTCCCACTGGGCGCTGGACGCGTTCAACGTCACGGTGAGCACCATCTGGCCCTGTGCCGGAATGGTGGTCGTGGTCAGCGGGATGCCGGCGGCGTTGCCGAGGCCGACCTCGATCTTCGGTAGCGCGTCCGGCGCGGGCCGGCGGGGGTCGGTGTCGGCCGGGTTGGCCTGGGCGGGCGGTGACCAGCCCGGGCCGGGGGTGATCTCCAGGTAGCTCTCCACCACCGACACGCCGTCCCGGGCGCCGGGTGCGCGCAGCACGAACGGGGCCAGGGTGTCCGGTGCGGGCCCGCCGAGGAGGTCCGGGGGCACGTCGGCGAGGACGGTGAGCACCGAGCCGGGCGCCGGTAACGGGCCGGGGGTGACCGGCCGGGCCGGCAGCAGCCGGTCGCCGAGCTGCACCACGATCCCGGCCGGATCGAGGCCGTCCGCCACCGTGATGGTGGCGACCAGCCGGGCGGCCGCGGCGGACACCAGCGGAGTGCGGGCGATGCCGATGGCGGGTGCCTCGGCGCCGAGCGTCAGCACCCGCCGGGTTCCCGGGTTGACCGGGGCCTCGGCGACGTCCGGCAGCGGGCTCGCCGGACCGCTGAACCCCACG
Source organism: Actinophytocola sp. (assembly GCF_036002505.1). Lineage (GTDB taxonomy): Bacteria > Actinomycetota > Actinomycetes > Mycobacteriales > Pseudonocardiaceae > DASYTH01. The sequence goes on along the minus strand of NZ_DASYTH010000433.1, from coordinate 657 downwards.
GCCAGCAGGTGCACGCGGGCGCGCTGCCCCTCCGGGCCACGGAAACCGAGCAGCACCCAGGCCTGCGGCCAGGAGGGGACCGCGCCGCCGGCCGCGATCGGGACGCCGTCCTGCAGGACCCGCACCCCGCCGGTGGTGAGCAGCACCTCGAACCGGTGCAGCACGCCCGGCCCGCGCCGCGGCGCCGGGGCCGGGGACACCGAACCCGGCGCGGACGGCGACCGGATCTGCGCGCCGGCGTCGTTCACCACCACCCGGATCGTGCCCAGCGGCAGCGTCGGGTCGGCGCCGGGCGTGCTCAGCGCGCGCCCGGCGCCGCCGACCCGGTCGGCCGGCCCGGGCACCAGGTCCACGGTCAGCTCGCCGCCCGGCCCCGCGGTGTCGGTGAGCAGGGCGACCCGCCCGAGCACGCCGTCCGGGCCGGGCTGCCCCAGCCGCATCGGCTGGCGGGCCCGCAGCACCGCCATGTCCGCGCCGCAGCCCAGGTCGATCGGCAATCCCTTGGCGTCGAACGAGCCCAGCCCGAGGTCCACACAACCGCGGTAGCCGGACAGGTGGAAGTGCGACCCGGGCACCTGCGCCGGCTGGCCACCGGGTTCGGAGAAGTCCACGAACAGCCCGGTCAGGCCGCCGCGCCAGGTGCCGTCGCCACCCGGG
>NZ_DASYTH010000432.1:0-8779 GCF_036002505.1 Actinophytocola sp. | reverse complement strand
AGCCGCGCCATCTGCGGCAACCACCGCTGCTTCTGCTGCTCCGAGCCGAGCATCGCGATCGACCGCATGGCCAGCCGGGCCTGCACGCCGACGAACGTGCCGAGGCTGCCATCGCCGCGGCTGAGCTCCATGTGCACCAGGCCCGCCGAGAGCGGATCCATCGAGGGACGGCCGTACCCCTCGATGCCGTCACCGACGATGCCCAAGTCGCCCAGCTTGTTCACCAGCGGCCAGGGGTACTCGGCTCGCTCCCAGTAGTCGTTTATCACTGGAAGCACCTCCTGGTCGACGAACTCGCGGGTACGGGTGAGGTAGGCCAACTGCAGCGGGGTGAGCTGGTCGCGAAGGAAGAAGTAGTCGGTGCCCAACGCATCTCCGATGCCTACGGTCAGGTCCATCGTGTCTCCTCGTCTGCCCGGGCCGGCGCCCGGATACCGGCCCCCTTGCCCGCTAGCGGACACGTACGTGCCCGGGGCCGCCAGCGGCTCAGGTCCGCCGCCCCCGAGCTCGCTCGGCCGCAACTTCTCCTCCCCGCTGCGCTTTGTCAGCCACGCCACGTAGTCAGTCCACCAGGTCCCCTGGTGCGTGGCCGCGGTCCGGAGCCACTCCTGCGGGTCGGAGGGATTGCTGTCGTTGACCTGGTACTTGGCCTTCTTGTTGCCGGGGGGTTGACGATGGCCGCGATGTGGCCGCTGGTCGACAGCGCGAAGGGGCTCGTTCAGCAGCCAGGCGAACACCTCCGCGAGCACGCTGCCGTTGAGGTAGCCGCGTCGTGCGGATCGGGCGGTGGCGGCCTTGGCGGTGCGCCAGTCGGTCAGCGCGGCAGGCGCGCCGGCGCGCGACTGGTCCGGGGCGACCGCGAGGCCTAGTCCGGCGATGCTGCCCTGCCTACCTGTCGCGGTGAGCTACCTATCGACGCCCGAACCGTGTTCGTGGTTGAGAACGAAATCACCTACCCCTACCTTCGGTGAGCAAGCCGGTGACCTGCACCGGGCCACCTCGTGGACGGGGGTCTCCCGTGGTTGGAAGAAGGAACCTCGCCGAGGCCCTCGGCGGCTGGAGCGTGCGGCACCGCAAGAGCGCCGTGCTCGGCTGGCTGCTGCTCGTGGTCACGGCGGCCGCGCTCGGCGGGGTCGCCGGGCAGCGCACGCTCACCACAGCAGAGACGGAGACGGGCGACACGGGCCGGGCCGCGCGGATACTCGTCGACGCCGGCGTCGAGCACCCGGCCGGCGAGATGGTGCTCATGCACAGCGAACGCTGACCGCCGACGCGGCCGGGTTCCGCACCGCCGTCGGCACCCTGGTCACCGGGCTCCGGGACACCGGCCAGGTGACCGGGGTCCGCGACCCGTACGCCACCGGGATGGTCTCCGCCGACCGGCACGACGTGCTCGTCCGGTTCGACATGGTCGGGAGCGCCCGTACCGCGGGCAGCCGCGTGCAGCCCGTGCTGGCCGCGGTGGCCAGGACCGGGGAGGCACATCCCGAGGTCAGCCTCGACGAGTTCGGCGAAGCGACCGCGCAGCGGGCCTTCGAGGAGCTGGTCGGGCGCGACTTCCGGCGGGCCGAGTGGACCGCGGCGCCGCTGGCGCTCGGCATCCTGCTGGTCGCGTTCGGCGCGCTGCTCGCGGCGGTGCTTCCGGTGCTGCTGGCGATGACCGCGTTCACCGCGGCGTTCGGCCTGATGAAGCTGGTCAGCCACCTCGTCCACATCGACGTCAGCGCTAGCTCGGTCATGCTGCTGATGGGGCTCGCAGTCGGCGTCGACTACTGTCTGTTCTACCTGCGCCGGGAGCGCGAGGAGCGGGCGGCCGGGCGGGACCAGGAAACGGCCCTGCGGGTGGCGGCGGCTACGTCCGGGCGTTCCGTGCTGGTCTCGGGCCTGACCGTGGTGGCGGCCATGGCCGGCATACTGCTTTCCGGCCTGCTTCTGTTCGACGGGATCGGGTTGGCCATGATCACGGTCGTGGTGATCGTCATGATCGGTTCTGTGACCGTGCTGCCCGCCCTGCTCTCGATGCTCGGCGACCGGGTGGAACTCGGCCGGATCCCGCTCCTGCACGGTGCCCGCCGCCGGGCTCGGCAACGGGCTGGCGGACGGTTCGGCCGGCTGGACGGTGCCTCGACCGGTACGCCGGCCGATGGGTCGACCGGTGCGCGGGCCGGCGGCGGGCGGCTGTGGCGGGCCGTGCTGGCCCGGGTGCTCGCCCGGCCAGGTGCATTCGCGACCCTCTCGGTCCTGATCCTGCTCGCGCTAGCCGCGCCCGCGCTCGGCATGCGGACCGAGAAGCTCAGCGTCGACCAGCAGCTCTCCCCCGACTCCGCGCTGGTACAGAGCTACCACCGGATCTCGGCCGCGTTCCCCGGCCGGCCGGCGCTGGCGCTGACCGTGGTCAGGGCGCGCGACATCGACGCGGCACCGGTGCGGCAGGCGATCGCGTCCTTCGGCCGGGCCGCGCAGGCGACCGGAGAGCTCTCCGGCGCGGTCAGCGTCGACGTGCACCGGGCGGCGAACGTGGCGGAGATCCAGGTACCGCTCGCCGGCGACGGCAGCGGAGCCGTGTCCCGGCACGCGCTGCACACCCTGCGCGAACAGGTGGTGCCCTCGGTCTTCGGGAAGGTGCCGGGCGTCGAAGCGGTGGTCGGCGGCGAACTGGCCTCCTCGCTCGACTTCAACGGCCAACTGCGCCGCAGCATCGTGCCGGTGTTCCTGTTCGTCACCGTCCTCGCGTTCCTGCTGATGCTGATCTCGTTCCGCTCCGTCGTGGTGGCGTCCACCTCGATCGCGCTGAACCTGCTGTCCGTGGGTGCCGCCTACGGGGTGATGGTCGGGCTGTTCCAGCACGGCTGGGGCGCGAGCGTGTTCGGTATCCACCTGCCGGGGCGATCGAGTCCTGGACACCGCTGTTCGTCTTCGTCATCCTGTTCGGCCTCTCGATGGACTACCACGTCTTCGTGGTATCCAGGATCCGCGAGGCGTGCAACCGCGGCATGCCGACCAGGGCCGCCGTGCTGCACGGCATCTCCAGCAGCGCCGGCGTCGTCACCAGCGCCGCCGTGATCATGGTCGCGGTGTTCTCCATCTTCGGCTCGCTGTCGATGCAGGACCTCAAGCAGTTCGGCCTCGGGCTCGCCGTCGCGGTGCTGCTCGACGCCACCCTGGTCCGCGCGGTCCTGCTGCCCTCGGTCATGGCGCTGCTCGGCGAGCGCAACTGGTACCTGCCCAGGACGCTGTCCTGGCTGCCGCGGATCTCCCACGGCACGACCGGCGCCGGCACCGACGGCACCGGCGCCACCAGCGGGATGGGCGGGACTGTCACGCCGGTTGGCGTCGGTGGATCACCACGACGCGGCGTGATGACAAGGGGGATCTGATGAAGGCGATCGTTCAGGAGCGGTTCGGCCCGCCGGATGTCCTCCGCTTGGCGGACATCGACGTGCCCGAGGCCGGGGCCGACGACGTGCTGATTCGCGTGCACGCCGCCGCGCTCAACCCGTACGACTGGCACATGCTGCGAGGCGATCCGCTTATCGCGCGGCTCATGGGAATGGGCCTGACCAGGCCGAAGGCCCGAGTGGCCGGGATCGACGCAGCGGGACGGGTGGAGGCGGTCGGCGCCAACGTGCGCGGGCTGCGGCCCGGCGACGAGGTGCTCGGCTTCTGCCCGGGCGCGTTCGCCGAGTACGCGCGCGCCGAGGCGGACAAGGTGGTGCACAAGCCGGCGAGCCTGACCTTCGAGCAGGCGGCGGCGGTCCCGATGGCGGCGCTGACCGCCCTACAGGCGATCCGGGACGTGGGTAAGGTGGAGGCCGGGCACCGGGTGCTGGTCAACGGGGCCGCCGGCGGCGTCGGCACGTACGCCGTCCAGATCGCGACGGCGCTGGGCGCGGAGGTCACCGGGGTGTGCAGCACCCGCAACGTCGAGCTGGTCCGCTCGATCGGCGCCGCCCACGTCATCGACTACACGACGGAGGACTTCACCGACGGACGCGCACACTACGACGTGATCCTCGACAACGTGGGCAACCGGCCGCTGAACCGGCTGCGTCGGGCCCTGACCCCGACGGGGACCCTCGTGCTCAACGGCGGCGGCTCACCCGGCCGCATGGTCGGGGCGGTGGGCTCCTTCCTTCGGGCGGTCGTGGTCAACGGTTTCGTCCGACAGCGGCTCCGACCCTTCCTGGCCAAGCAGAAGCGGGACGACCTGCTCACCCTCACCGGGCTCATCGAGGACGGGAAGCTCAAACCGGTCCTCGACCGCACCTACCCCCTGGCCGACACGGTCGAAGGCGTGCGCCGCGTGGAGCAGGGGCACACCCGCGGCAAGGTCGTCCTCACCGTGGCATGAGCCGGCCGGCACGCCCGGGACCTGCGGCGTCCTCGCACCTTCGCTGCAACGGGGACACCGAGCCAGCATTCGACCCGGCGGAGACCGCCGACGGCCGATGCCACACACCGGCGCCGGCCAAAGCTACGCGCGCGACCCCATGGCCACGATCGGCCAACCCCCGGCGCGGCGAAACATCGATCAACCGAAGCGAGGGACAGAACCCGGAACGACAGTCAGCCCTCCTCGGCCGATAGAGTGAGGAGCGTCGCGAGCTCGGTGCTGTCCGGTGGCATGCCTGTCACGTCGGACACCACAACGGCAGGCCTTCTCCCGGGGTCCGCTGCCCGTTGCGCGACGTGGCACCGGGGCACCTCGATGGCGAGTTCTGCAACACGTCTCCGTGGGTGTCGTGCTTGTCAAGGCTGCTTTTCAGAAGCTCGACCGGCGTCGACCCGCCAAGTTGCGCAACACCTGTTGCGCGACCGCGAATTGTTGATCACGCCACACCTGCGCCTTCCAGCGAGACGTCCGTTTCACGCGGCGGACCCCGAGAGAAATCGCCCCCACCGTGGCGTCAACCTTGAGGTCCCGGTCCCAATAGCCGACCTCGCCCCCGTCGCAGAGCAAGCCGCCCGGTCACGTCGAACGCGTCAACATTCTGGGCGGCCTGGTCCACGAGTACCGGCGAGCGGCCTGACCCAACGTTCCGACCTCCACATTTGGATATGCTTGCGCGCCCGCTTGGAAGACGCGACGTGCGGACGGCGGCACGTGGCCCCGAGCCCAGCACATAGACCAGCTAGCCAGGGATTGGCAGCAGTTTCAGTGGGAGCCCCCGCCAAGCACCACACCCAAGGCCAGCGGTATCGCCCCTGCCACAGCCCCTGACCGTGACGTTGAACCCCACACGGGTGTCCGATTCCTGCAAGACGCCAGACTCACCTCGGCCTAGCGTGATGGCCATGCCCATCGACCTAACTGGCGCCGAACGCTTCGTGCTGGAAACTGCCCGACTTCTCGACCGACATCGCCTCGCCGTCCTACTCCACGATGCGCCGGTCACACCCGTCCTCGACGCACTGCGGGCCTACCGCAACCCCGACGGCGGTTTCGGCCACGCACTCGAGCCCGATGTGCGTGATCCTGCCAGCCAACCGGCCGCGACGCTGCACGCGCTGGAGGTGCTCGCCGAGGTGGGTGCGCTGGACGATCCGATGGTGACCGATGCTGCTGCCTGGTCGGCGGAGACCGCGCGCCCTGACGGAGCATTACCGTTCGTCCTGCCCAGCGCGGCCGGCTATCCACACGCCCCGTGGATGACGCCCAACGAGGACGGCTCGTTCCTCACGTTCGCGATCGCGGGACTGCTATGGACGGCCGGCTCGGACGAACCATGGCTCGAAGCGGCCACCGCGTGGTGCTGGTCCCGGCTCGAGCGGCCGGAGGAGCTCAGCGCCTACTGGGTGAAGTTTGCGCTCGACTTCCTCGACCGAGTGCCGGATGATGACCGTGCCCTCGCGGCCATCGAAGGGCTCCGCTCGAAGATCGGCGCGGACGGAACGATCGCCGTCCAGGGGGGCACCGAGAATGAGCGCCTCACACCGCTGACGCTGTCCGATCGCCCCGGCAAACGGAGCCGGATCCTGTTCAGTGACGAGCAGATCGAGGCCGACCTCGACCAGTTGGAGCAGAGACAACGTGAGGACGGCGGCTGGATGTTCGACTGGCAGGACTGGTCCCCGGGACAGCTGGTGGAGTGGCGCGGTGGAGTGACGCTGCGCGCGCTGGGAACCCTCGCCGCCCACGGACGCGTTGACCTGCCCCACCGAGGCTAGCCGTGGGGCCGGCTGGTCGCCCAGCTGGCCGCCAATTCGGCTCGTGCCAGTGTTGGCCACCTGGCCACGGCAGGTGCTGACGCCGACCGCGGCGCGCCGGTCGAGGAGCTGGCCCTTCACCTGGCCGAGCTCGCCCATGCGTCGACGCCGGCCGAGCCGCTACGTCGAGCCCGATGGGTCTGTTGCATTCAGCGGGTCCAACCTGATCAGGCAGACTCATCCCCCGTGCCAGCTCGCCGCCACATGGTCGTGCCCGGTCCGCCTGGGTCAGCCTTCTTCGGGTTCCGGTTCCCGCCCGACGTGATCGTCCTGGCGGTGCGGTGGTACCTGCGCTTCGGCCTGTCCCACCGGGACGTCGAGGAGCTGCTCGCCGAACGCGGGGTCGAGGTCGACCATGTCACGGTCTATCGCTGGGTGCAGCGGTTCGCGCCCCTGCTGGCCGAGGCGGCCCGGCCGTGCCGTCACTCGGTCGGCGACCGTTGGACTGCGGGTCGCGGTCGCCTTCGACCAACTCGCCGCCGTGGCCTGAGGGGGCGGGTCCAGCTGGAAGCGCCGGCTCTGCGCGCCCTCAGAGCGGATAATGCAACAGAGTCGACGTACGCCTTCGACGAGCAGCGTCACGCCCTTGTCGCGACCTGGTCCGCCGGTGTCGGCCACCGCGGTGCCGACGTCGCGGTGCTCGGCGGCGCCGACGGACGGCGGCAGGCCGACCAGCTGTGCGAGGCGCTGACCCGGTTGTTGCTGGCACTGTGGGACACCTATGTACGCCCGGCCAGTGCGGTCGACGCCGACGAGCAGGAGCAGTGGCGCCGACAGCAGGAACGCGACGCGTTCGCCGAGGTGCTGACGTCGATCAAGTGGCCGGAGCTGCCCGACGCCCAAGGCGCGCTCGCCTCCTACAACCCGGTTGTCGAGTCCGCGCACTCGGTCGGGTGCTGCACGCGATCGGCGAACCGGCGCTGGCCGACGCCGTCCTGACCGAGGCGAGCGTGGAACTCGCAGCGGTCTGCCAGACCCGCGTCACCGCTGCTCAGCCCGGGTTGTTGTACAGCCGGAGGCCCTTTCCATGCGGGAAAGGACCTTCCGGGCTTGCGGGTGGCGGCGGCGACGTCAGTCCGGGACGGCCACTGGCCGACGCGACGGGGAGAACAACAGGACCAGCGAGGCCAGAGTCGCCAGGACATAGGCACCGGCGAAGAGCTTGACCCAGGCGGGCACGGTGTCGATGAAGAATGCTGGTATGGCGGTGAGCGCGACAAGGATCATCAGCACGGCGGCGACTCGGACCAGGGGGCGTCGGCCGGTTCTCCAGGCCAAAGCGAGCAGGGCCATGATGAGCGCGCCGGCGACCACGCCGAACGCCAGGATTTCGACCGGCGGGCCGGTGGGCGCGCCGGACTCGGTGTCGCCACCGGGGACGAAGGCACCCGGGATGTTGGTGAAGCCGACGATGAGACCGAGGATGTAGCCAGCCTTCTGCCGGCCGGAGATCTTCAGGGTCCCGACCGGCGCTACCGGGCAGGCCGCGTCCTCAGGCCGGCAGAGGTGGCGGAGGCACCGGTCAGCCTGCTGCGTCGAGTCACAGTTCCCCACCTGCAACAGCTCGTCGACCGGGTGCAGGAGTCAGCGAACCTGGTGGTGCTCGCCGGCGCCGAGGTGCGCTTCATCGCCACGGTCGAATGCGAGCAGATCCTCCGGGTGGGCGACCGGGTCGGCCGGTCACAGCTGGCGCACCTGGCCTCCGGCGGCAAGCGATCCTCGCCGCGATGCCGGCGGACGAGGTGGCAGCGCTGTACGACGGGGCGGACGATGTTGACCTTGCCCGGTTGCGCCGCGAGCTCGGGCTCGTGCGCAAGCGCGGATTCGCGATCAACGACCAGCTCACCGAGACCGGGCTGACCGCGCTCGGCATGGTGGTGCGGGACCCTTCCCGCGCTCCCACCGCCGCGATCTCGATCGGGATGCCGAAGGCGCGCTTCACCCGGCGGATGCTGCCCACCTGGATCGGCGCGATGTCCGCAACCGTTGCTCGGATCGAGAACGGCCTCGCCCTCCAGGCGTGACACGGCGTTGCCCATAATGTGGACGAATGCGGACGCGGAAGCGCCACAGGCGGCACAACGGCTCCGCAGTCACCGCGGCTGGGCCGGTGCGCGGGTTATTGCGGAGGCGGAGGTGCCACCGGCGGCACAACGGCTCCGCCATGACGGCAGTTCCGCAGTAAACCGGCTGTTGGGAGCGCTCCCAGAGGGCGGGCCCGGCGCGATTCTCGTCCCCCGAAGGGTTGCTGCCCGCCCGCCGCGCCGCGTTGTGGTGGGCGGGCGAGTGAATGCCTGGTTGCGGTGCCGGAGTGGCTGGTGTGGCCGGATGGCTCTGACCAGTCATCTCCCCGATCAAGCCGGTGATCGTTCGACGATTCGGCACGGCGCAAACTCGGTCGAGGTGAAGGGCGGATGGCAGAACCAAAACGGCGACAGTAAACCCGATCCTCCGCCCAGTTATGGCGGTGCACGACGAACTCGAACTCACGACCGAACAGCGGATGAAACCGATGCGTCACCCGCACACGTCGATACCGATCATCCTCATCCGATGTAGTCGACTGCGGTGT
>NZ_DASYTH010000431.1:0-2507 GCF_036002505.1 Actinophytocola sp. | reverse complement strand
GGCGCCGGCCTCGGCAAGACCACCGGCTGGATCCACCGCACCGAGCTCAAGCACCGCGGCGTCACCATGGTCCCGGGCGTGAGCTACGACCGCATCGACGACGCCGGACTGCACGTCACCGTCGACGGCACCAGCACCGTCCTGGAGGTCGACACGATCGTCCTGTGCACCGGACAGGAACCGCGCCGCGGCCTGTACGACGAGCTGGCCACCGCCGGCCGCAGCGTGCATCTCATCGGCGGCGCCGACGTGGCCGCCGAACTGGACGCCAAGCGAGCCATCAAGCAGGGCACCGAACTGGCGGCGGCGCTCTAGGCCCGTACTTCGCGGGTCACCGTTTCAGGTTTGTGGCCAGCGGGTTTGTCCGATGTCGGTGTCGAGGAGGTCGAGGAGGTGGAGTTGGACGCCGCGGGTGATCTGGACGGTGGGCGGGTCGGTGATGTGGCCGATCCGCAGGGTGAGTTCGCCGAGGTGGTAGAAGATCATGCGGCCGGTGGGGCGGACGCGGCGGTTGTCGGGGTAGAGCCCGCGCATGGTCTGCTCGGGGCCCAGAGCTCGCCTGACCTGGCGTTCGATGAGGCAGAAGACGAGCAGGGCCAGGCAGATGACCTGGATGAGGGCGGCGACGCGCCGGTTGTGCTGGACGAAGACCGGTGCGACCGCGAGTGGTCCCTTGAAGTCGTGGTAGCGGCGTTCGACCGTGCCCTGGCCCTTGTAGAGGATCAGGACCTGGCCCGGATCGGCCTGCTCGGGGGGCAGGGTGGTCAGCAGTGCGTACCAGCCGTCGACGGCGGCCTCCGCCGCCAGGATCTCCTGGTCGAAGTGCCAGGTCAGGGATGGTTTCCCGGCGTCGTCCTCGGCGACGGTGAAGCGCAGGCAAGAGGCGACACGGCGCTTCGCGGTGATCACACCGACGCGGGCGAGGACCTTCCCGGCGCTCTTGTAGTGCCGTCCGCCGGCCACCGAAGCGAGCTTGTTCAGGTCCTCGGCGGCTTTGGTCAGGCGCTTGTGGCGGGCGGCCTGCTGGCCTGCGGCGTTCGCGGTGGAATGGACCAGGATCCGCCGCACGGTGAGTTCGGGATCACTCTTCCTCGGCCCCTTCAGGGTGTGGGTGTCCTCCAGCGCCCGGTAGCTCTCGCGGCGCTCGGCCGGCTTTGCCGCATCCCGGTCCGGCACCCAGTCCACGACCGTGGCGAGAGCGGGGTCGAGGGCGGCATAGACCCCGTCGTTGACCTGCGCGGCCGGGACCGGGGCGACGAAGTGCACCCCGGCTGCCAGCAGCGCGGTGACGTTGGCGTAGGACACCAGCTTGGAGTCGGCGACCATCAGGAAGTCGCGGGTGCCGGCCATCGTGCGCAGGTCCTTCATCGCGCCGACGACCTGGGAAACCTCGGCCGCCGGCCCGTCGAAGACCCTGGCGTGGAGGGGAATGCCGCCATCAGCCGTCACCGCGAGTCCGGCCTGGACCTGCTTCAGGTCCACCCGCCGGTCCTTGGGATGCCCGTAGCCGATGACGGGGAAGTCCTCGTCCTGGCCCTCGGCAGGGTAGGCACCGTGCACGGACATGCTGGTCATGTCCCAGTGCAGCCGGGACACATCGATGCCGAACTCGGCGATCGCCCGCGCCCCGACCGTGCCCGCGATGTGCTCCAGATGCGGGGCGATCGCATCCAGCGCCCGGGCGAGCCTGTCGTCGTTGAGCAGGCCGGGCTCGATCCCGAAGACCTCCTCCACCGCCCAGCACCTGGCCCAGTCCTCCACCCGCACCAACGGTGCCGGCGAGGTCAGCCGGTTGGCCACCAGCGCCTCGATGACCTGCCCGTGCGTCACATGCGCACTCGCACCACCGGGGCACACCGCATCCACGATCCCGGCCAGATCCAGCCGACGAGTGAACTCGGAAACGACAGGCAGAGCGCCCAGACGCTTCTCCACCACGGACGTCACCGCTACTTCAAAACGCTGACGCTCAGACCGTGGCCGCGGGGACCGGGAAGACTTCGACACACCCCACCCAACGCCACACCCCGGCCCAGGGACACCCCCGGACCGGTCACACCATACGAATCAACGACCCGCGAAGTACGGGTCTAGGCTGCCGCGCAGTTCGGGCACACGCCCCGGTACGTCACCTCGACGTCCGAGACCGCGAAGCCGAAGCGCTCCGAGTCGGGGAGGTCGGCCAGCGGGTTGCCGGTGGGGTGGACGTCGCGGATCGCGCCGCACTGGGCGCAGACCAGGTGGTGGTGCGGGCGGTGCGCGTTCGGGTCGTACCGCTTGGCGCGCTTGTCCGTGGCGACTTCCAGGACCTCGCCGAGGGAGACGAGCTCGCCCAGCGTGTTGTAGACGGTCGCGCGGGAGATCTCGGGCAGTTTCGCGACGGCCCGTGTGTGCACCTCGTCGGCCGTCAGGTGGACGTGCTCGCCGTCGAGGACCTCGGCCACGACGCGTCGCTGCGCGGTCATTCGCCATCCGCGTCCGCGCAGTCGTTCCAGAAGGTCGCTCAT
>NZ_DASYTH010000430.1:0-37641 GCF_036002505.1 Actinophytocola sp. | reverse complement strand
TCTAAAACATTAAAATTTTAGGAGAGGGAAAGACAAAGGAAGCGCTACGGCGCCGCCGTGGCGCTCGTCGGTGCCGGGTTGGTTTGGGGGTGCCGGTTGGCGGGGGGCGCTTCGCGCCCAGGCTCATGACCACGCGTGGGGGTGTGTGGCCTGCCGCCGCGGTTGCCGGGGGTTGGTTAGAAGGGTGGGGGATCGTCGTCGGGCGGTGGTGGTGGGGTTGGCGGCGGTGGTGGTGGGGGTGTTGGTTGGGGTTCGACCACCGGTTCGGGTTCGACGGTGTAGGTCAGGCCGGTGGGACTGGTCCACCGGTAGTGGCCGAGGCCCAGGATTTGGATGTCCCAGCCGGCTTCGTGTTTGGCGCGATGATGCCGTTTGCACAGGCAGTGGCAGTTGCTGTCGCAGGTCGGGCCGAGCGGCCAGGGGACTCGGTGGTCGATTTCGCAGTAGCGGGCGCGGCGGGTGCAGCCCGGGTACCGGCAGGTGCGGTCGCGCACTTTGACCAGGGTGCGCAACGCTGCGGGTGGGGTGTAGCGGGCGGTGGTCACATCGACGACCGCACCAGTCTTGGGGTCGGTGGACACCCAGCGCCAGCGGCGGGCCTCGGCGAACATCTCCCGGGCGGCGTGGGCGGTGACCGGCAACCCGTCCACCTCACCGGGCTGGTCGTCGGCGCCAACAGCACTGGTGGCGGGCACGGTCAAGTGGACCTCGACCACGCGACCACCCGAGAGGCCAGTACTGAGCAGCAGATCCCGGGCGATGTCGACCTCGAGTTGGGCGATGGTGCGGGTCTCCCCACCCTGGGCTTTCATCTCTCGCGCCCGTACGGCGATGGCGGCGTGCAGGGCGGCGATCTCTTCGGTGGTGTGGTGGATGGCCAGCACGGCTTGACCGGGCGCGGTCGGATAGACCTCGACTCGCCGTTCCCGCGTGATGATCTTCCGGCGCTGCTCGGCACCCTCGGGGTCGACCGCGAGGACGGCTTTGGCCAGCCGGTTGCGCAACTGGCCCGGAGTCTGCTGGTTGGCCTTACCCAACACCGCCGCTTCCACCTGGTGGGCGTGCTCCTCGGACAGCGGCGCGACGGCGTCGGCGATCAACTGGGCTTTGAACTCTTCGATCCAGCCTTGTTTCAACGCCGCGAAGGTCTCCGGCAACCGCTCGGTCAAGGTGATGGCGAATGCCATCCGGCGTTGCGCTGCCCGACTGGAAATGCGCAGGATGGCGGCGACTTCCAGATAGGCGAACTCGTCGCCTTCGTGAGCGCGGGTGAAGTCGGCCAATTGCTGCAACTCGACGGCTTGGAGGTGACCGATCATGGTGCGGGTGAACGCCGCATTCCCAAGGAAGTCCTCGGGTGCGGTGAATACCTCATCCTCAATCAGGATCACACCGCCATTCTATCGAACCCCATCGACAGGATTCGCGGCAGTTCACCCTATCGTGTTCATGATTTTTTGGCGCGGAGCGCCCCCTGCCAACCGGCAGCCGAAAGGGATGCTGGCACCGGCGGGCGGCACGGCGGCGCCAGAGGCGGCGCCGTGCCGCTTCTTTTGTTTTTCCTCATCTAAATTTTAAATGTTTTAGAAGGGCGACCATCACCTGCCAAGAGCGGGAGACGCGCCAGCCCACCCTCAGTTAGGGGCAGGCAACGGCACAGCCCCCCGAGCCGCCAGCATCTTCGTCATGAGGCCCGCCTCGTTCGACTGGCTCGCCACCATTTTGGCCGCCAGGTTCCGGACATAGCCGACCCCCGCATGGCTGGCCGCGTACTGCGCCATCGGGAGCGCGCCCTGGTGGTGGCGCAACATAAGCTGCAAGAAGTAGATGTCGAGTTCCTTACCCGACAAGGTTTTCAGCTTGTTGAGCTCCTCCGTGGTGGCCATTCCAGGCATGGTCGACACCCCGCCTGACTCCAATACTGCCCCGCTGTGCTGGTGCCCGCTGCCGGCCATCCAGGCCATGTAGCCCTTGCCGGCCGCGGGGAGCTCGGCCTGGCCCCAGACGTTGAGCCAGCCGGCCATCGCCCCGGCCTGGGCGAGCTGGGTGGACTCGATGTCGAAGGCTATCGAGTGCACCTCGGGGTCGGTGGTCTTGTCCCGCGCGATGCCGGCCATCGTGATCGCTTGGAAGTGGTGGACCCGCATGTCCTGGGAGAAGCCGACGTCGATCGACTCGGCGTCGGGGGCGGCTGACCCGCCTGGGCCGGCGCCGGTGCGGGCGGTGGTGATGAGCATGCCGATGGCGGCGCCGACCGCCAGGACCACGATTACCGCGACGGCTATCACGAGCACCCGGCGCCTGCCCAGCGCGTCGAGCGTGGGCAGGCGATCGGCGTCCTCGTGCTGGTCGGTCAACGTCACTGGCTCGGTGGCGGCTGCGCTCCGGACGCCGGTGGCTGGCCGCTGGCCGGCGGAACGGCGTCGGTGGGGGGCACGGCGGGGGCCGTGGGGACGCCCTGGTCCTCGCCCTTCTTGGCGCCGGTGCCGTCCATCTTGACCGCGTCCGCACCCGGCGGCTCGGCCACGAACGGCGGCGGCTTGCTCACGTCGAACTGCGCGGGGTCGGCGGCGTCGCACCGGCCGCCGGGCTCCGGCGTCTGGTACTGGTTGCTGCGCAGGGAGTTGACGAAGTCGTCGATGCGTGTGTCGTCGGCGCTGTCCAACTTGAGCTGGTGCCCCCAGGACTGCAGCGAGATCGGCTTGTCGAGGCCCGGGTAGGGCGACAGCATCGTGTACTGCTGGCCTTCGACCTTGGACTTGAGCTTGTCCAGCGCGGCGTCCTTGATCTGGTCCGGGTTGTAGGCGATCCACACCGTGCCGTGCTCGAGCGCGTGCACCATGTTCTCGTTGCGCACCGCGGTGGTGTAGACGACACCGGTGCAGTCGGCCCAGACACCGTCATGTGGGCCGCCGAACGGCGGGCTCTTGTCGTAGGCCACCCGTTGGGTGGCGTCGATGTGCTGGGCGCCCTCGTACTTGACCTTCACGACGCCGGGGATCTGGTCCGACGGGTCCTGGTTGTCCGCCGAGACGACCCACTTCGTCTTCTCGTGGATCTGCACGAACGCGTAGGTGAACACCCCGCCGGCCAGCGCGAGCACGGCGATCACCGCGATGATCGTGCCCCACGGCTTGGGCTTGGTCGACACCACGGAGGTGCGGGCCGCGCGGGCCGACCGCACGCCCTTCCCCTTCGCCGCGCTCGCTTTGCCCTTGGGCGCGCCGGCACCCTTGCTCTTCGTCCCGCTGGCCATACTCGTTCAGGCCCCGTTCTTGGAGGAATCCACTCAAACTCAAAATCTCATGAATAGCACTGTGCAGCGGCCAGTGTAAGGACCTGGTGTCTGCCCAGCGTCAACTCCCCTGGCCGTCCTTACCTAGACTTCCCATCGTGACCCCCGCAGCGCTCGCCGAACTCGTCCGCAGGACCGCCGTGGACGTGCTGACCAGCCATGACCTCGACACCACCGCCCTGCCCGCGGCGGTGACCGTGGAGCGACCGCGGAACCCGGAGCACGGCGACTACGCCACCAACCTCGCGCTGCAGGTGGCGAAGCGGGTCGGGGTCGCCCCCCGCGAGCTGGCCGGCTGGCTGGCCGAGTCGCTGGCGACCCAGGACGGCGTGGCTGAGGCGGAGGTCGCCGGGCCCGGCTTCATCAACCTGCGGCTCGCCGCCGACGCGCAGGGCGCGGTGGTGCTCCAGGTGCTCGTCGAGGGGGACAACTACGGCAGCGGCGACGCGCTGGCCGGACGCGCCATCAACCTGGAGTTCGTGTCGGCCAACCCGACCGGGCCGCTGCACCTGGGCGGCACCCGCTGGGCCGCGGTCGGTGACGCGCTCGGCCGGGTGCTCGCCGCGGAGGGCGCGAAGGTCACCCGCGAGTACTACTTCAACGACGCGGGAGTCCGGATCGACCGGTTCGTCCAGTCGCTGATCGCCGTGGCCCAGGGCGCCGAGATCCCCAAGGACGGCTACTTCGGCAGCTACGTCGGCGACGCCGCGGCCGAGGTGCTCCGCCAGGCGCCGGGTGCGCTGTCGCTGCCGGACGACGAGCGGGCCGAGGTGTTCCGCCGGATCGGCGTCGGGCTGATGTTCGAGGAGGTCAAGCGCAGCCTGCACGAGTTCGGCACGGACTTCGACGTGTACTTCCACGAGGACTCGCTGCACGTCTCGGGCGCGGTGGCGACCGCGGTCGACGAGGTCAAGCGGCGCGGCCACCTGTACCAGAAGGACGGCGCGTGGTGGCTGCGCAGCACGGAGTTCGGCGACGACAAGGACCGGGTGGTCATCAAGAGCGACGGTGAGCCGTCCTACATCGCCGGGGACATCGCCTACTTCAAGGACAAGCGCAACCGCGGGTTCGACCTGCTCATCTACATGCTCGGCGCGGACCACCACGGCTACATCGGCCGGCTCAAGGCGGCGGCCGCGGCGCTGGACGACGACCCCGACACCGTCGAGGTGCTCATCGGGCAGATGGTGAACCTGGTCAAGGACGGCAAGCCGGTCAAGATGAGCAAGCGCGCCGGAAACACGGTGAGCATCGACGACCTGGTGGACACCGTCGGCGTGGACGCGGCCCGGTACGCGCTCGTCCGGTCCTCGGTGGACGCCACCCTGGACATCGACCTGGACCTGTGGAGCCGGCGCACCAACGACAACCCGGTGTTCTACGTGCAGTACGCGCACGCCCGGCTGTCCTCGCTCACCCGCAACGCCGCGGAGCTCGGTGTCCCGGTGCCGACCGCGGAGACCGAGCTGGACCTGGGCCTGCTCACGCACCAGCGGGAGGGCGAGCTGATCCGCACGATCGGGGAGTTCGCCAAGGTGGTGAGCACGGCCGCGGAGCTGCGCGAGCCGCACCGGGTGGCCCGCTACCTTGAGGAGCTGGCCAGCGCTTACCACAAGTTCTACGACACCTGCCGGGTCCTGCCGCAGGGCGACGAGGAGGCCACCAGCCTCACCTACGCGCGGCTTGGGCTGTGCGTGGCAACCCGCCAGGTGCTGGCCAACGGCCTCGGCCTGCTGGGCGTCTCGGCACCGGAACGGATGTAGCCGATGCGCGCACATCCGGCAGGCCCACGCCACGCGGAAGTCCTGCCACCGGCCAATACGGCGGGTTCCCGTCCGTCCACTCCGGACGAGTTGGACGAACTGGTGCCCGCGGTCTGGCCGCGCAGCGCCCGGCGCAGCGTCGACGGCGCGGTCGAGCTGTCCGGAGTGGACGTTCGAGATCTCGCGGCCGAGTTCGGCACGCCGTTGTTCGTGGTGGATGAGGCGGATTTCCGGTCGCGGTGCGCCGAGCACGTTGCCGCGTTCGGTGATTCCTCACTTGTGCATTACGCGTCCAAGGCCTTTCTGTCCGTGGACATTGCGCGCTGGGTGGCGCAGGAGGGGCTGTCTCTGGACGTGTGCAGCGGCGGCGAGCTCGCTGTGGCGCTGCGCGCGGGCTTCCCGGTGCAGCGGATCACGTTGCACGGCAACAACAAGTCGGTTGCGGAACTGGCCGCAGCAGTGGACGCCGGGGTCGGCGCGGTGGTGCTGGACTCGTTCTACGAGATCGCCCGGCTGGACAAGATCGCCCGGGATCGCGGGGTGGTGCAGCCGGTCCTGGTCAGGGTGACGGTCGGGGTCGAGGCGCACACCCACGAGTTCATCGCGACCGCGCACGAGGACCAGAAGTTCGGCTTCTCGCTGGCCGGGGGGGACGCCGCGGAGGCTGCCCGCCGGGTGCTGAAGTCGCCGGGTCTGCGCCTGGCCGGCTTGCACAGCCACATCGGTTCGCAGATCTTCGACGTGGACGGGTTCGAGGTGGCCGCGCACCGGGTAATCGGCCTGCTGGCGGCGCTGCGGGACGAGCACGGCGCGGACAAGCTCGCCGATCTGTCCACTGTGGACCTCGGTGGCGGGCTCGGGATCGCCTACACCGCCGAGGACGACCCGCCGCCGCCGGCCTGGCTCGCCGACCAGCTGCGCGCGATCGTGGCCAAGGAGTGCGAACAGGCGGGCCTGCCGGTGCCGAGGATCGCGGTCGAGCCGGGGCGGGCCATCGTCGGCCCGGGCACGGTGACGCTCTACGAGGTCGGCACGATCAAGGATGTCGCGCTCGGGCACGGCCACGGCCGGCGTTACGTGAGCGTGGACGGCGGGATGAGCGACAATGTCCGCACCGCGCTGTACGACGCGATCTACGACTGCCGCCTGGTGTCGCGGTCGGCGGGCGAGGGGGAGCGCGGCACGGACGCGACGCTCTGCCGGGTGGTCGGCAAGCACTGCGAGTCCGGCGACGTGGTGGTGCGGGACTGCTGGCTGCCGGAGAACCTGGCGCCCGGCGACCTGCTCGCGGTGGCCGCCACCGGGGCGTACTGCTACGCGATGTCCAGTGGCTACAACAGGTTGCCGCGCCCGGCGGTGGTGGCCGTGCGGGACGGGGCGGCGAGGTTGCTGCTGCGTCGGGAGACGGACGACGATCTGTTCCGGTTGGAAATGCCATGAATGCCACATTCAGGTCACTGAGCGCCCCATATGTGGCATTCATGGCATTGGAGGCCCCCCAATGAGCACCCCGCTGAAAGTCGCACTCCTCGGCTGCGGCACGGTCGGCACACAGGTGGCCCGGCTGCTGGCTGACCAGTCCGCTGACCTGGCCGCCCGGATCGGCGCACCCGTCAGCCTCGCCGGGATCGCGGTTCGACGCCCCAACAAGCACCCGGATGTTCCCGCCGCGCTGTTGACGGCCGACGCTATGGCGCTCGTGGCGTCTGATGTGGATCTTGTCGTTGAGGTGATCGGGGGGATCGAGCCGGCGCGGACGCTGTTGCTGGCGGCCTTGCGTACCGGCAAGTCCGTTGTCACCGCGAACAAGGCGCTGCTGGCTGAGCACGCCGCCGAGTTGTTTGCCGCGGCTGACGAATCTGGCGCTGATCTGTACTTCGAGGCCGCGGTGGCCGGGGCGATCCCCCTGCTGCGGCCGCTGCGCGAATCCCTCGCCGGGGACCGGATCAGCCGGGTCATGGGCATTGTCAACGGCACCACCAACTACATCCTGTCCGCCATGGACGAGACCGGCTCCGGCTACGCGGAGGCGCTGGAGGAGGCGAGCCGGCTCGGCTACGCGGAGGCCGACCCGACCGCGGACGTGGACGGCTACGACGCCGCGTCCAAGGCTGCAATCCTTGCCTCCCTTGCGTTCCACACCCGGGTGACGGCGGCCGACGTGTACCGCGAGGGGATCTCCGCGGTGACCGCGGCGGACATCGCGGCGGCGAGGACGCTTGGCCGCACGATCAAGCTGCTGGCCATCTGCGAGCGCAACACCGGGGACAACCAGGAGTCGGTGACCGTCCGGGTGCACCCGGCGATGATCCCCCGCGGTCACCCGCTGGCCAGCGTCAGCGGCGCGTTCAACGCGGTGTTCGTCGAGGCGGACGCGGCCGGCCAGCTCATGTTCTACGGCCAGGGTGCCGGCGGGGCGCCCACCGCGAGCGCGGTGCTCGGTGATCTCGTCGCGGTGGCACGGAACCGGGTGGCCGGCGGGCGCGGTCCCGGTGAGTCGGCGTACGCGGCGCTGCCGGTGCGGCCGATCTCCATGGCCAGCACGCGGTACCACGTGAGTCTCGACGTCGCCGACCGGGCCGGCGTGCTGTCCACCGTGGCCTCGGTGTTCGCCATGCACGACGTCAGCATCGCCGCGGTCCGCCAGGAAGGTCGCGGGGACGAGGCCAGCCTGGTGATCGTGACGCACTCCGCGCCGGACGCGGCGCTTCGGTCCACAGTGGACAAGATCGCCGGCATGCCGGTGGTTCGGGACGTGGTCAGCGTGATGCGGGTGGAGGGCGAGGACCTGTGAACTCTTGGCCGGGCGTGATCAAGGCATATCCCGACCGGATTCCCTTGCCGGACAACGCAAGGATCGTGACCTTGCACGAGGGTGGCACGCCGCTGCTGGAGGCGCCGCACCTGTCCGAGCTCACCGGCTGCCGGGTGCTGCTCAAGGTCGAGGGCGGCAACCCGACCGGCTCGTTCAAGGACCGCGGCATGACCGTGGCGATCAGCCACGCGCTGGCCAACGGGATGAGCGCGGTCATCTGCGCGTCCACCGGCAACACCTCGGCGTCCGCCTCGGCCTACGCCGCGCGCGCCGGCCTGACCTGCGCGGTGCTGGTGCCCCGCGGCAAGATCGCGCTGGGCAAGCTCGCCCAGGCGGTCATGCACGGCGCGCGCATCCTGCAGATCGACGGCGGTTTCGACGACTGCCTGGAACTGGCCGCGAAAACCGCCGCCGAGTACCCGATCGAGCTGGTCAACTCGGTGAACCCGGTGCGCCTCATCGGCCAGCGCAGCGCCGCCTGGGAGATCTGCGACGTGCTGGGCCGCGCGCCGGATGTGCACTGCCTGCCGGTCGGCAACGCCGGCAACATCACCGCCTACTGGCAGGGCTACCGCGAGTACGCCAAGGACGGCCTCATCTCCGCGCTGCCCCGGATGTTCGGCTTCCAGGCGGCCGGCGCCGCGCCGCTGATCCACGGCGAGCCGGTGGCCCACCCGGAGACCATCGCGACGGCGATCCGTATCGGCAACCCCGCCTCGTGGACCGGCGCGGTCACCGCCCGGGACGAGTCCGGCGGCCTGTTCGACGCACTCACCGATGACCAGATCCTGGCCGCCTACAAGCTCCTCGCCAGCCGCGAGGCCGTGTTCGTCGAGCCCGCCTCGGCCACCGGGGTGGCCGGCATGCTCCGCGCCGCCGAGGACGGCCGCCTGCCCACCGGCTCGCTCGTCGTCTGCACCGTCACCGGCCACGGCCTCAAGGACCCGGAGACCGCGCTCCAGGGCATGATCGAGGTCGAGCCGGTGCCCGTCGACCCGGGCGCAGTCGCCCACGCGCTGGAACTCGCGTGAGTGTACGGGTTCGCGTCCCGGCCTCGTCCGCCAATCTGGGCCCCGGTTTCGACGCGCTCGGCCTGGCGCTCGCACTGTACGACGTGATCGACATCGACGTCACCTCCGGCGGGCTCACCGTCGAGGTGACGGGTGAGGGCGCCGGCTCGGTCCCCCGCGACGAGTCCCACCTCCTCGTCCGGGCGTTCCGCGCCGCCAGCCGCCACCTTGGCTTCACCCCGCCCGGCCTCACGATCCACTGCCACAACGCGATCCCGCAGGAGCGCGGCCTCGGCTCGTCGGCCGCCGCCATCGTCGCCGGCATCGCCGCCGCGCACGGCCTCGCCGGCCGCAAACTCGGCGACGACGCCCTCCAACTCGCGGCCGAACTCGAGGGCCACGCCGACAACGTCGCGCCCAGCCTCCTCGGCGGTCTCTGCCTGGTCTGGCGCGACGACCGCTTCCACGTATTGCACCTCGACCCGAACCCCAAGCTGCACCCGGTCATGCTCATCCCCGCCGAGCACTCCACCACCGCGACGACCCGCGGCCTGCTCCCCGGCCACGTCCCACACATCGACGCCGCCTTCAACGCCGCCCGCTGCGCCCTCGTGGTCCAGGCCATGACCCACCGGCCCGACCTCCTGCTCCCCGCCACGGAAGATCGTCTGCATCAGAGCTACCGCGAGCCCGCTTACCCGGCCACGCTCCGCCTGGTCCGGGCCCTGCGCGCGGAGTCCTACCCCGCCACGGTGTCCGGCGCCGGCCCCAGCGTGCTGGTGTTCACCGTGGACGGCACCCTCGCCGGCGTCGACCTCACCGGCTTCACCCCGCACCACCTCCCCATCGACCGCACCGGCGTCACGATCGAGCGTGCCTAGATGATGCCCTGAAGGCGGCCTTCGGGACGCTCAACGTCGCGAAGGCCGCCTTCAGGGCGTTTGTGGCGAAGGGTTTCAGGGGCGGCCGAGGCTGGTGTAAATGATTCCGGCGCGGCGGAGGGTTTGGGGGTCAAGGAGGTTTCGGGTGTCGACCACAATCGGCTCGCGGAGCAAAGTCGCTATGCGGGGCCAGTCAAGCGTGCGGAACTCGGGCCACTCGGTGAGGATCACGAGCGCGTCGGCGCCGGTGGCGGCCTGATAGGGGTCGGCGATCAGCTCGATGCCGTCGACATTCTCTGACAGGGCGGGGTCGTGGCCGACGACGTCCGCGCCGGCCTGGCGGAGCAGCGCGGCGACGGCGAGGGCCGGGGAGTCGCGGAGGTCGTCGGTGCCGGCCTTGAAGGTCAGGCCGAGAAGCGTCAGTCGGGCGTGGGACAAGGAACCGTCGCGGCGGCCGGTGACGGCCAGGCGGATCTTCTCCACCATCCGCACGCGCTGCCGGGTGTTGGTGTCGATGGTGGCGCGCACCAACCGGAACTCGAAGTCCACCGCGTCGGCGAGCTGGAGCATGGCGGCGGTGTCCTTGGGCAGGCAGGAACCGCCCCAACCGGGCCCGGGCGACAGGAAGGCCTGGCCGATCCGGCGGTCGTAACCCATGCCCTCGGTGACGGCGCCGACGTCGGCGCCCACCCGGTCGCACAGCTCGGCCAGCGCGTTGACGTAGGACAGCTTCATGGCCAGGAAGCAGTTCGCGGCGTACTTCACCAGCTCGGCCGACGCGGCGTCGGTGAGTACGGTCGCCGCACCCAACCGGGCATACAGAGTGGCGACCCGCTCCGCCGCATCCTTGACGTCGCACCCCACGACGATCCGGTCCGGGTGCAGGAAGTCGCGCACGGCGCTGCCCTCGCGGAGGAACTCCGGGTTGCTCACCACCGCGATATCGGGGCGCCGCAACAACTCCGCGGTCCGCGCGGCCGTGCCGACCGGAACCGTTGACTTGTTCACCAGAACGCTGTCCGGGGCGAGCAGGTCGCGGATCTCCTCGACGACCGACTCGACCGCGGTGAGGTCGGCGACGCCGGCCACGCCCATCGGGGTCGGCAGGCACAGGAACACGACCTCGGCACCCCTGACCGCCTCGGTCACACTGACCACAAAGGACAGTCGCGCGGCGGCGAGCCCCTCACGCACCAGTTCCGCCAGGCCGGGTTCGAGGATGTCCACCTCACCGGCGTCCAGCCGCTTCACCTTGTCGGCATCGACATCCGCGCAGACCACGCGGTGCCCCAAGGAGGCCAGGCACGCGCCCGTCGTGAGGCCCACGTAACCCGTGCCGACCACCGCGATCCGCCGCACGAACACGGACGCCCCCTCAGCTCGGCACGATCACGAGGCCCAGCTCGCGCACGGCCGCGGCGAGCCGGGGTTCGAGCTGGTCGTGCCGGTCCGCGCCGACCACGATCCAGCCGAGCTTGCGGCCGGCCTCGGTGAACGGCTGCACCGTGTCGCCCGGCGCGACAAAGACCTCGACCGCCGCCACACCGGGCAGTGCCGAGACCCGCTCGAGCCCGCCGACGGCCACCACCGACCCCGGGCCCGGCAGCGGGGAGGTGAGCACGTGCAGCCGCACCGGCCGGGACCGGCTGGGCATCGGTGGATGGGGACCACCGGTGGCCAGATCCACCAACGCCGCCATCCAGTCCACTTCGGACACCGCGAGCACCATCGACGGGAACCCGTTGCCGGACATCCGGGCGCCGACCTCGAGCACGTACCGGGTGCCGTCCTCGGCCAGGATCACGTCGAAGTTCGCCGGCCCGTCAACGAGGTCGAACGCCAGGCACAGCTGGTGCGCGTCGTCCAGCAGGGCCTTCTCGGTGACCTCGTCGAGCTCCGCCGGCCCGGTATGGCCGCCGATCAGGAAACCCGGCCCGGGCAGCGTGTGCTTCTCGGTGATCAGCGACAGGGCCAGCTCCCCGCCGCACAGGAACACGTTGACTGTGATGTTGCGCCCGGCCAGCACCTCCTCCGCGATCACCTGTCCCCGCGGCGAGTGCCGCGCTGCGTACTGGAGCGCGGCGTCCACTTCAGACGGAGAGTCGGCGCGGTGCACGCCCCGGCCGCCGGAGGCGTCGGCCGGTTTGAACACGATGGGGAACCGGAACGAGTGCGCCGTCGCCGCGACGGCGCTGAGATCGTCCGACTGCACCCACCGGTAAGACGGAATACCCGACGCCGCCGCCAGCTGGTGGAACTCCGCCTTGTCCGTGGAAACCCGTACCGCCGCAGCCGGAAACCGCCAGGGCGCACCGAGTTCCGTACTCAGCTCGTGCCAGGACGCCAGGCAGGTGTCGGCCGCCGTCGACACCACGCCCGCGATCCGCCTGCCCCGCAAGGCCTCCGCGATCGCGTGGTGATCCGTCGTGGAGATTTGCAGGAACTCGTCGGCCAGGGCGATACCCGGCCGGTCCGCCCGCATGTCCACGCCGACCGTCGGCAACCCACGCCGCCGCGCCTCCTGGTAGATCGCCACCTGCTCCTCGCCGGCCCCCAGCACGAGTAGCGGCGCCTCGCTCACGACACCACCTCGAGCGACGCCGTCCGCCGCGGCGGGCCGATCATGGATTCGCCGCCGTCGAGCAGATCCTCCGGCGCGATCGGGATGTTCGCCTCCCGCACGTAGTACAACCGCCGTGGCCGCGCGTCCAGCATCCGCCGGTGCAGATACCGTGCTACTACGGCAAGGCACGCCACGGATACCCCGGACATCAGCACACTGCCCGTCGCCAGGACGGGAACCGTTGCCACGCCAAGGAAACCCAACAGGGCCAGCATCGCGGCGAACACGGCGGCCAGCGTGGCGAGAAGGTACATCACGTTGAGCGGCCGCCAGGAGAATCCGAACAGGAGCTCGAAGGCGTCGCCGGCCAGGCGCCCCAGGCGGAACTTCGAGCGCCCGGCCGAGCGTGGGGCATGGTCAACCGGGACGCAGGTGTACCGCGCCCCGATCTCCGGCGCCTTGGCCACGAAGTGCGAGTTGGCGGTGGGCAGGTTCACGATCGTGCGGGCCACCGCGGTGCGCACCACCCGGAACGAGCTCGCTCCCTGCGGCACCTCGATGCGCAGCCAATGCCGTGCCACCCAATGGGTTCCGGCCGCCCCGGCCCGGCGCAGCCAGGAGTCCCGGCGCTCCCGCCGGATCCCGAACACCACGTCGTAGCCGCGCTCGGCAGCCTCCAGCAACCGCCAGGTCTCCGCGGCCGGAAACTGGAGGTCCGCGTCGAGCTGCACGCACCACGGCTCGGCGGCGTACCGGAAGCCCGCGGTGATCGCCGCCATCAGCCCGAAGTTCCGGGCGAAGGAGATGTAGTGCACCCGCGGATCCGAGGCCGCCAGCCGCTTCAGCCGCTCCAGCGTGTCGTCCGCGCTGCCGTCGTCCACGAACAGCAGCTCCAGATCCTCGATCGAGCCGAGCGCCGCGCAGACCTCCCGGTGTGCGACCTCCACCTGCGCGCCCTCGTTGTAGCAGGCCAGGATCGCGGTCAGCCCGGTCATATCAGGCGCCTGGTCCAGGTCGCCGGGGTCCGCTCGGTGACGATCTCCAGCTCCAGGTTGTAGTCGAACTCGCGTGGTCCCATCCGGGCGATCCACTCGACCATCCCGGTGAGACCCTCGCGCAGCCCGACTTTCGTGCGGTAGCCGAGCAACCGCCGCGCCTTGTCCGAGCTGCAGGTGGCGTGGTGCACCTCGAGCGGCCGGGCCGCCACGAAGATCGGGTCGAACGGCATTCCGGTGATCTCGCAGATCAGCTCGGCCAGCCGCAGCACGGTCACCTCGCCCTCGTCCGGCCCGACGTTGACGATCTCCCCGCACACCTCCGGGTCGGTGCCGAGCTTTGTCAGGCAGGACACCACATCCGACACGAAGCTGAAGCAGCGCAGCTGGCTGCCGTCACCGTAGATCACCGGTGGCAGCCCGCGCAGCACCCGGTTGATCATGATCGCGGCCACGTTGCGGTACGGGTCGTCGAAGCGCTGCCGCGGGCCGATGATGTTGTGCGGGACGGCGATGTTGTGCTCCATCCCGTGCACCCCGGCGATGGCCGCCACCTGGAGGTCGGCGGCGTACTTCGCGATCCCGTACGGCGTCAGCGGTTGCGGCGTCTGGTCCTCGGTGAACGGTGGCACCAGGTTGCCGTACCGGGACATCGAGGAGCAGTGCACGAACCGGCGCACGCCGCTGCGCACCGCCGCGGAGAGCAGGGCCACCGTGGCGCTCGTGGTGTGCTCGTGCACGAGGAACGGGGCGAATACCGACAGCCCCTCGTACGGCGCCGCGGCACAATGGAATACGATTCCCACGCCGCGCAGCAGGTCGAGGTACTCGTCGATTCTTCGGCAGTCGGCCTCGCGGAAACTCACACCGCGCGGAATGTTCTCCTTGAACCCGTCCAGCATATTGTCGATGCCGCGGACCTCGAAACCGGCGGCCAGCAGCTCGTCCGCGACGTGGCTACCCAGGAACCCGGCGACCCCGGTGACTAAGACGGGTTCCTTCATGGACTGATCCCTTCCCGGCAGGTGCTCGGACTCTAACAACGACCAACCCCACACGGAAGGCTCGTAAAGTAGGGCCTTGCGTTACTCCGTACGGCCCAGAACGCATTCGTCGCTTACGCCTAACCTGCCATTGCCCAATCCCCATAGGATGCCCAGTCGGAGATCGCCGCGGGAAACCAGGGGAGTCGACATGAGCGAAGTGCGAACCGGCCCGCGGGGACATCTGGCGTTCACGGTGCTGGCCGCCGCCGCGCTCGCCGCCGCCGCGGGTGTCTGGTTCGGCATGCCGCACGAGAAACACATCCCGAACCTGGGCGTGCTGCTGGTGAAGCTGGTGCCGTTCGTGCTGGCCGTCGAGGCGATCGCGCGGCTGCGGCTGTCCCAACGGGCCCGTCGCCGGGTCGCGCTGGCGGCGATTCCGGTCAGCTTCCTGGTCTACTTCGGCTACTTCGTGCCGCGGGTGTTCTTCGAGTCGGGCAACGGCAACAGCATCTACTACCTGCTGCTCACCCTCACCCCGTTCCTGATCCTCGCGCTGGTGCTGGCCTACCGGCTGGGCGGCGGCGCACCTGGCATGTCCCGCCGCCTCGGCTACGCCATGCTCCTGCTGCAACTGTCCGGTGTGGAGGATCTGGCCTACCTGACCGTCAACAACCACACCGATCCCGAGTGGACACCCATCCCGCAGGTGTGGACCTGGGCCGACCACATGACCGTGTTCGTCGGGCGCCCGCTGACGAAGAACGAGGCGTTCGTGTTCATCGCGGTGCACGTGTTCATCGCGGCGCTGGTGCTCGCCCTGCCCGACCGGTTCTGGCGCCGGCTCGTTCCGCGCCGCCCGGTCGCCGCGGCGGAGGAGCCCGTCCCCGAACCCGAACCAGCCACGACCGCACCCCGGCTTTGACCGCTCCCGTCCGGGCCGCCGCGCTGCGGATCATCGCCGGCCGCGGCGCCGCCCGGGCCGCCGTCCAGTTCGCCATGGTCGCCCTGCTCCCGGTGTGGGGCGTGGACGAGTTCGGCCGGTACGCCGCCGCCATCGGCACGTTCTTCTGGCTGGTGCTGCTGGTCACCGCGATGGAGAAGGCGGCGCTGACCGTCCTGCCGCGTACCCGCCTGACCACCGGCCGGATCACCCGGATGCTGCTCGCCCGCGCCGCCGTCCCGCTCGCGGTGACCGCCGCGGTCGCGCTTCTCCTTGCCCCGCTGGGCGAAACGCCCGCGCTGTACGCCGCCGCCGCGGTCTGGGCGGCCGGCCAGGGGCTGCTGTCGGTGCTGGCCACGCTGCACCGCATGGACGGCCGCCCGGGCCGGGACAGCGCCGCGTTCCTGGCCCTGGCCGGCTGGGTGGTGATCGCCTCCGGGCTGGCCGTCGCCGGCCTGCTGCGGCCCTACGCCTACCTGCTCACCCTGATCGCCGGCGTGCTGCTGGACTGCTTCGTGCTCGCGCTGGGGATCCCCGCGCTGCGCGGCCGGTCCCCGCGGCCCCGGCGCCGGCTGGGCGGCCTGCTGAATCGGAGAGTGCTGCTGCTCGGACTGTCCGATGTGGCCGACTCGTGCTCGGGTTCGGTGCTGTACCTGGTGATCGCGTTCGCCGGCCGCCCGGCCGACAGCGCCGCGCTGTACCTGGCGCTGCTGGTCTCCGGCGCGCTCTGCGGGCTGTGCCTGCTGCTGCTGCGCCTGCGCCAGCCGGTGACCTCGCTGCGGTTGCGCGGTCTCGGCGGGGAGGCCGGGCGGCGCCGGGCCGGCCGGGTCGCCGGGTGGGCCGCGGCCGTCACCGGCGGTGCCGTCGCGCTGGCCCTCGCCGGTGTGCTCGCCGCCGGACTATCCAATGTCGACGGTCTGGCCGCGGTCGGCGCCAGCCGCCTCGCCCTCGGCACGGCCGTCGCGGTGGAGATGACCGTGTTCTGCGCGGTGCTCTACGCGGTGAACCTGCTGGAGAACACCAACGGCGCGGCGCTCACCGTCACCTCGTCGGCGTCCCTGCTGGGCCTGGCCACCACCGCGGTGGCCGCGGTGGCGGCGATCCCGGTGCTGCACGCGGTCGGCGCGCTGCTCGCCCTGGTGACCGGGCTCGCCGCGAAGTCCGGCCTGCTCTACCTGCGCACCCGGCCGGAACCGGTCACCAGCTGGGCAGGGCGACCGCGAGCTGCGTGACCGGCCGGGCTCCGAGCGTGCTCTTCACCTCGGCCTTTCCCTTACCCAGCACCAGGCCGGGCTTCCGGCCGGCCACCGCGTAGTCGACCATCGAGATGTAGTTGTGGAAGTAGAGGTACCGCGCCCCGGGCACCCCCGCCCAGGTCCGCCCGACCGGCCACTCCGGGTGGTCCAGGATGATCCCCACTCCGAGCAGCTGCCCGCTGCGCCGGTCGGTATAGGTCGTGGTCGCCACGTCCGGCTGGCCGATCAGCGCGCCGACGTAGCCCGTGAGCTGTGGCGCCGGCGGCACCCATCGGCCGCCGTACTTGCCGTCGTTGTGCCGCAGCAACTCCGCCACCCGCGCCGGGTCCGGGCCACCGCCGACCCAGGTCCGCACGTCCGCGTCGGCCAGCCGCAGCACCGCCCGCAGGTTGCTCCGGCGGCTGCGCCGCAGCGCCCGAAACCAGTCTTCCCGGTCCCGCCAGCCCGCGGTGTCCAGCACCCACACCGGCTCGGTCGGCCGCGCCACCCGTGGCCGGCCAAGCTCCGCCAGGTCCGCATCGCCCACCTGCCGCAGCAGCATCCCCACGCACCGCCGGCCCAGCTCCCGCCGCATCCCCGTGGCGTACTCCGCCACGAGTTCCCGCAGGCCGAGCCCCTCGGCGCACCACCAACCCGGGTGCGACTGGTTCCCCGGCGAGCGCACGTGCAGCCCGCCGACCCACGGCCCGCCCCGCACCCCGGCGAACGAGTGCCGCCGCGCCGGCAGCCCGGCCCAGGTCGCCGCCACCACCCCGACCGGCCCACCGGACCCGTGCAGCACGCTCACCAGCAGCCGCCCCCGCGTGCCCCACGCCTGGGCGGCGAGCACCGGCCAGGCCCAGTCCGCCCGCAGCCCCGCCCGCCGCCGCAGCGCACCCCAGTACGCCGGCTCCGGATCGCGCCGCGGATCCAGCACCTCGACGCTCATGTCAGCAACACCGGCCCACGGCACCACCCCACCTGGCCGGGTAATCCACCGGCCGGCAGCACGTCGACAAACCGCGGCGAGCGCTGGCGCAGCAGTGAGAAAGCCAGCCCGGCCGAGGTGCTCCGGACGTACACGGTGGTCCAGTCCACGTGCCAGTGCCCGCAGTCCCGGCGTCTGGCCAGCACGCCCAGCAACTCGTCGGTCAGGACATCGGGCCCGTTGTCCCGCAACGGCTCCACCGTGTTCGGTCCGCCCTTCAGCGGCACCAGGTCGCCGAGCCGTCCGGCCAGCATCTCGGCCGGCACGGCGCCGCCGTTCACGCCCACCTTTCCCGATACCAGGATCGGATCGGTGCGCCCGCGGAGCGCCCAGTGCTCCCGGTAGAACGGCACCGTCGCGAACGACGACCGCACCAGCCGCACGTACGCCGCGTTCCAGAGCGCCAACCTGAGCACGCCGAGGAAGTCTGCCAACCTTGACGCGGACTCGACAGTGCCTGATGGCTCGCTCGCAAGCTCGCTCGCGGGCTGAACAGCCGCTGAACAAGCACTGTGTCGGGTGTGGACGGTGCGGCGTGGCCCACGTCACGGTGAGCTCCGCGGGTTTGCCGGCGGGCCATGTGGGGAAGCCGATGGCTGGCCGCGGGGAACAATTCCGAGGTTGGCGAGGTTGTCACTGTTGTGCCACGCCGGGGGACCCGGTTGTTGCACGTTGAGTGAGGTACGTCTACCCTCGTGGGCGTTCAGTCACCGCGCGCGCGGGCGCCGGTGCAGTTCCCGGGGAGTTCTTTCCGGGTCGCATCTACTGTGCAAGATGTCGGCTCGGCCTGTCAGGCCGGAGTCGATAGCTGCCAGGTTCCCGATGAGGTGGTGGCCGAGATACTCCGCGTTGGCGATCAAGTCGTCCGCATGGCCCGCCAGGTGGCCGAGGTTGCGGCGAAGGTCAGCCGGCAGCGGGGAATACGCCGTCTCGCGTTCCGACGGGCGGCGGGTCCGCTGGTCCGCGTTGGAGGCGAGGACCGGTTAGGAAGGACATTGGTGAGCAACACTGATCTGCTGAGCAGCGATACGGCCGAAGCCCGGGCCGCGTCGCCTACCGAGGCTCCCACGCCTCGAACCGAGAACGCGGAGAAGGCGCAGACCGCGGGTGCCAACGGCGGCACGACGCGCCGCCGCACCGGCCTGACCGGCATGGTTCTCGCCGAGCTTCGCGAGCTGGCCGGCCAGCTCGGTATCACCGGCACCGGTGGCATGCGCAAGGGTGACCTGATCGCGGCCATCAAGGAGCGGCAGGGCAACTCCTCCGCCGCGCCGGCCGAGACCTTGCCGCTGGGCGGCATCGAGGACCGCGGGCGCCCCGCTCCCGCCAAGGAGGAGCGGCCAGCCGAGGTGAAGGCCGAAGCGAGCACCCCAGCCGAGACCGGTGAGCAGACCGAGACCGAGGGCGGCGGCCGCCGCGAAGGCAGCCGGCGCCGGCGTGGCGCCAGCCGGCCGGCGGGCAGTCCCGCCGCGGGCGAGCAGCGCCCCTCCGCCTCCGGCGACGAGGGCCGGGTTCGCACCGACGAGGGCCGGGTTCGCACCGACGAACGGCCGCAGTCCGACCGTCCCCAGGGCGACCGGGACCGGCAGGGCGACCGGGACCGCGGTGATCGCGACCGTGGTGGTGATCGCGACCGTGGTGGTGACCGCGACCGCGGTGACCGCGACCGTGACCGCCAGCAGTCCTCGCGCCAGCAGGGCAACAACCAGAGCGGTCCGGACGATGACGACGACGACCGCGGCGGTCGCCGCGGCCGGCGGTTCCGCGACCGGCGGCGCCGCGGCGGGAGCGGCGGGCGTCCCGAGGGCGGTGGCGGCAACAACGACACCGAGGTCCGCGAGGACGACGTGCTGCTGCCGGTCGCGGGCGTGCTGGACGTGCTGGAGAACTACGCGTTCGTGCGCACCTCCGGCTACCTCGCCGGGCCGAACGACGTGTACGTCTC
Organism: Actinophytocola sp.; assembly: GCF_036002505.1. Taxonomy (GTDB): domain Bacteria; phylum Actinomycetota; class Actinomycetes; order Mycobacteriales; family Pseudonocardiaceae; genus DASYTH01. The sequence goes on along the minus strand of NZ_DASYTH010000430.1, from coordinate 18,225 downwards.
GCTTTCCCTGGTGCGCAAGTACGGCCTGCGCCGCGGTGACGCGATCACCGGCCTGGTCCGCCAGCCGCGCGAGGGCGAGCAGCAGCGGCAGAAGTTCAACCCGCTGGTGCGCGTGGAGACCATCAACGGCCTGGACCCCGAGGCGGCCCGCAGCCGTCCGGAGTTCACCAAGCTGACCCCGCTCTACCCGAACGAGCGGCTGCGCCTGGAGACCGAGCCGCACGTGCTGACCACCCGGGTCATCGACCTGGTGATGCCGGTCGGCAAGGGGCAGCGCGCGCTGATCGTGTCGCCGCCGAAGGCCGGCAAGACGTCCGTGCTGCAGGCCATCGCGAACGCGATCACCACGAACAACCCCGAGACCTATCTTATGGTCGTGCTGGTCGACGAGCGGCCGGAGGAGGTCACCGACATGCAGCGGTCGGTGAAGGGCGAGGTCATCGCCTCGACCTTCGACCGCCCGCCGGGTGACCACACCACGGTCGCGGAGCTGTCCATCGAGCGCGCCAAACGCCTCGTCGAGATGGGCCACGACGTGGTCGTGCTGCTCGACTCGATCACCCGCCTCGGCCGCGCGTACAACCTCGCGGCCCCGGCGTCCGGCCGGATCCTGTCCGGTGGTGTCGACTCGACGGCGCTGTTCCCGCCCAAGCGCTTCCTCGGCGCGGCCCGCAACATCGAGGGCGGCGGCTCGCTGACCATCTTCGCCACCGCGCTGGTCGAGACCGGCTCCGCCGGCGACATGGTCATCTTCGAGGAGTTCAAGGGCACCGGCAACGCCGAGCTGAAGCTCGACCGCAAGATCGCCGACAAGCGCATCTTCCCCGCGGTCGACGTCGACCCCTCCGGCACCCGCAAGGAGGAGTTGCTGCTGTCGCCCGACGAGCTCGCGGTGACGGTGAAGCTCCGCCGCGTCCTGCACGCCCTGGACAGCCAGGCCGCCATCGAGCTCCTGCTCGACCGGCTGCGCAAGACCCGCACCAACATCGAGTTCCTGATGCAGGTGGCCAAGACCACCCCATCCATGAACGACGACTAGCTGAGGAATGCCATGAAGGCCGCCTTCGAGACGTTCAACGTCTCGAAGGCGGCCTTCATGGCATGTCACGCGATCGGAATGACCCGGTTCCGCTCCCGCCGCATCAGCACGCCCAACACGGTCAACGCGGGGATGCCGAGGGCTAAGGCCACCGGCGACGACAGCGTGACATCCCCCAGCAGCAGCCCGGCGACGAACACCACCGCCGGATAGCCGAGCCCGAGGCACCAGCGGCACCGGACGGTCCGCCACTCGACGAAGCCCGCGAGCAGCACCGTGACCGCGGCCGCGGGGCCGAACAGGGCGCTGGAGAGGGCCACCCGCCAGTCGGCGTCGAGAAGCATGCCGCCCAGGCCGATCAGTCCGAGGACGGAGGCTGTGAACAGCACCGGGGTGGCCAGCCAGGTCAGGACGGACATCGGCCGGTGCGCACCGAAGGACACGTGGCCAAGTGTGCGGAGCTACCCGGGAGTCGCTCGTTGATATCGGTGAGCGCTCGGAGTGTTGCGCTCGGTGGCCGCCTTCGTGCGACGAACGGTAGTCAACCGGTTACCGGTTGATCAGGAATACCCGGCCCAGCACGGACGTTCCAGCATCTGGCACACTGTGAGGTCGAGTCCGGCACCGGTTCACCCCGTGACCTACCGGGGACCCGGCGGCCGCCAGGAAAGGACAAGATCCGTGAAGACAGGTATTCACCCTGACTACGTCGCGACCGAGGTCGTCTGCAGCTGCGGCAACACGTTCACCACCCGCAGCACCAAGGCGTCCGGCAACATCCACGTCGAGGTCTGCTCGAACTGCCACCCGTTCTACACGGGCAAGCAGAAGATCCTCGACACCGGTGGCCGGGTGGCGCGCTTCGAGGCGCGCTACGGAAAGCGGCAGAAGAAGCAATAGCTACGCACACGGCGCCTACCCGCGGATGGGTGGGCGCCGTTGTCGTGTCCGCAGGTCGGAGAAGGAGGTGGCGACGTGGACTCCTCGACGCTGAGCGAGTTGCTCACCGAGTACGGCGAGTTGGAGCAGGCGCTCGCCGACCCGGCCGTGCACGCCGACCAGAACCGGGCCCGCAAGCTCGGCCGGCGCTACGCCGAGCTGACCCCGATCGTGAAAACGTTGCGGGAGCTGGAATCCGCGCGCGGCGACCAGGCCGCGGCCGCCGAACTGTCCAAAGAGGACGATTCGTTCGCGGCCGAGGCGGAGGCACTCGCCAAGCGGATTCCCGAGCTGGAGGAGAAGCTCGCCGAGCTGCTCGCCCCGCGCGACCCGCACGACGGCAACGACCTGCTCATGGAGATCAAGTCGGGGGAGGGCGGCGAGGAGTCGGCGCTGTTCGCCGGCGACCTGCTGCGCATGTACCTGCGCTACGCCGAGCGGCACGGCTGGAAGGCGGAGGTGCTCGACGGCACCGAGTCCGATCTGGGCGGCTACAAGGAGGCCACGGTCGCGATCAAGGGCCGGGGCGACGGCCCGGACGGCGTGTGGGCGCGGCTGAAGTTCGAGGGCGGCGTGCACCGGGTGCAGCGGGTGCCGGTCACCGAGTCGCAGGGCCGCATCCACACCTCGGCGGCCGGCGTGCTGGTCTACCCGGACCTCTCCGACGAGGCCAGCACCGTGGAGATCGACGAGAAGGACCTGCGCGTCGACGTGTACCGGTCCTCGGGCAAGGGCGGCCAGAGCGTCAACACCACCGACTCCGCCGTGCGGATCACCCACCTGCCCACCGGCATCGTGGTGTCGTGCCAGAACGAGCGCTCCCAGCTGCAGAACAAGGCGCGCGCCATGGAGGTGCTGCGCGTCCGGCTGCTGGCCGCCGCCGAGGAGGAGGCCGCCAAGCAGGCCGCCGACGCCCGGCGCAGCCAGGTCCGCACGGTCGACCGCTCCGAGCGGGTGCGCACCTACAACTTCCCGGAGAACCGGATCGCCGACCACCGGGTCAACTACAAGGCGTACAACCTCGACCAGGTGATGGACGGCGACCTCGACGGCGTGCTCGACGCCCTCGCCGAGGCCGACCGCGCCGAACGCCTCGGCGTGCACACAGGCTCGTGAACGGGAAAGCAACGTCACGTTCGTGCCCTGGAGGGCGAGCAACGTCACGTTCATTCCCCGGCGGGACGGCATGAGCGGCAACCGGCAGCCGCTGCGGGTGGCCATCCTGGAAGCCGAGCGCATCCTCGCCGGCGCCGGGGTTCCCAGCCCGCGCGTCGACGCCGAGCTGCTGGCCGCGCACGTGCTCGGCGTGGAGCGGTTGAAACTTGCGATGGTGCCGCTGGTCGACCCGCCGGTGGTGGACGCGATCGGCCGCCTGGTGGCGCAGCGGGCGAAACGCGTGCCGCTGCAGCACCTGACCGGCTGCGCCGCCATGGGCGCGATCACCGTGGCCGTCGGCCCCGGCGTGTTCGTCCCCCGCCCGGAGACCGAGCTGCTCCTCGCGTTCGGCCTCGCTTCCGTTGAGGGGAAACGGAATCCGGTCGTGGTCGACCTGTGCACCGGCTCCGGCGCGCTGGCCCTGGCGATGGCCAACGCCCGCCCGGACGCGACCGTGCACGCCGTCGAGCTGGACGCCGCGGCGCTCGCCTGGGCCCGGCGCAACGCCGACTACCGCGCCGCCGCCGGTGACACCCCGATCCACCTGCACGCCGGCGACGTTGCCGACGCCGACCTGCTGTCCGATATGGACGGACGCGCGGATCTGGTGCTGTGCAACCCTCCCTACGTCCCGGTCGGCACCGTGGTCCCGCCCGAAGTCGGCGAGCACGACCCGTTCCGCGCGGTGTTCGCCGGCACCGACGGCCTGACGGTCATCCGCACCGTGGTCGCCTGCGCTGCCCGGCTCCTCAAGCCAGGCGGCCACCTTGCCATCGAGCATGACGACACCCATGCCGAAGCAGTGCCCGCGCTGCTGGCCGCCCGCAGTGTGCTGACCGACGTCGAAGATCACACCGACCTCGCCGGCCGCCCTCGGTTCGCCACCGCCCGCCGGGTCTGAGCACTCGCGCGGGCCGGCGGTGTCTGGACTGAGGAGCGCGCGCAGGCGCGCCAGCGCCGAGCACGCGACGAGGGAAGACACCGCGTCAGAGGCCCGCGCCCGCGAGCGGAGCGAGCCAATGTCACTGTTACGGGTCCGAGTTCGCCACCATCGCGTCGTAGATCGGCTTCATCTGCTCCCACTGCGCGGCGGGTGCCGAGGCGAGCAGGAAGTACTCCTTGCCCCCGGCCCGCCAGTAGAGCGAGGCCACGTGGGCGACGCCGGTCCCGTCGCGGTGCTCGAACTCCCAGCGCACCGCGGCGTGTCCGGCGTAGACGGCCGAGGACAGTTCGAGCCGGCGATACTCCTGGGAGCGCACCGCGTAGTCGTTCTCGTACCGGACGTGGTCCGACTCGATGGTCAGCGCCGGCGCGTCCGAGCCGCCGAACTTGACGTAGCGGCCGCTGCCGCCGGGGTCGACGGCCTGCATCGCGCCCGGGCCGGTGGAGCGCGTGGGGCGCCAGCCGTCCGGGATGACCGTCTTCACGCCGGCCGGGCCGTTCACCCGCTGGAATCCCATGGGCGCCGGGGCGGAGGGCGGCGCGGCCGTGGTCGTCGTGGTGGGGCGTGGCTTCGTGGTGGTCGTGGCGGTGGTCCGGCCGAGCCGGGAGTCGTCGGCGATGTCGGGGATGTACGGCGGCGGGCTGTTCTCGTCGAAGTACAGGCTCGGGGTGCTCGCGGCCGGGGCGGCGGTGGCCTGTTCGGGTGACGGGTTGGACAGCAGGGCGATACCCAGGGCAACGCTGGCGAGCAGGTATGCGCCGGCGATCGCGGACGCCAGCCAGTGCGAACTGACCCGTCCGCGCAGTCCCGCCAACCGACCGATCATTGGCACTTCCACACGCGTGACCCCCGACATGGGCGGTACCGAGAGTAGCCTCCCGACCTGGGTGATCCAATGCTTCGAACGTGGCAAGACGTGGTCAGGAAGTGGCAACTGGTGCCGGAGGTGCCCGCGGACGAGCGGGACGAGGCCCGGTTCCGCTTCGACCGGGCCAGGTCGGCGCTGGTCAGCGGCCGGCTGGACGACTCGGTGCGGAACTTTCAGGCGGCGGCAGCGCTCCGTGAGCATTCACACGATCAGGTGGGCCTCGGCGACGTCCATCTGGCGCGCGGGCGGTGGCAGCTCGCTGCTGAGTGCTACCAGCGCGCCCTGGCCGCCGACGGTGCGGACCCGCTGGCCCACCTCGGTCAGTCCCAGGTGCTGGTCGCCGAGGGCCGGGCCGCGTTCGCCGTGCCCGAGTTGGAGCGCATGCTCGCCGAGGCGCCGGACGACCCGGTCCTGCGCTACTACGTCGCCAGCACCTGGTGCTCGGTCGCCGAGCAGTGCCGCAGCCGGACCCGGGACGACGTGCTGGTGATCACCAGCGAGCACCAGCTCCGGCTCTGCGAGCAGGCCGCCCGCCGGATCCTCGACCTCGACGTGGACGACGACGAGCTGCAGCGGGGGGCCCGCCGCCTGCTCGCCGAGGTCGCCGCCGCGCGCCGGTTCAGCTGGTCGCCCGAGGGCGTCGCGGTCAGCATGGCGGTCCTGGTCATGTCCCTCGGCCTGACCACGGTCGTCGCCGGCGGCGCCCTGAACAGCACCGCCCTCGTGATCGCCGGCGTCCTCCTCGGCGGCCTCATGCTCTACCTCATCGTGCTCCGCTTCCGCCGCCCCGCCTGGCAGCAGCGCGCCGAGTCCCTGGCCCCGTTGATCACCAAGCCCGGGGTCTAGAGTCCTGCCCGTGAGCCGGATGTTCCGAGCGGGCCGGCGGTGCCTGGACCGAGGAGCCGCGCAGGTCGCGCAGCGACCGAGCAGCGGAAAGAGCGAAGGCGGGAACGGGCACAGCGTCAATGGCCCGCTCACGCGAGCGGAGCGAGCCAATTGAGCACGGTGTACGACTGCGGCCATCCGCGGGAGCGCAAGGACGGGCTGGCCGCGGCGGCCAGCGCGGTGCGGGCCGGGGATCTCGTGGTGATCCCGACGGACACGGTGTACGGCATCGGGGCGGACGCGTTCTCGCTGTCCGCGGTGCACGACCTGCTGGCCGCCAAGGGCCGCGGGTCGGACATGCCGGTGGGGGTGCTGGTCGGCTCCTGGTCCACGATCGACGGCCTGGTGCTGTCCGTGCCGCACCAGGCGCGCCGGCTCATCGAGGCGTTCTGGCCGGGCGACCTGTCCCTCGTGCTGCACCACGCGCCGTCGCTGTCCTGGGACCTCGGGCGCACCAAGGGCACCGTGATGGTGCGGATGCCGCTGCACCCGGTGGCCATCGAGTTGCTGCGGGAGACCGGGCCGATGGCGGTGTCCAGCGCGAACCGCTCCGGGCTGCCGCCGGCCTCGACCGTGGACGAGGCCCGCGGTCAGCTCGGCGAGTCGGTGCGGGTGTACCTCGACGGCGGGCCGTCCGGTGACCCGGTGCCGTCCACCATCGTCGACCTCACCGGCGACGAGCCGGTGATGCTGCGGGAGGGCGCGGTGAGCATGGCCGCGGTGTCCGAGGCGCTCGGCGGCGTCGAGGTCGCGCGACCCGGGGGCTGATTCTCCTTGCCCCCCACCAGCTTCGCACCAGCCGTCCTCCCTATCCGGGAGTTTCTCCTGGTGGTGCTCACGTCCGCGTCGCTGACCTTCCTCAGCACCCCGCTGGTGCGCCGCCTCGCGTTCTGGATCGGCGCGGTCGCCTACCCGCGCAAGCGGGACGTGCACACGGTGCCGATGGCCCGGCTCGGCGGGCTGGCCATGTATCTCGGGGTGTGCGGCGGAATGCTGCTGGCACACCAGCTTCCGGTGCTGCGCCGGGCGTTCGACTACACCTTCGACCCGCTCGCCGTGCTGATCGGCGGCGGGGTGATCGTCATGATTGGCATGCTGGACGACCGGTTCGAGCTGGACTCGCTGACCAAGCTCGCCGGCCAGACCACCTCCGCGGGCATCCTGGTCCTCTTCGGCCTGCAGTGGTACGTGTTCTGGCTGCCCTGGGGCGCCGACGACGGCAAGGGCACCATCCTCGTGCTCGACCAGAACCAGGGCGGCCTGATCACCGTGCTGCTCGTGGTGACCATGGTCAACGCCATGAACTTCGTGGACGGCCTGGACGGGCTCGCCGCCGGCATCGGCCTGATCTCCGCCGGTGCCACCCTCGCGTTCTCGCTCAACCTGCTCAAATCCACCGGCGGCGACGTCCAGAACTACGCCCCCGCGCTGATCGCCGCCACCCTCGGCGGCGCCTGCCTCGGCTTCCTCCCGCACAACTTCCAGCCCGCGAAGATCTTCATGGGCGACTCCGGCTCCATGCTGATCGGCCTGATGCTCGCCGCCTCCAGCACCTCCGCCTCCGGCCGCGTCGCCAAGATCGACGCTCCGCAGACCATCGCGCTCCTGTCCCCCCTCCTCGTCGTCGCCGCCGTCCTGTTCGTGCCTCTTCTGGACCTCCTCATGGCCGTCTTCCGCCGCACCAACAAGGGCCTGAGCCCCTTCCACGCCGACAAGATGCACCTGCACCACCGACTCCTGGAGATCGGCCACTCCCAACGCCGCGCGGTACTGCTGATCTACGTCTGGGCCGCTGTCCTCGCCTTCGGCACCGTCGCGTTGAGCCTCTTCGACGTCTTCGTCGTAGCCTGGGGAATCGGCATCGGCCTCCTCTTCGCCCTCCTGGTATCCGCCGTCCCCAGACTCCGCGACGTCCGCCGCTCGTGACCGCACCCCCTCGGCGTGTGCGGTTGCGTCTGAACCTCCTTGTGCGAAGGTTGACGCGTGGGTGACGTGATCTCGATGCTGGATCGCCCGGTCTACCAGTACGCCGAGGTAGACCGGTTGCTGCGGCTCACCCCGGGAACGGCGAAGCGCTGGATCAACGGCTATCAACGTGACGGCCGGTGGTATGAGCCGGTGATCCGCGAGGTGACATCTGACTCGACCTGGGTCACCTGGGGAGAGTTCACTGAGACCCGCCTGCTGGCCGAGTTCCGCAGCTCGATACCCATGATCAAGCTACGCCCGGCGGTTGGGTGGCTGCGCGAGCGCTTCGACACCCCACACCCGTTGGCCTTCGCTCGTCCGTTTCTCGAACCAGATGGACGTGAACTGCTCCTTGCGGCCCAGCGAGAAACAGGTGTGGATGAGGAACTCTGGCTCGCTGTACCCAGCGCGCAGGGTGCGTTGCTGACAGCCACAAGTCGCCGGTTCGTGCAATCCGTGCACTACCCGGACACGGTTGGTCTCAGCGAGTACGTCATCGCTGACCCCGCGACACCGCACGTCGTGTTCGACCCGCGGCAGCGTCAGGGCCAGCCGACAGTGAACGGGATCCGTGCCGAAACGCTGGCTGGGCTGGTCGCGGGTGGAGAACCCATCGACTTCGTGGCAAGCACTTACGACCTGGCTGCAGAACAGGTTGAGCAGGCGGTGGCATACGAGGCGTCGTGTCGTCGTGCCGCCTGAGCCTCGCCAAAGAGCACCAGCGGGCATCCGTTTCTATGTGGACGAGGACATCATCGAACTGGGTAACGCCTTGATGTGGCTCCGGCCCGACGTGGTGACCTGCGGCTACGAGCCAGTAGCCGACCATCTCCATCGGGGCAGTTCGGACGTCGAATGGATCCCCGCCGTGGCGGAGCTCGGGTTGGTTGCGATCAACGACAAGATCCGGACCAACCCGGTGGAGGCTCGGATCGCGCTTGAGTCCGGTGCGCGCATCGTTGGGTTGGCAGGCAAGGTGGCGCAACGATCCACCTGGGATCGCGCCGTGTTGCTGGTACGCCACTGGCAGGCCGTGGAGAACCACATCGCGGCGCATCCGAAGGGTCCTTGGTGGCTTGCCGTGACACAGAGCGGAGCCGAGCCGCGAACGTTCCGCGGCGCCATGAACTAGCCGGTGGCGCCTCCGCGACGTGCGGCGCTCGTGACCCACGTCTCTCGGCTCTGACCTGCGCGAGGGCAGTGAAATCGGGTTACCGACCGTGTGGTAGCGTCCGCATCGTCCCTGGGACGAAAGGGACGCCGGCCGTTGTCGACCGACGAAGGAGAGCTGCACATGAGTGAACATCAGGCGACTGCAGCCCTCCGGTAGGCCAGCCGTGCCGCAGGGGCCGGTGAGCCCGCGGGAGCTCATCGGTGTCGGATCGGCCATCGCGGCCCTGATCGCCGGCGGCATGCTGCTCGGGTGGTTCGTCGATTCCCGTACGGGCGCCACGCCCACCTTTGTCCTGGTAGGTCTCGCGGTCGGCATCGTGACCGCGTGTTTCTACGCGTACGTGAAGTTCAAGAGTTTCCTGAAGGACTAAGAGGTCAGTGTCAGCCTTTCAAGCAGCGGCGGCGAAAGTGCCCGCTGAGGCCGTGATGAGCCTGCGCCGCCCAGTGGCCATCGCCGCCGCGGTCGGTGCCGTCGGTTTGCTGGTGTGCGGGCTGTTCGGGCACATCGTCATGGGGATCCTGCTCGTCGTCGGGCTGGGGCTCGGGCTGTTCAACACCCGGCTGCTGCAGCGTTCGGTGGTCAAGGTGATCTCGAGTGAGAACCCGAGCAGGACGGCCATCGGCCGGTCCTCGCTGCCTCGCCTGCTGCTGATCACCGGGCTGGCCGTGGCGCTCGGCATCTTCCTGAAGCCGGACGGTTTCGGTGTCTTCCTCGGCCTCGCGGTCTTTCAGGTGATCATTCTTGGCACCACCGCCCTCCCGGTCATGAAGGAGCGTCGTCAGTGAGTCAGCAGGTTCTCGCCGCTGAGACGAACGTCGAGGTCGGCCATCACGAGAAGGTCGATATCCTCGGACTGACGCTGCACATCGACACGATCGGCGGGACGCTGCTGGCCGCGGCGATCGTGGTAGCGCTCGGCTTCTATGTTCGGGCGAAGATCACCTCGGCAAAACCGAACAGCGCGCAGCTGTTCTTCGAGGGTGTTTACAGCTTCATGCGCAACCAGGTGGAGGCCGGCATCGGGGTCCGGATGGCGCCCTACCTGGTGCCATTGTCCCTGGGGTTCTTCGTCTTCATCCTGGCGTGTAACTGGATCGTGCTGCTGCCGCTGCACCATTACGTGCCACCGCCCACCGCGGACGTCAACCTGGTGTACCCGATGGCGCTGCTGGTGTTCTTCTGGCGCCTGTGGGAGGGCTCCCGGGTGCACGGCGGTCCGCACAAGCAGTTCATTCACATCGCCAAGGGGCACAACCCGGGTCTGGCCCCGCTCTGGTTCCTCGAAGAGTTCACCGGTGTCGTCTCGCACTCGCTGCGACTTTTCGGCAACATTCTGGCCGGCGGTGTGATGCTCAGCCTCTTCGCGCTGTTCCCAGCGTACATATCGTGGCTCCCGACCGCCGGATGGAAGCTCTTCGACATGTTCATCGGGCTCGTGCAGGCGTTTATCTTCGCCTTCCTGACGATCATCTACTTCAGCCAGTCCATGGAGGACCGGGAGGGCGCGCACCACTGACCTCCTTTTCCCGCCCACTTCGTCAAGTCAATGTCCAATGTCGTTTCTCGAGAGATAGGTAGAGGTAAATGGCAGTCGAGCAAGGTGAGGCCCTGGTCAAGCTTGGCGCGATGATCGGTGGTGGCATCGCGATCGGCGTCGGCGCCGCCGGCGCGTCCGTCGGTGACGGTCTGGCCGGTAGCCAGCTCGTGGCCGGTGTCGCACGGCAGCCGGAAGCACAGGGGCGCCTGTTCACCCCGTTCTTCCTGACGGTGGGTCTGGCCGAAGGGAACTTCTTCATCGCGCTGGCCTTCGCCGCGCTGCTGTTCTTCGCCACACCTGGTCTGTGACCCCATGAGCACGGCGAACCTGGCACAGGAAGCACCGGAGAAGCCGGACAACTTCCTGATTCCGAACGGCACCTTCATCGTCGAGGCGATCATCATCCTGATCGTGCTCTTCATCTTCTTCCGGTTCATCGTGCCGCCGGTCCGAAAGGCCCTTCAGGAGCGCAACGAGTTGGTGCAGAAAGGGTTCGAGGAAGCCAAGGCCGCCGAGGAGAAGTTCCGCCAGGCCGAGGAGCGCTACCAGGAAGCGCTCACCGAGGCGCGGACCGAGGCGGCCCGGATCCGGGACACGTCGCGGGCCGAGGGTCAGAAGATCCTCGACGAGTTCCGCGCCCGCGCGGGCGCGGAGGTGGCCGACGTTCGCCAGCAGGCTGCGACGGAGCTCACCGAGCAGCGGGAGCGGGTCATGGCCGAGCTGGAGCCGCGGGTGCGTGAGCTGGCCGGCGGTCTGGCGAGCAGGGTCGTCGGCGAGGAGATCGCCGCGGCCGAGGGAGGTCGCTGATGCAGCAGTTCTGGGAGTTCGTCTCCGAGCTGGTCGCGTTCGTGGCGATCGTGTACGTGCTGTGGCGCTACGTCCGGCCCCGGGTCAGCGAGATCATCCGCACCCAGCAGGAGACCATCCAGAAGCAGGTGGACGCCGCCAAGGCCGCAAACGAACGCCTGGCCGCCGCGGAGCTCAAGTACCGGGAGGCGCTCGCCGAATCCCGCACCGAGGCAGCCAAGATCCGCGACGCGGCCCGGGCCGACGCGCAGCGCATCGCCGAGGAGATGCGTGAGCACGCCCAGCGCGAGCTGGAGCGGATCCGGCAGCGCGGGCAGGAAGACCTGGAAACCCAGCGCCTGCAGGTGATCCGTGAGCTCCGTGGCCGGATCGGGGAGCTGACCGTGAGCACCGCCACGGAGCTGGTGACCCGGCACCTGTCCGACGACACCGCCCGTGCGTCCACTGTGGACCGTCTGCTGGACGAGCTGGAGTCCATGTCGGCGCCGGTGGCGGCGGGCACGAGCGAGGGGACCGTCTGATGCAGTTCGCCAGCCGGGAATCCCTTGTCACCGCACGGGAACGCTTCGCAAGCCTGACCTCCGACGCGAGCACCGAGGCGCTGCGGACGCTGTCCGACGAGCTGTTCGCGGTCGCCGGCGTGATCGCCCGGGAGCGCACGCTGCGCCGGTACCTGGCCGATCCGGCCAGCTCCGAGCAGAAGCGGCGGCGCCTGGCCGACACCCTGTTCGGCGGCAAGATCGCCGACAGCACCCTGGACACCGTGCAGGGCCTGGTGGCCAGCCGGTGGTCGCGCGGCGCCGACCTCGTCGACGCGGTCGAGACGCTGGCCAGGGAGGCCGCACTGGCGATCGCCGAGCAGGATGGCGTGATCGAGGACGTCGAGGACGAGCTGTTCCGGTTCGCCCGCACGCTCTCGGCCGAGCCGCGGTTGCGCGACCTGCTGGCCGACGAGGGACAGCCGGTGGACGGCCGGCTGGGCCTGATCGACGGGTTGGTGGACGGCAAGGTCCAGCCGGTCACGCAGCAGTTGCTGCACCAGGTGGTCCGGCTGCCCCGCGGGCGCGGGCTGGACGCCCTGGTCGAGCGGCTCGCCGATCTCGCCGCGCAGCGCCGGGGCCGGTCGGTCGCGCGGGTCACGGCCGCCGCGCCGCTGACCGCAGAGCAGGAGCGGCGGCTCGCCGAGGACCTCTCCCGGATCTACGGCCGCAGCATGGACGTCCAGGTCGAGCTGGACGCGGACCTGTTGGGCGGCCTGGTGATCCGGGTCGGCGACGAGGTGATCGACGGCAGCGTCGCGTCCCGGCTCGCCGCGGCGCGCCGGCAATTGGCCGGACAATCCCAGACTTAGAGAGAAAACCCGGACAATCCCAGACTTAGAGAGAAAACACAGAGAGCAGGGACCGAATAGCCATGGCGGAGCTGACGATCTCCTCGGACGAGATCCGGAGCGCGATCGAGAACTACGTCTCCACCTTCTCGCCCGAGACCTCGCGCGAGGAGGTGGGCACCGTCGCCGAGACCGGTGACGGCATTGCCCGGGTCGAGGGCCTTCCATCGGCCATGACCAGCGAGCTGCTCGAGTTCGAGGGCGGCGTGCTCGGCGTCGCGCTGAACCTCGACGTGCACGAGATCGGCGCGGTCATCCTCGGTGACTACGAGAAGATCGAGGAAGGCCAGCAGGTCATGCGGACCGGCCAGGTGCTGTCCGTGCCGGTCGGCGACGCGTTCCTCGGCCGCGTGGTCAACCCGTTGGCCCACCCCATCGACGGTCTCGGCGACATCGACTCGACCGACCGGCGCGCGCTCGAGCTGCAGGCGCCCAGTGTGATCAACCGTCAGCCGGTGAAGGAGCCGCTGCAGACCGGGCTCAAGGCGGTTGACTCGATGACGCCGATCGGCCGCGGCCAGCGCCAGCTGATCATCGGTGACCGCAAGACGGGCAAGACCGCGGTCTGCGTCGACACGATCATCAACCAGAAGGCGAACTGGGCCAGCGGCGACGTGCAGAAGCAGGTGCGCTGCGTCTACGTGGCGATCGGCCAGAAGGGCTCCACGATCGCCGGGGTGCGCCAGGCCCTCGACGATGCCGGGGCGCTGGAGTACACCACGATCGTCGCCGCGCCCGCGTCCGACTCGGCCGGTTTCAAGTGGCTCGCGCCCTACACCGGCTCCACGATCGCCCAGCACTGGATGTACCAGGGCAAGCACGTCCTGATCATCTTCGATGACCTGACCAAGCAGGCCGAGGCCTACCGGGCACTGTCGCTGCTGCTGCGCCGCCCGCCGGGCCGCGAGGCATTCCCCGGCGACGTGTTCTACCTGCACTCCCGGCTGCTCGAGCGGTGCGCCAAGCTCTCCGACGAGCTCGGCGGCGGCTCGCTGACCGGTCTGCCGATCATCGAGACGAAGGCCAACGACATCTCGGCCTACATCCCGACCAACGTCATCTCGATCACCGACGGCCAGTGCTTCCTGGAGAGCGACCTGTTCAACCAGGGTGTCCGGCCGGCGATCAACGTCGGTGTGTCGGTCTCCCGGGTCGGTGGCGCCGCGCAGATCAAGGCGATGCGGAAGGTCGCCGGCTCGCTGCGGCTTGACCTCTCGCAGTACCGCGAGCTGGAGGCGTTCGCCGCGTTCGCGTCCGACCTCGACCCCACCTCGCGGGCGCAGCTGGACCGCGGCGCTCGGTTGGTCGAGGTGCTCAAGCAGGGGCAGTACTCGCCGTTGTCGGCCGCGGAGCAGGTGGTGGCCATCTACGCGGGCACCCAGGGACATCTCGACTCGGTTCCCGTCGGCGACGTGCGGCGGTTCGAGGCCGAGCTGCTCGACTATGTTCGCCACCACGCCCAGGGCGTGATTTCCGAGATCCAGGAGTCCGGTGAGCTCTCGGACGATGCCGAGAAGCGCCTTGTCGACGCCATCAACGAGGTGAAGCAGCAGTTCACCGCCTCGGATGGCAGCTCGGTGGTCAACGAGGCGGCCGCCGACGCGCTCGACCCCGACGCCGAGGGCCGCGAATCGGTCAAGGTCCGGCGCTCGGCCCCGAAGAAGTAGTTCGCCATGGCTGCCCAAATACGCGTGCTGCGGCGGCGGATCCGCACCACCCAGTCGATGCGGAAGATCACCAAGGCGCAGGAGCTGATCGCCACCTCGCGCATCGCCCGGGCCCAGGCCCGGGTGGAGGCCGCGCGCCCGTACACCGAGGGGATCACCGGGGTGGTCGGGGCACTGGCCGAAACGGCGGCGCTGGATCACCCGCTGCTGGTCGAGCGGGCGAACCCGGACCTGGCCGCGGTGCTGGTGGTGACCAGCGACCGCGGCCTGTGCGGCGGCTACAACGCCAACGTGCTGCGCCGCGCCGAGGAGCTGTTCGCGCTCATCCGCGAGCAGGGCAAGCAGCCGGTGCTGTACGTGATCGGCCGCAAGGGCGTCAACTACTACCGGTTCCGGCAGCGGGAGATGGCCGGGCAGTGGACCGGTTTCTCCGAGCAGCCGTCCTACGAGCCGGCCGCCGAGGTGGCGCGCACGCTGGTCACCGCGTTCCTGGCCGGCACCGAGTACGCCGACGAGGACGCCGCGCCGCTGGGCACCGGCGAGGGTGCCGAGGTGCTCAACGCCGACGAGATCCACATCGTCTACACCGAGTTCCGCAGCATGCTCACCCAGAACGCGGTGGCGCACCGGCTGGCGCCGATCGAGGTCGAGTACGGCGTGGAAAGCACCGCGGAGACACCTTCTTACGAGTTCGAGCCGGACGCCGACGCGCTGTTCGGCTCGCTGCTGCCGCGCTACCTGTCCGCCCGGGTGTACACCGCGCTGCTGGAGTCGGCGGCGTCGGAGTCGGCCTCCCGCCGGCGGGCCATGAAGGCGGCCACGGACAACGCCAACGACCTCATCAAATCGCTTACCCTCGAAGCAAACCGGGCCCGCCAGGCTCAGATCACCCAGGAGATCAGCGAGATCGTCGGGGGCGCCGACGCGCTCGCCGCCGCCGCAGGAAGTGATGAATAGATGACCGCCACAGTTTCCAACGAGACGGCCTCGGGTCGCGTCCTGCGGATCATCGGTCCGGTCGTGGACGTCGAGTTCCCCCGCGACTCCGTGCCCGAGCTGTACTCCGCGCTGCACGCCGAGGTCGAGTTCGAGCAGCTGGCCAAGACGCTGACCCTCGAGGTGGCCCAGCACCTCGGCGAGAACGTGGTGCGTGCGGTGTCCATGCAGCCCACCGACGGCCTGGTCCGCGGTGTGGAGGTGACCAACACCGGCCGGTCCATCTCGGTCCCGGTCGGCGACGAGGTCAAGGGCCACGTGTTCAACGCGCTCGGCGAGTGCCTGGACGAGCCCGGCTACGGCAAGGACCTGGAGTGGTGGTCGATCCACCGCAAGCCGCCGGCGTTCGACCAGCTCGAGGGCCAGACCGAGATGCTGGAGACCGGCCTGAAGGTGGTCGACCTGCTCACCCCGTACGTGCGCGGTGGGAAGATCGGCCTGTTCGGCGGCGCCGGCGTGGGCAAGACCGTGCTGATCCAGGAGATGATCAACCGGATCGCCCGGGTGCACCAGGGCACCTCGGTGTTCGCCGGCGTCGGCGAGCGCACCCGTGAGGGCAACGACCTGTGGCTGGAGCTGCAGGAGGCCAACGTGCTCAAGGACACCGCGCTGGTGTTCGGGCAGATGGACGAGCCGCCGGGCACCCGCATGCGGGTCGCGCTGTCCGCGCTGACCATGGCCGAGTGGTTCCGCGACGTGAAGAACGTCGACGTGCTGCTGTTCATCGACAACATCTTCCGGTTCACCCAGGCCGGCTCCGAGGTGTCCACGCTGCTCGGCCGGATGCCGTCCGCGGTGGGCTACCAGCCGACCCTGGCCGACGAGATGGGCGAGCTGCAGGAGCGGATCACGTCCACCAAGGGCAAGTCGATCACCTCGATGCAGGCGATCTACGTGCCCGCGGACGACTACACCGACCCGGCGCCGGCCACCACGTTCGCCCACCTGGACGCCACGACGGAGCTGTCCCGCGCGGTGTTCTCCAAGGGCATCTTCCCCGCGGTGGATCCGCTGGCGTCCTCCTCGACCATCCTCGACCCGCAGATCGTCGGCGAGGAGCACTACCGGGTCGCGCAGGAGGTCATCCGGATTCTCCAGCGCTACCAGGACCTTCAGGACATCATCGCCATCCTCGGCATCGACGAGCTGTCCGAGGAGGACAAGCAACTCGTGGGCCGGGCGCGGCGGATCGAGCGGTTCCTGTCGCAGAACATGATGGCGGCCGAGCAGTTCACCGGTCAGCCGGGCTCCACGGTGCCGCTGAAGGAGACCATCGAGGCGTTCGACAAGCTCACCAAGGGCGAGTTCGACCACATGCCGGAGCAGGCGTTCTTCCTGATCGGGGGCCTCGAGGACCTGGAGCGCAAGTACCACGATCTGACCGGCAAGAAGTAGGGAGCGTCGACGTGGCGGAGATGTCCGTCGAACTGGTGGCACCGGACCGGTTGCTCTGGACCGGTCAGGCCACGTTCGTGTTCGCCCGCACCACCGAGGGTGAGATCGGCATCCTGCCGCGGCACATCCCGCTGGTCGCCGAGCTCATCGAGGGCGAGATGGTCCGCATCGACACGGTCGGCGGCGAGGAGATCCACGCCGCCGTGCACGGCGGCTTCCTCTCCGTCACCGAGGTGGGCGTCACCGTCCTCGCCGAGGGCGCCGAACTGCGCGACGAGATCGACGTCGAGCAGGCTCGCCGCGACTTCCAGAGCGACGATGAGGAAGTGCGCACCCGCGCCAAGGCCCGGCTGCGGGCGGCAGGGCACTCGCCGGTGTAGGAGTGCGATGAATGCGTCTTTCCTCGCACTGGGAGTGAGGAACGACGCATTCATCGCACTTCACGAGGCGGGCTTGCGCACCTCCAGGCTGGGGCGGGGTCGCCTGGCCGCTGCCTGGTAGGCGGCCACGAGCTCGGCGGCGACGGCGTCCGGCTCCGCGCGCAAGCGGTTGGGTAGCGTCTGGACCAGCACGACGCCCGCAGCGGCATACCGCGTGTTGCGCTCCAACGTCCGGGCGTAGTCGCCGCGCCCGAAATGGTATTCGTAGGAGTCGATCTCCCAGGCCAGGCCGACCTCGCCGCACCAGCCGTCAGGCCGGGCTACGAACTGGCCATCGCCGTCGAAGAGGTCGACATTCCATGCCGGTGATGGCAGGCCTGTGCGCTTCCATACGCGCAGCCCGTCGATCTCGGCGACCGAGCGGGCACCCTCCAACACGTCCCGCAGAATCTGGCGCGGCACGGACGTTCCGCGCTGGCTGCCAATCGAGAGCTCATGCTCGAGCTCACCCGGAGATATCCGCCCGCGCTGAACCGCCTCCGTGATGAGCGCGCGCGACGGGTCGAACGCGCCGAGCCGCCGGCACGCGTCGAGCACCGCCCGAACCAGCGGCGCGAGTGGCACCTCGTCTCTCATCACGGGCTGCGGTAGTCGGATAGTCCGCTCGATGGTGACGTAGTGGCTGCCCTTCACGTGCCGGTTGTCCGCGAGCAGAAGGTGCACCGTCGCATCGTCGGGCACTCCCCGCAGCCCGTACCGACGGCAGGCCTCCAACCCCGTCACCATCGCCCCTGGGCCGGCATACAGCAGCGCCGCTTCGACAAGCTGGCGCCGAGTCGGCGGCGCATTGTTGAGCAGGACGACCCCAGGCAGAAGCCGCTGCCACGGCCCACCCGGCACACACCGCCGATACGCCGTCTGCGGCGACACACCAAGCCGTTCGAGCGTGGCAACCTTGATCGCCCCGTGGCGGCTGCGCCGACGCAGTTCCAGTTGATCAACTCTTCCTTGCATACGGCGATCGTCGGCGCTGCAAGCCCTGGGCTGAACCCTCCGCGCGCTGCCTGTGGATAACCGGAGTG
>NZ_DASYTH010000429.1:0-2516 GCF_036002505.1 Actinophytocola sp. | reverse complement strand
GAGAACAAGGTCCACGAACGAGCCGGCGACCCGGTCGGCCGGCTGCGACCCGGTCGGCCGGAACCAGGTCCAGGCCCACTGCGCGGATCCGCACATCAGCAGGGTGTCGAGGCCGGCATCGACCGTCCGAAACTCGCCCGCGTCAGTGCCTGCCTGTACGACGTCACGCACCTTGATGAAGTAGCGCTGGCGAAGTTCAGCCCCCGCCGCCTTTGATTCCTCGCCTGCGAGTCGGGCGACCTCGAGCTGATCCGTCTCGTGAACGCACACACGGTCGTCAGCCCACCGGCGCTGCATGCGCTTCCTGTTGTCACGGGGACTCGCGAGCGCAGCCGCCCGCCTGGGGATTCGCGATTCGCCGAAGGGTGCTGGCGGTCGGGCCCAAAAGCCAACTCATTGACATCCGGATGTGGCGTGCGTCACCATGCACTAACCGCATGTACGGTCAGTCTCGGTGGCCGAATGCAGCGGCGTTGGTGTTAGCCCTAGCCCGAGTTTCCGATGATCATGGTGTTGGGAGGGAGTTTCGCCTTGCGGGTAAGGGGTTTGGTGGTTGTGTGCGCCTATGACCTAACTGGTGGTGCCCAGCGGTCGAGTCGGTAGATCTGGCTGAGCTGGTCTTGCAGGTCGGTGGTATCGGTGAGCATGCGGCGTGCCTTGGGGCGGCCCCGTTCGCCTTGGTAGAGCAGGACGGTCTCTTCGATGCCGGTGAGGTGACGCAGCAGTTCGCGCACCGACAGGTGTAGCCCGGCACGCTCGGCGTGCAGCCGGAGCAGGTGGGCGATCTGCAGGGCGAGGACGCAGGTGAAGGTGTGCACCCGGATGTTGTGTTCGGTCCAGTGGTGCATGGGTGAGAACGACACGAGGTGGGTGTCTTTGAGTTGCCGGAAGGAGAACTCGGCCTCGGACTGGGACCTGTAGGCGGCGACGACCTCGGCGACGGCCCAGTCGTCGTGGTCGGTGATGAGGACGTGTTTGCCGAAGATCTGTTCTTCCAGGGCGGCGCGGGCGGCGGTGTCGATGCTCCAGGTCAGGCGCAGGTCCGCGGGCTTGTCGCCGTCGAGGCGCCAGTCGATGACGCGCCGGGTCCAGGCGTCGCGGGTGATGGCGGCGATCTCGGCCTCCACCTTGCCGCGGGGGCGGCGGGTCTTGCCGCGGGCCAGGGTGGCGGCCAGCTCGTCCAGACGCCGGCCGGCCTTGGCCAGGGTGGTGCCGTCGAAGCCGCGGGCCTGGTGTTCGTGCAGCTCGGGTGAGTGGGTGAGGATGGTGCGCCGTTCGGCGCCGTAGACCACCCGGCGGGTGTCGTAGCCGGTCAGGCCGCCGTAGCGGTCGGCATCGACCAGGCTGCGGGCGCTGGCGGGTAGGGCGAGCAGGTCCGGGCAGTCCGAGGCGGGCACCGAGCCGACGTAGCGCAGGCGGGTGTCGGCCAGCAGCGCGAAGTTCGCCTCGGAGTTCTGCCCGGCGTCGAAGACCACCGTCATATCCGTCGCCGTGTGCGCCACGGTCTCGGTCTCGGTCTCGGTCTCGGTCTCGGTCTCGGTCTCGGTGGTGGTGGTTGCGGCGGCCAGCGCGGCGTGCCTGCCGGCGAGGGTGGCGATCATGGCTGGGAACTGGGTGACGTCGGGCTTGTTCCCCGGGTAGGCGTGGGAGAGCAGCGGGATGCCGCCGGCGCGGGTGACGACCAGGCCGAGCCCGACCAGGCGCAGGTCTGATCGTTTCTGTTTCGCTTTGCCGCGCTGGGCGATCGGCGCGGCGGTGTTGCCGGTGTCGATGAAGGTGGCGAAGTTGGTCATGTCCAGGGCCACCGAGCTGGTGTCCAGCCCGAACCGCTCGGTCATGGCCAGCGCCAGCTGCTCCTCGATTCCGGCCAACGCGTCGACCGGCACGGCGTGCATCGCGTCCCAGAACCGCCGGTGGTCCAGCGCCGAGGCCGGGATCTTGGTGAACCGGTCCGCCGCGGTGGTGCGCCACCACTCGGCGAAGCCACGCTTGGAGCACGGGTCGACGACCCGGTTCAGCGCCGCCAGCACCAGGTAGGTGCCCACCGACAGCGGCAGCCCGGACGGCCCGGGTCCGACGGCGGCGTCGATCAGCTCGGCCGCCCGCAGATCGGCCAGTTGCCCCCACACCGCGGCCACCGCCCCGAACTCCAGGTGCCGGGTCCGTGCGGGCAGCATCGCCTGTTCGCGGGCCTCCAGCAGCGCCTCGACCTCCGCCGCGGTGCCCAGGTACCGCTCGGAGACCATCTTCGGTTTGCCGTCCACCCAGCCCATCTCGCGCAGGTACCAGTACGGCCGGCCGTGGACCACCTTCTTGTACAAACTGGCCATATTTAGGTCATAGGCCGGATCGACGCTACGGTCAACCACCGAACCGGCGTGTCACCAGGGAAAACGCGTCAGGTCACTCGGCGGACACCCGCCAGAACCCCAGCACCATCGGAAACTCGGGCTAGCCACCAAGGCGCTGGACGTGGTGCGCCGAGAAGTGTGGAACGACCTGCGCCGCCTCGATCA
>NZ_DASYTH010000428.1:0-170547 GCF_036002505.1 Actinophytocola sp. | reverse complement strand
GCCGGCCACGTCGTTATGTTGGCCGGCCACGTCGTTATGTTGGCCGGCCACGTCGTTATGTTGGCCGGCCACGTCGTTATGTTGGCCGGCCACGTCGTTATGTTGGCCGGCCACGTCGTTATGTTGGCCGCTGGCGCGGTGGGGGACATCGCGACGAGCCGACACAGCAACGCCAGGCGCCAACATGGCGACGCCAGCGGCCAACACGCGCCCGCCGGCGGCGTGAAGCTGGCTACCCCTAAGGGGCGAATCCGGGGTGTGACCGGATGTGTGGCGCCCGCGGTCACCTCTACCGTTCTGCGGCGTGACGCTCATCGCGGCGGAGGCGCTGGAGAAACGGTACGAGGGCGGGGTGACCGCGCTCGACGGGCTGACCGTGGACATCGAGCCTGGCATCGTCGGGCTGGTCGGCGCCAACGGGGCCGGCAAGTCGACGCTGAT
Source organism: Actinophytocola sp. (assembly GCF_036002505.1). GTDB lineage: Bacteria > Actinomycetota > Actinomycetes > Mycobacteriales > Pseudonocardiaceae > DASYTH01. The sequence continues at coordinate 170,106 of NZ_DASYTH010000428.1, read as the reverse complement.
CAAGCTCGCGCTCGGGTTGCTGGCGCCGACCGGGGGCGCGATCCGGGTGCTGGGACTGGATCCGCTCACCGACGCGGAGTCGGTGCGCGCCCGGGTCGGCTACCTGCCCGAGCATGACTGCCTGCCGCCGGACGTCTCGGCCGCCGAGCTGGTGACGCACCTGGCCCGGGTCTCCGGCCTGCCGGCGGCGACCGCGCGGGAGCGGGCCTCGGAGACCCTGCGGCACGTCGGGCTGTACGAGGAGCGGTACCGCCAGATCGGCGGCTACTCGACGGGCATGCGGCAGCGGGTCAAGCTCGCCCAGGCCCTCGTGCACGATCCGGAGCTGCTGCTGCTCGACGAGCCGACCAACGGGCTCGATCCCGAGGGGCGCCGGGCGATGCTGACGCTGGTGCACCGGATCGGCACCGAGTTCGGCCTCTCCGTGCTGATCTGCTCCCACCTGCTCGGGGAGATCGAGCGGATCTGCACCTCGCTGGTGGCCATCGACGGCGGCCGGCTGCTGCGGTCCGCGTCCCTCTCCTCCATGACCGCGGCCCAGGACCTGCTGATGGTGGAGGTCGACGAGGATCCCGCGGTGCTCGCCGCGCGCCTGGCCGGTGACGGGCTCACCGTCAGGTTGGCCGAGCGCGGGCTGCTGGTCGAACTGTCCGATGAGGACACTTACGACGTGATCCGGGACGCGGTGGCGGACCTGGACCTGTCCCTGCACCGGCTGGAGCGGCGCCGGCACCAGGTCGCCGATCTCTTCCGCGACAAGGACCCGGCGTGAGCGAGCTTGCGAGCGAATCAATGTCACAGGGCGTCCGCGAGCGGCGTCACCGAGCCTGCGAGGGGACGTCGTGAGCTTGCGAATGCCGAGTCGAGGGAGTTGGCCTACCGCGACGAGGTGGGCCCGAGGAACTGGGGTCTGGGGGCTTGCCCCCGGTGGAACACGGTCTGCCCGAGGAGTGGTCCTGGTGACCCACCAGCCAGAGCGACCCACGACCATGGCCACCATTCCCGAGCTGAAAAGCAAGGAGGAGAGCCGTGCCGGATAGCGTCATTCACGACATCGGCTACCAGCGCTACGAGGGGGTGCGGCTGGGCCGGCGGTACGCGGTGCGCTCGCTGTGGGTCTACAGCCTGCGCTCGGCCTACGGGTTGGGCCGCAGCGCCAAGGCGAAGATCCTGCCGGCCGGGCTGTTCACGCTGGCCTGCGTCGCGTCCGTGGTCCTCGTCGTGGTCAACAACGCACTGCACCAGCGGGTGCTCAGCTACGTCGGGCTGGTCTCCACGTTCTCTTACGCCGCAACGGTATTCGTGGCCATCGTGGGGCCGGAGCTGGTGTCGCGGGACCTGCGCACCAACCTGCTGGCGCTGTACTTCTCCCGCCCGATCGAACGCTCCGACTACGCGCTGGCCAAACTCGGCGCGCTGGCCGCCGCGCTGTTCGGCCTGTTCACCGGCCCGCTGCTGATCATGTTGCTGGGCATGGCGTTCAACGCCACCGGCGGCGTCGGCGGAGTCTTCCACGAGATCGGCCTGTTCCTCGAAGGCCTGGTCACCGCGGCCATCCACTCGGCCGTGTTCGCCGCGATCGCCCTGCCGCTGGCCTCGCTGACCGGCCGCCGGATGTTCGGCACCGGCCTGATCATCGGCGTCTTCCTGATCACCGCCCCGGTCTCCGGCGTGCTCCGCACCCTGGACACCGGCACGCTCGGCCGCCTCGCCGGCCTGCTCGACCCGGTCAGCCTGGTCAACGGCGTGGACCGCTGGCTGTGGGGCGAGGGACTGTACGACACCGGCCAGTACGGCGCCGCCTACGGCCTGGTCGCCGTCGCCGTGACGTTGCTCGGCACGGCCGGTTTGCTGCGGCGCTACCGGAGGGTGCGGGCGTGATTACCGTTGAACTGACCAACGTGTCCCGCTGGTACGGCAACGTCGTGGCGGTCAACGACGTCACGCTGACCGTCAGGCCCGGGGTCACCGGGCTGCTGGGCCCCAACGGCGCCGGCAAGACCACGGTGCTGCACATGATCGCCGGGCTGCTCGGGCCGTCCCAGGGCACCGTGCTCATCGACGGCAAGCCCAGCTTCCGCAACCCCGACATCTACCGGACCCTTGGCCTCGTCACCGAGAACGAAGGCGTACCGGGCTTCCTCACCGCCTGGGAGTTCGTCCTCGTCGGCGCCCGCCTGCACAAGCTCCCCGACCCGGAGTCGGCCGCCCGCCGCGCGCTGGACATCGTCGAGCTCGGCGACGCGGTCAACCGGCGGATCTCCACCTACTCCAAGGGAATGCGCCAGCGCACCCGGGTCGCCGCGGCGCTCGTCCACGACCCCGCGGTGCTCATCCTCGACGAGCCGTTCAACGGCATGGACCCCCGCCAGCGCCTGCACATGATGGACCTGCTGCACCGGATGGGCGCCGACGGCCGCACCATCCTGTTCAGCTCGCACATCCTCGAGGAGGTCGAGCAGCTCTCCGGCGTGGTCCAGGTGATCGTGGCCGGCCGCCTGGCCGCCTCCGGCGACTACCGCCACATCCGCCGGCTGATGACCAACCGCCCGCACGTCTTCCTGATCCAGTCGTCGGACGACCGCCGGCTCGCCACCGTCCTCATGGGACAGATCTCGGTCTCCGCGGTCGAGCTGGACCCCGCCGGCCTCCAGGTCCGCGCCAACGACTACGGCACGTTCACCCGCGCTCTGTCCACAGTGGCCAGACACCACAGCATCCGCCTCACCGGCGTGCTCCCGTCCGACGAGTCCCTGGAAGACGTCTTCTCCTACCTGGTGGCCCAATGAACACGACCATCGCCGCGCTCACCTTCCGCGCCCTCCTCGGCCGCCGCCGAGTGCTGCTGCTCCTGCCCATGCCGGCCCTGCTGATCGGCCTGACCCTCATCGCCCAGTCCAGCCCCGCGTTCATCGACGAGTGGGGCCCGGTCGTCTTCGCCCAGCTCGGCCTCGGCGTCATCCTCCCGCTGACCGCCCTGGTGGTCGGCAGCAGCGTGCTCGGCCTGGAGATCGAGGACGGCACGATCACCCATCTCCTCACCAAACCCCTCCCCCGCCACGAGATCATCGTCGCCAAGCTCGCCGTGGCCTGGTCCGTGACGACCGTCGCGACCGCCGTCCCGCTCACCGCCGCGGCCCTCATCACCGGCTCCGCCGCCCTCGCCGCCGGCCTCGTCCTCGGCGCGGCCGTCGGCGCCCTCGCCTACACCGCGGGCTTCCTCGCCCTCAGCCTGCTGACCCGCCGCCCCGTGGCCGTCGGCCTCGTCTACATCATCCTGTGGGAGAACCTGCTCACCACCTTCGTCGCCGGCACCCGCATCCTCAGCATCCGCGAGCAGGCCGTCGCCCTGTCCGACAGCGTCGCCGGAACCACCTGGCTCCCCACCCACCTGAACCCCGTCGCCGCCCTCATCCTCGCCGCCGTGCTCACCGCGATCGGCATCCTCGGCGCCACCGCGCGTCTGCGCTCCTACTCCCTGTCCGGCGAAACCAGCTGAATCAGGTGGACCGCCGCCACAAAGTAATGGCGAACTCGTAGTGCCGGCTGACCTCGTTGGTCTGGGGCACTCTCCGTATCTCCCACAAGGAAATCTGTTTATCCGTGACGATGCAGAATTTCGTGTTGACCTGAAGGTCCTTGACGTACAGGTCGGTGACGAAGCGGGTGAGTTTGCTGCAGGTTTCGAACGTCGCGGATTCCTCAGGCCGGAGAATGATCATCTCGCCGCGCGTGGACAACCCGGTGTCGGTCCAGTGATACAGGTCGGAGTCGGTGGAAGTCGTGTCCTCCACCGCGTCATTGTTGAAAATGATGCCGTGGCTGGCGGACAGGTCGACCGAGTCGAACCGCTTGACGAAGTTCTGGTCGCCGCCCGGGTTGGCCGTCGAGGTCGCGCCGGACGAGGTGGCGGGGGCGGTCGGCGACACGGTCCCGCTCGTCGTGGTCGTGGTGGCGGCGGTGGTCGTCGTGGTGGGCGCGGAGCTTGACCCGCCAGCGCCGGAAACGCCGGAGGCCTTCGTGTCGAAGGCGCCCAACGCCCCGGCCACGCCGATGCCGGCCGCCGCCGCGACGATGACGAACCCGGCGGCGAGCAGCACGGCGGTGCGCCGGCGGCGGCGCGGTCGCGGCTCCCGCGGGACGGGTGGCACCGGTGCCGCGGCGATCTGGTTCACCACCGCGGCCATCCGCGGCGGAAGCCAACTCTCCCCCATCTGCAGCCGGGTGCCGGTGGAAAGGGTGCGGCACAGGTCGATCACCTGGGTCGGCGACGGCCGCCGCTGCGGATCCTTGGCCAGGCAGCGGGTCACCAGGTCGACCAGCCGCCGCGGGCACCTCGCCAGGTCCGGCTCCTGCTCGAGAATCCGGTGCGGCACGGCCGGATCGAGGCCGCCGCCGAACGGCAGCTCGCCGGTGGCGGCGTAGCAGGCCAGCACGCCGAGCGCGAAGATGTCCAGCGCCGGCGTGGTCGCCAGGCCGCGAACCTGTTCCGGCGCCATGAAAGCCGGCGTGCCGACCTGGTGGCCGGTGCGGGTCACCGAGGTCGTGTCCGCGGCCCGGGCGATCCCGAAGTCGATCACGCGCGGCCCGTCGGCGGCGAGAATGACGTTGGAGGGTTTGAGATCACGGTGGATGATGCCGGCACCGTGGATCGACTGCAGTGCCTCGGCCACGCCCGCGACCAGCACCAGCACGCTCTCTTCGGGCAGCGGCCCGTATGCGCCGACCGCGGCCTGCAGCGACGGGCCCGGCACGTACGCGGTGGCCAGCCACGGCTGGTCGGCCTCGGTGTTCGCATCGATGACCGGCGCCGTGTAAAGGCCCTGAACCCGGTGCGCGGTGGCCACCTCCTGCGTAAACCGGCGGCGAAACGCCGGGTCGGCGGCGAACTCGGGGCGGATCACCTTGATCGCGACCGGCCGGCCGCCGGGGGTGAAGGACAGGTAGACCCGGCCCATGCCGCCCTCGCCGAGCCGGGCCCGCAGCCGGTACCCGCCAATCTCCCGCGGATCGTCCGGCTCGAGCGGCCGGTGTGCCTGGATATCCGCCCAGCCCGGCCGGGTCGGTGCCGCTTCGGTTGGTCCCTCAGACATCGGTCAGACGCCTCCCGGTCCAGCAATGGAGAAGTTCAGGGTAACGTGTGATGTCGTCGACGAGAGGGCCGGCCGGTGCGGGAACTTGTTTACCTGTCCGACAGCAAGCTCGAGCAGTTCCTGCCCGAGCTGCGGTCGTTCTGGCCCCGGCCGAAAGTCAACCTCAAGTTGCCCATTCTGGAGATTGGCATGGAGCCGGCCGGCGACGCCGAGAAGAAGCGGCTCAAGCATCTGGCCCGGGTGATAGCCGAAATCGAACGGTCCGCCCGGTGGTTCACCGAACCGGACATCGCGACCGGCCAGTGGGTGCATTTCGAGGCGCCACTCAACTATCTGACGGTGAATACCAGCCACCAGGACGTGGCGTTCTTCGTCGATCGCGGCACGGCGAGCAAGGACTACCCGACCGGCGGCACCGTCCGGCTGCTGCTCCACTGCAGCGGCACGCACCTGATCATGGGGCAAGCGCCCGTCAAGGTCAGCCGGCCAGTCGGAGAGCTGGTCAAGGTCCACTCCGACATCCCTGCCTCCTTCCCCAGCTCCGGCGGCTGGCTCACCGTCGACAATGTCGAGCATCTGCTGCAGAAGCTGCGTTACTACCCGCAACCGGCGGACACCCGGCGGGCCGAGCCGCTGGAGCGAACACCCCGGTTGCCGGTGGCGATCAGCCGGCTCCTGCTCGCCATCGACGGCCGGGTCTTTCCGGAGACGGCGGCGTGGATGGCCGGCTACGCCCGGATCAGCGCCAATCTCACCGATGGTGACAACCGATACGTCGTCGCTTCCCCGCTGTACGTCGAATACGCGACGCCTCCGCGGTAACCCCGCCGACGGAGGGTCATCCGGACCAATCGGGCAAAGGTCCACGCCCTGCCCGTCACCCCCGCGGGCCTTGAGGAAAACCGGAGTGCGGCCCGGAATTGGCGTAGGCGACGAATGAGGTGGGATCATGAGTATTGCCTACAGCGGTGTCTTCCGTTCCGGAACCGACGGGCACGCCCTCTGGGTTGCCCAGTGGCCGTCCTTCGAGGCGAAATGGAAAGAGCTGAGCAACCAGGGCCTCCGGCTGACGAACATCTCGGTCACGGTCGACGGCAACAACCCACCCACCTATGCCGGGGTCTTCCGGGCGGGCTCCGATGGGCACGGCCTGTGGGTGGCCCAGTGGCCCTCCTTCGAAGCGAAATGGAAGGAATGGAGCAACCAGGGCCTGCGCCTGGTCAGCATCGCGACGTACAACGTCGGCGGGGTCACGTACTACGCGGGCGCCTTCCGCGCGGGTTCCGGCGGGCACGGCCTCTGGGTGGCGCAATGGGCCAGCTTCGAAGCGAAATGGAAAGAATGGAGCAACCAGGGCCTCCGGCTGGTCAGCATCGCGACGCACGAGTTCAACGGGGTCACCTACTACTCGGGCGCCTTCCGCGCCGGCTCGGACGGCCACGGCCTGTGGGTGGCGCCGTGGGCCAGCTTCGAGTCGAAATGGAAGGAGTGGAGCGGCCAGGGTCTGCGCCTGGTGAGCCTGGACAGTCACATCCACAATGGACAGCGGTGCTACGCCGGCGCCTACCGACAGGGCGGCGACGGGCACCACCTCTGGGTGGGCGTGGACTGGGAGAACTTCGTCGCGAAGTGGAACACGCTGAACCAGCAGGGCCTGCGCCTGGTGGACACCGCGATGTACCCGCACGCCTGCACGGGCGGCTGCCTCAACCAGGTCGTGATGACCACCGGATCGTACGACTACGGGATCACGCGCACGGCGACGCACTGCCCCGGGCTGCCCGGGACCTGCGGCTCACCCGGCGCCGGGGAGACCGTGGTCTACAGCTGGCCGGTCGACGTGGTCGGCTCCGCACGCTACGCCCGCCTATCCGCGCTGGAGTTCTCGGACAAGTTCCTCACCCTGCCGTTCTCCGACTCCGCGGTGGAGCGCCGCGGTATCTGGCTGTACAGCGCCGGTAAATGGCACCACGGCGCGGACTACAGCCGGGACGACAGCGCGACGTTCAAGGTCCTCGCCTGCGCCCCGGGACGGGTCATCCACGTGGGGTGGGACACCTGGTCCGGGAACACCGTGATCGTGAGCCACGACGCCGGCGGTGTCCAGGACGCGTACCGCACGATCTACATGCACCTGCGCGACGGCGCCACCCACGACTGTGACGCCGCCTGGAACCTCACCGTGCCGACACTGTCCGGCACCGAACTGACCGACTACACCGACCACCTGAACGCCACGGGATGCCCGAAGAATCCGCCGCGCAACCCGGATCCGGACCATTGGGGCACCGATCAGCAAACCATTCCGGTGGCGGTGAACCAGCTGGTGAGCCGGGGCACGTTCCTCGGCTGGGCCGGAAACACCGGGCCGGGCGGCAAACGCGGACTGGGCGGGTCGAACACCCACCTGCACATGTTCTTCACCCGCCGCGACCCGTCGAACAACCACTGGTACTTCTTCGACCCGTACGGCGTCTACTCGGTGCCCGGCTGCTACGCCGCCGGCGTCACCGACGCCACCACCGGCCCCTGCGTGCGCTACCCCGTCGCCTGGAAGGACGGCGAACCGCAGTACCCCTGACAGCCCGAGCGCCCCGTCTCACTGTGCGGGGGTGCGATGAATGCGTCGTTACTCGCGCTGGGCGTGAGGAAGGACGCATTCATCGCATCACGCCGCGTCGAAACCGCGCCGGGGTCGTCCCACCAGGGTCTGGAACGTCAGTCCACGTCGTCCATGTCGTTGTGGCCGTCGTTGCCCTCGTTCAACCAGTTGTCGAGCTCCGCCCTGGCGTCCTGCTGCGCGGTGAAGTACTCGATCATCTCCTCGACCCGCCGGCCGAGCGTGGCCACCTGTTCCTGGGTGTCGGTGAGCATGGTCGACAGATACTGGCGCCATTCCAGGTCGGGTGCGTCGACGGCCGCGGCGAGCGCCGTGTTCAGGGTCTCCATGGCCTGGTCGTGCATGAGCAGCAGTTGCTGGTACGCCCCGAGGTACTGGTCCGCGATGTCGGCGTCGGCTTCCTGGTCGGTGAGCGCGGCGACCGCCTGCGTGACCTGGACGTACTGGGCGTAGAACTGGTTCGCCTGGTCGAGCGGCAACTCGCCGGAGAGCGTCTTCAGATATTGGATCAGTTCGGCCGGCAGGACCGGCGCGAGTTGGTCAATATCATTGTTCGCGATGACGACATGAGCGGCCATTTGGGTGAGCGACGGGACAGAGCTGGTCACGAATCCTCCACGGTTGAAAACTGCAAATTGCCTTTTCACCGTAGCCAGCCAACGCCGCGCCTCCCCGACCCTTGAGGCGTACGTTCGGGCAACCGTGCCGGCATCGACGCCGGTACCGAACTTGGTATCTCCCCGGCGTGCGCGTATTTTGATCTCTACTGGTTTACGTGGTCAACATAGGCGGCAATGGTGTCCCGCAGGATCTCCGGTCCTGGCCGCGCCCACAGGCCGGAGTTGAACACCTCGACCTCGACCGGCCCGGTGTAGCCGGCGGCGTCGACCGCGGCCAGGAAGCGGCGGAAGTCGACGCAGCCGGTGCCGGGCAGGCCGCGGCCGAGGAGCACGCCCTCGGGCAGCGGGGTGATCCAGTCGGCGACCTGGAAGCAGGCGATGCGGCCGGCCGCGCCCGCGGCGGCGATCCCGGCCCAGACGCGGTCGTCCCACCAGAGGTGATAGGTGTCGATCACCACGCCGACGGCGTCGGCCGGGTACGGGTCGGCCAGCACCAGCGCGAAGTCCAAAGTGGACACGACGCTGCGGTCGGAGCAGTACATGGGGTGCATGGGTTCGATGGCCAGGCGCACGCCGGCGTCGGCGGCGTGCGGCAGCAGCAGCTCGATCGCCCGGGCCACGTGGGCGCGGGCGTCGTCGAGGGTGCGGGGGCCCAGGCCGCCGCAGACCAGCACCAGGGTCGGGGCGCCGAGGATGGCGGCCTCGTCGATGGCGCGGCGGTTGTCGGTGAGCCAGTCGTCGTGGGAGAAGAATCCGCCGCGGCACAACGAGGTGACCGACAGGCCCGAGTCGCCGACGAGCTTGGCGGCTTTGGCCAGGCCGTATTCCGTGACCGGGGCGCGCCACAGGCCGACGGCGGGGACGCCGGCCTGGGCGCAGCCGGCGATGACGTCGGGGAGCGGCCAGTTGTTGGCCGTGGCCTGGTTGAACGACATGCGGGCCAGGCGGCGCATCACCTCACCTCGCAAGCTCGGTGACGGCGCGCCCTACCGCCTCGCAGGCTCGGCGGCAGGGCAGTGTTTGATCGTCCGCTCGCAAGCTCGCTCACGACGCCCCCTCGCAGGCTCGGTCGCGCCGCTCGCGGACGCCCTGTGACATTGATTCGCTCGCAGGCTCGCTCACTGGGAGACGCCGGCGACGGTGAAGAACGCGCGGGCGCGGGCGGTGGCCAGGTCGGCGTCGGGGAGCAGGCCGGCGGCGTCGGCGAGTTCCAGCAGCCGGGCGAAGTGGGCCGGGGAACGGGCCGACTGGAGGCCGCCGACCATGACGAAATGGTCCTGGTGACCGGCCAGCCAGGACAGGAACACGATGCCGGTTTTGTAGTACTGGGTGGGCGGCCAGAAGAGGCGGCGGGCCAGCGGAATGGTGGCGTCCAGGATTTCCCGGAAACGGTCGGGGTGGCCGCGGTCCAAAGCGAACAGGGCGGCCGCGGCGGCCGGGGCGATCACACCGAAGACACCCAACAAAGCGTCGGAATGGCCCTGGTCGTCGCCGGCGATCAGTTCCGGGTAGTGGAAGTCGTCACCGGTGTACAGGCGGACACCGGACGGCAGCAGGCGGCGGAACTCCACTTCGAACGCGGCGTCGAGGACGGACAGCTTGATGCCGCTGACCTTGTCGGCATGCTCCTTGATCAGGGCCAGCACGGTGTGCGCCTGACCCTCCACGTCGGACGCTCCCCAGTAACCGGCGAGGGCCGGGTCGAACTGGGTGCCGAGCCAGTGCAGGAGGACCTTGCCGTCCGCGTGCTCGATGAGATCCCCATACACCGCAAGGTAGTCGTCGGGACCGCCGGCCGCGGCGGCGAGGTGGCGGCTGCACATGAGCACCGGGGTGACGCCCACCCCGACGACGTCCTCGAGCTGCTCGCGGTAGGCGGCGGTGATCTGCTGCAGGGTGGCCGGGCCGGAGGGAAGCTGGTCGGTGGCCACGCCGGCGACGATGGCGCCGCGGGCGGAACGGGCCTCGGCGGCCGAGCGCTGCACCAGCTCACGGACGGCCGGGTAGTCCAGGCCCATGCCGCGCTGGGCGGTGTCCATCGCCTCGGCCACGCCGAGGCCGAGGCTCCAGATGTGCCGGCGGAAGGCCAGCGTCGCATCCCAGTCGAGCACCGCCCGGGCGCCCGGACCGTTCTCGGCGGTGGGGTCGGCCACCACGTGCGTCGCGGCGAACGCTGTCCGGCCGCGCGGCGGTCCAGGCGGCACCTCGTACCGCGCACCGCCACGCAGCGTGTACCGCCGGCCGTCCGGCAAGTTGACACTGCCCATCGTGCACCCCTGATTATCCCAAGTCGGGAACCTCTACCCTGCGCCCCTCCCGGGCCGAGCGCAGTCCGAGCTCGGCCAGCTGAACCCCGCGAGCCCCCGCCGCGAAATCCAAACCAAACGGTTCGTTTTCCACCACGTGCCGCAGGAACTGCTCCCACTGCACCCGGAACCCGTTGTCGAACTCCTGGTTGTCCGGCACCTCCGTCCACACGCCGCGTGAGTCGCCGCCATCCGGCTTGTCAGGGTCCCACACCGAACGGGGCGTGGCCGCACGGTGCTGGATCCGGCACCGGCGCAACCCCGCCACCGCGGAGCCCTCCGTGCCGTCCACCTGGAACTCCACCAGCTCGTCCCGGAACACCCGCACCGCCCAGGACGAGTTGATCTGCGCGATGATGCCACGATCCAGCTCGAACATCGCGTAGGCCGCGTCGTCCGCGGTCGCCTGGTACGGCTCGCCGCCCTCGTCCCAGCGCCGGTCGATGTGCGTGGCGGTGACGCACTGCACCGACCGGACCCGGCCGAACAGGTTCGACAGCAGGTACTCCCAGTGCGGCAGCATGTCGAGCACGATGCCACCACCGTCCTCGGCGCGGTAGTTCCACGATGGCCGCTGCGCCGGCTGCCAGTCCCCCTCGAACACCCAGTAACCGAACTCGCCGCGCACGGACAGGATGCGTCCCAGGAAGCCGGAGTCGATCACGCGCTTGAGCTTGCGCAGCCCGGGCAGGAACAGCTTGTCGGCGACTACGCCTGTTCGGACGCCGGCCTCGGCGGCCAACCGGGTCAGCGCCAATGCTCCGGCAAGATCGGAAGCCAGCGGCTTCTCGGTGTAGACGTGCTTGCCCGCCTCGATCGCCGCGGAGATCGACTTCTCCCGCCGCTGCGTGGTCTGCGCGTCGAAGTAGATCTCCACGTCCGGCCGGGCCAGCGCGGCGTGCAGGTCGGTGGTCCAGTCGGAAAGCCCGTGCCGGGCGGCGATCTCGGTCAGCTTCGCCTCGTTGCGCCCGACCAGCACCGGCTCCGGCCACAACCGGGTGCCGTCGCGCAAGGGCAGCCCGCCGTCGGCCCGGATGGCCAGCAGCGACCGGACCAGGTGCTGGCGGTAGCCCATGCGTCCGGTCACACCATTGAGCACGATGCCGACGGGCCTTTGGTTCATGAAAACCCCTAGTGACTAGCCGCCGAGCCGAGCAGCTCGCGGATCTGGGTGGTGAGCGTGCCGAACCGGGAGTCGGTCATGACCTCCGCGTAGTGCCGCTCGGCCGGCAGGTCCACGTCGAACCCGCGGACCAGCCGCCCCGGGCGGGGGCTCATCACCTCCACCCGGGTGCCGAGGAAGACCGCTTCGGCGATGGAATGGGTGACCAGCAGGATCGTGGTGCCGGTCTCCCGCCAGATCCGGTGGAGCTCGGTGTTGAGCTGCTCGCGGGTCAGCGCGTCGAGCGCGCCGAACGGCTCGTCCATGAGCAGCACCGGCGGGCGGTGCAGCAGCGCCCGGCAGAGCGCCACCCGCTGCTGCATCCCGCCGGAGAGCTCGTGCGGCAGCGCCTTCTCGAAGCCGGCGAGGCCGGTGAGCTCGATCAGCTCGTCCGCCCGGGCCGCCGCCTCCGCCCGGTTCATGCCGCGCATCTCGGCCTGCAGCAGGATGTTGCGCCGCACGCCCCGCCACTCCAGCAACGCCGCCCGCTGGAACACGAAACCGATGTCCCGCTGGGCTTTCCGCACCGCCGCCCCGAGCAGGTGCACACTTCCCGAGGTGGGCCGCACCAGCCCGGCGATGACCTTGAGCAGCGTGGACTTGCCGCACCCGGACGGGCCGACGATCGTGACGAACTCGCCGGTCTCGACCCGCATGCCGATCTCGGTCAGCGCGGTCGTCTTCGCCCGCTTGGAGGTGAAGGACACGGTGAGGTCGCGCACCTCCACGCACGGGCCGGAGTGCGGGGCGACGGCGGCGGTCATGAGGGGCTCCAAGTGCCCTGAAGGTGGCCTTCAGGGCACTCAACGCCCCGAAGGGTCCCTTCATGGCATTCCACCCCGCACCTACCCACTCTTCGCCTGCGAGCCGTCCCAGTAGGTGGCCGGCGCTCCCGCGTTCTTGAGGTCGCCGTACTGGGTCATCAGGTCGATCGTCTGCTTCCACTTGGCCTCGGTGTTCACGCCCGGCGCGCCCGCGTCCAGCTCGAGCAGGCCGATGGCCTGGGTGAGCTGCTTGACCAGCACCTCCTGCGGCGGCTCGTTCTGCGCGAGCTCCACCATCGCGGCCGCCGCACCCGGGATGTCCTTGGCCGCCTCGGCCCACGACTTCTGCGTGGCCTTCACGAACTTCGCGGTCAGGTCCTTGTCCGCGTTGAGGGTCTGCTCGTTGACCACGATCCCGGTGCCGAGCATGTTCAGCCCGGAGTCGGCGTAGAGCAGGTAGTTGACCTTCTTGCCGGTCTTCGCCTCGATGGTCGGCCCCTGGTCGTGGAAGAAGCCCATGATCGCGTCGACCTTGCCCTCGGCCAGCGCGGCGATCTTCCCGGCAGCGTCGACGTTGACCACCTTCACGTCCTGCGCGGACATGCCGTTGGCCTTGAGCCAGGCCGGGAACACCGCATACAGCGCGTCGCCCGGGGTGCCGCCGACGGTCTTGCCCTTGAGGTCGGACGGCTTGGTGATGTTCTTGTCGGACAGGAACTCGATCGAGGACGGGCCCTTCTGCAGGAACACCCCGACGCTCTTCACCTTCATGCCGGTGCTCACGCCCTTGAGCAGCGGCGGGGTGTCCGCCCAGCCGAACGTGGTCTGGTTCTGCGCGACCTGCTGGATCGTGGTGCCGGAACCGTTGCCCGGCTTGACCTCCAGCTCGATCCCCTCGTCCTGGTAGAAGCCCTTCTTGAGCCCGTAGTAGAAGGGCGCGTGCTCGCCGTAGGGCACCCAGTTCAGGGTCAGGGTGACCTTCTTGGTGCCCGGGCTGCTGCCCTGGCTCGGCGCACCGGAGCCGCGGTCGGCACATCCGGCGAGCACGAGCAGGGCCGCTGCGGCAGCCACGGTTGACAGTCTCATTGAGCAACGCCTCCTTGCGTGCTTTTCATGAGGTCGTGAGCGGTGTTCCGGCACGCCGGCTGGCATGCCAGGGGATCAACAGTGCTTCGGCCAGTTCGATCAGCACGAACAGCACGATGCCGATGAGCGACATGAGGAACAGGTCGGCGAACAGCAGCGGGGCGTTGAGGTTCCCGTTGGCCACCTGCAGGACGTAGCCGAGCCCCTCACTGGCGCCGACGAACTCGCCGACCACGGCGCCGACCACGGCCAGCGTGATCGCCACCTTCAGGCCGGCCATCAGGTGCGGCAGCGCGTTCGGGAAGCGGATCTTGCGGAACGTCTGCCACCGGCTCGCGCCCATGGTGGCGGACAGGTCCAGCAGCTCGGGGTCGATGGAGCGGAGCCCAGCGACCCCGGAGATCACCACCGGGAAGAACGCGATCAGCACCGCGAGAATCATCTTCGGGGCGAGCCCGAAGCCGAACCACACCACCAGCAGCGGCGCGATCGCGACCTTCGGGATGACCTGGGCGAAGAGCACCACCGGGTAGAGCGTCTTCTCCATGGTCGGCGAGTAGACGATCACGATCGCGGTGGCCAGGCCGAGCAGGCTGGCCAGCACGAAGCCGATCACGGTCTCGTAGAGCGTGACGTAGCTGCTGCGCAGCAGCATCGGCCACTCGTCGGTCATGGTGCGCCAGACCTGGCCGGGCGTGGGCACCAGGTAGTTCGGCACGTACTGCCGGGCCGCGACGAACCACCACACCGCGAACAGCAGCCCGAGCAGCAGCGCCGGGCGCCAGGCCGCGTTCAGGAAGCGCAGGAACCGCCCGCCGAGCCCGGCCCGCTCCGGCCGGCCCGGCGGTGCTTCCGGCGCCCGAGCGCCGGCTGCGTGCCGGCCATCGGAAACGGTCACCTCCGGAGCTGGCATGACGTGACCCTTCTGGTAAGCGCTTTCCTGCAACCCTAAGTGGTCGGAGGTCTTGAGGGAAGGGCTTTCCTTTGCACCAACTCTTCGTGATCCGTCACGGCCATTGGCGTAACCGCGATAATGTGCACGTAACACCTGGTCATCCCATATGGCGGGGCGCCTTGACGCGGGCTGTCCCGGCGCATAACGTCCGACCTAACAGTTAGGAAGTCTGCCTAACTAACCGCGAAAACCCGGGAGTGCGTGTGGATCAACTGGCCGGCTCGTCGCGCCTGCTGCGCGCGATCAACGAGACCGCCGCGCTCGGCCATCTGCTCGAGCGCGGGCCGCTGACCCGCGGTGACCTCCGTGAGCTTACCGGCCTGGCGAAGCCGACCACCTCGGATGTGTTGCGGCGCCTGCAGGACGCGGGCCTGGCCAAGGTGGTCGGGCGGACCAGCGGCGGGCCGGGGCCGAACGCCGAGGTGTACGCGGTGAACCCGGACGCCGCCTACACCGCGGCCCTGTCCGTCCGCGCCCGGGATCTCTCGCTGGCGACCGCGGTGTGCGACCTCGCCGGCACGGTCCGCGCCCGCCGGGAGATCACCGTCGACGCCCAGCCCGCCGACGACCCGGTCGGCGCGGTCGCCGATGCCGTCCAGGCCGCCTGCCGGCACGCGCGGATCCCGTTGCGGCGGTTGGATCACGTGCAGATCGGGGTGCCGGGTTCCTACGACGAGCGGGCCGACACCATCCACTACACCGACGTGCCCGGCTGGTCGCGACCCGGGCTGATCGGCGAAATACGCCGGCGGCTGCGCACCGAGGTGAGCGTGGACAACGACGCGAACCTCGCCGCGGTGGCGGAGCGGACCCGCGGGATCGCCACGGACGCGGAGAGCTTCGCGCTGCTCTGGCTCGGCGAGGAGGGCCTTGGCCTGGCCATCGACCTCGGGCGGACGCTGCTGCGCGGGGCCCGGGGCGGCGCGGGCGAGATCGGCTACATGCCGGTCGGGCTCCCGTCGACGGAACGCGGGCGGGCCGTGGTGCACGACTTCCACGAGCTGGTCAGCGGGACCGCGGTGCTCGCTTTGGCGCGGGAGCACGGGATCAGCGCCTCGAGCGGGGCCGAGGCGGTCGCCGCGCCGGGTGCGCACGCCGAGTTCCTGGCGGCGCTGGCCACCCGGGTCGCGGTGGGGCTGGCCGCGGTGATCGCGGTGCTGGACCCACCGCTGATCGTGCTGTCCGGCGACGTGGGGCAGGCCGCCGGGGCGCCCCTGGCCGAGGCGGTCATGGTGGCGCTGCGGAAACTGTCCGTGCTGCAGACGACGGTGGCGGCCACCGGGGTGAGTGACGACCCGGTGCTGCTCGGGGCTCTGGACACCTCGCTGTCGGCGGTCCGCGCGACGCTGCTCGGTCGCAGGTGACGGCGTGAAGGTGACGGTGGTCGGCGGGGGCTCGACGTACACCCCGGAGCTGGTCGACGGGTTCGCCCGGCTGCACCGCGAGGTCGGCGAGCTGGCGCTGGTCGACCCGGCCGTGGACCGGCTCGACGTGATCGGGCCTTTGGCGCGGCGGATCTTCGCGCGGCACGGGCATCCCGGGCTGGTCTCCTGGACCTCGGACCTCGACGCCGGGCTCGCCGGCGCCGACGTGGTGCTCCTCCAACTCCGCGTCGGCGGGCAGACGGCGCGGATCAGCGACGAGACGTTTCCGCTGGACTGCTCCTGCGTCGGCCAGGAGACCGTTGGCGCCGGTGGCCTGGCCAAAGCACTGCGCACGGTTCCGGTCGTGCTCGAGGTGGCGCGCCGGGCCCGGTCGGTTGCGGCTGACGGGGCGTGGATCGTGGCGTTCACGAACCCGGTCGGGATCGTCACCCGGGCGCTGCTCGACGACGGGCACCGCGCGGTCGGGCTGTGCAATGTCGCAATAGGACTGCAGCGACATTTCGCCGGCCTGCTCGATGTTTCCCCGGAGTCGGTGGTGCTGGACCACGTCGGCCTCAACCATCTCACCTGGGAACGCGCGGCGGTCGTCGACGTGGTGGACCTGCTGCCGAAGCTCCTCGACGAGCACGGCGCAGAGCTGGCCGCCAAGGTCGGCCTGCCGCCGGAGATTCTCCGGCTGAGCGGGACCGTGCCGTCCTACTATTTACGATACTTTTACTGTCACGACGAGGTGGTGGCCGAGCAGCGAACGTCGCCGAGTCGCGGCACCCGGGTTGCCGAGATCGAGCGGGAGTTGCTGGCCATGTACGCCGATCCGGCGCTGGACACCAAGCCGGCGCTGCTGTCGGAACGCGGCGGTGCGTTCTACTCCGAGGCGGCCGTCGGGCTCCTGGCTTCCCTGCGCGGTGATGACGGCGCCATCCACGCGGCCAACGTGCGCAACCGCGGGACGTTCACCGGCCTGCCGGACGAGGCGGTGATCGAGGTGTCCTGCCGGGTCGGGCGCGATGGCGCGGTGCCGCTCCCCACTCCCCCGCTGGCTCCGGACATCGCCGGGCTCGTCGCCCACCACGCCGGCTACGAGGAACTGGCGCTCGAAGCGGCGGTGCACGGCGGCCGCGACCGGGTCTACCACGCGCTCCTCGCCCACCCGCTGATCGGCCAGGCCGACCTCGCCAACCGGCTCACCGACCGGTTGCTTGCCGCCAACGCCGAGTTCCTGGGGTGGGCCCGGTGAACCTGTTTCTCGCCATCGACGGCGGAAACTCGAAAACCGAGGTGCTGCTGGGCGACACCTCCGGCGCCGTGCTCGGGTTCGCCAGGGGCGCGGGAAGCAACCATCAGACCGCCGGCCTGGACATCGCGATGTCCTGTTTGGACGATCTGGTGCGCACGGTGCGGGAGCAGGCCGGGCCCGGCGCCGAGGCCCGGCCGGTGCTGGTCGCCACCTACCTGGCCGGGGCCGACTTCCCGGTCGAGTACGAGTTGCTCAACGAAGCCATCACGACCGCCGACTGGGCCGACAAGTCCATTGTGGACAACGACACGTTCGCCCTGCTCCGCGCGGGAACCGAAGCACCGAACGCCGTCGCCGTAGTGTGCGGCGCGGGCACGAACTGCGTCGGACGCGCCGAAGACGGCCGGACCGTGCGGTTCCCCTCCCTCGGCCACCTCACCGGAGACTGGGGCGGCGGCCAGCACCTCGGCTCCCTCACGCTCTGGCACGCCGCCCGCGCCGAAGACGGCCGCGCCGAGCCCACCGCCCTGGTCGACGCCGTCACCCACCACTTCGGCTACCGCGCCGTCGCCAACGTCGCCGCCGCCATCCACCTCGGCCAACTCGCCCACGAACGCATCGCCGAACTCACCCCGATCCTGTTCACCGCCGCGGCCGCCGGCGACGAGGTCGCCCGCTCCCTGGTCATCCGGCAAGGTGAGGAGATCGCCACCATGGCCCTCGCCGCCCTACGCCGCCTGGACCTCCTCACCACCCCCGCCGCGGTCGTGCTCGGCGGCGGCGTCCTCCGCTCCCGCGACCCCATCGTCTTCGGCGCCCTCACCGAACGCCTCACCGCGAGCGCCCCGCACGCCGAGATCACCCTCGTCACCGCTCCCCCAGTCCTCGGCGCCGCCCTCCTCGCCCTCGACACCCTCGGCATCGACGGCCCCGCCCACGACCGCCTCCGCGCCGAGGTCTCCCAACTCGCCGAGACGCCCTAGCCTGTCGGGGAGGGCCGGGCACGCTCGCCGGCCCTCCCGGCCGCGTCGTCAGCTGGCCTTGACGTCGCTGTACGGGTCCGAGGAGCCGCTGTCCCAGGCCGACGTGACCGTGTACGTCACGGCCGGACCCGACGGCACAAGGGCGCTGAACCCGGTGGCACCGGCAGGATCGGTCGTGCTGCTGTACAGGCCTCCGGCGGTGGAGACGGCCCCGGGCGTGAACCCGAACGTTTCGGGCGTCTGGTCGGTGGCGTAGAAGTAGGCCTCGCCGGTCATCGTGAAGCTGCCCCTGGTGGTGTAGTCGATGTGCGTCGAATCCGGGATCAGGGAGCACAGGCCGAACGTGTCGTCTCCGCCGTCACTGATGGCACCCGTCGCGTCGACCGTCCACAACTCCCAGTACACCAGGACGTCCGCGTCCACGGTCGAATCCACGTCGGTGACGTACGTGTTCAGGGCGCCGCCGCTGATCGGATCCCATGAGCTGCCGTTGTAGCACTCGACGTCGAACGTCCGGGTGACCTTCTGAATGATGAAGCCCTGCACGGGATTGTCCACGCTCCACTGGCGTATCCGCTGGAAGTTGCCACACTGACCTTCCTCGTCCGCACTGGAATCATGCGTCACCTTCAACGTCGGACTCACGGTTCAAAACCTCCTGTATAGTGCACTACGAATGACGAGCCGCTGCACCCAGAAATGTCGCACCGGCCTGCCTGCCCGGGTAGTGACGTCAGTGCGTCCGCTGGTGAAGTCGCTGATGCCCAAACAGCCAATGACATATTCGAAGCCGGAACATGATTTGGCCTGTGGCGTCGTCATGTTGGCCTCTGGCGTCGCTGCGTTGGCTTGTGGCGTCGCTGCGTTGGCTTGTGGCGTCGGGGTGTTGGCTGGGTGTGTTGGGGCCATTGTCAGCCGTGTGTGTCCGGCCTCGTCGTCACCGGCCAACACGCCTACGCCAGAGGCCAACACAGCACCGTGACGCGCCAACACAGCGACGTGAGAGGCCAACACGGTGTTCGGGGGCGCTGGTGCTACCGTGCCGGTGCTGATTGTGTGTTGACGAACCGGTGACACCATCCGTTTGCCGGCCGACAACTGACGGAGATCCACATGGCCCGCATACCGAAGGCCCGTGCGCTCGGCGCCGCTCTGCGCCAGGCCCGCGAAGGCAAACACATGCTGCTGCGCGAGTTGGGAGCGGCGATCAGCCGGGACATCGGAGTATTGGCCCGGTGGGAAAACGGAGAGCGGACACCGAAACCGGAACAGGTGGCGCAGATCTTGACCAGGCTGGGCGTGGACGGCCAGCGGTACGACGACATCATGACCCTTGCCTACGGGACAAACGAATCCCAATGGGTGGCGACCACGCTGCCGAACAACGCCAGCAGATGCGAGCCTTGGTGGACTGGGAGCAGACCACCAGCTTGATCGTCGACGTGGCCCCGTTGCCAGTGCCGGGCCTGCTGCAGACTCGCGACTACGCCTACTCGATCATGGTGGCACCTGGTTCTGGCGTCCCGGCCGATGAGGTCGTGACCCAGGTCGAAGTCCGGCTCGGCCGCCGAGACATTCTCACCAAGCCCAAACCGCCCGGGTTGCTGGTGCTGCTCGGGCAGAATGCGCTCACCCATGAAGTAGGCGGTCGGCAGGTGATGCACGGACAGCTCCGTCACCTGCTGGAGATGGCCGCTCCGAACATCGAGATACGTGTTGTCCCTGCGGGATGCGGGGTGGCATCCGGGCCTGGAGGGTTCATTCATTCTCATCGATTCGGACCATGTCACGAAGACCACAAGCAAGTCATCAATCGTTTTCGTGGGCAATCGACGGACGATCGTCATGCTGCGTGACGATGGTGACGTGCGTGCCTACCGAAATGCGGTTGACCACATCATAAGGGTATCCCTGCAACCAGATGTTTCCGCTCGGCTCATCGCCGACCTGCAGGATCGAATGGAGAAGCACGGTGACAACTGAGAACACTTGGCGAAAGTCCAGCGGCAGCGCCAACGACGCGTCTTGCGTGGAGCTGCGTAACACCCTCGATCAGGTGCGTGACTCGAAGAGCAGCTCTGCCTCAGTGATACGTGGTGACATACCCGCGCTCCTGCAAGCAATCCGGGCCGGACGCCTTGACCACCACAGTCAGCGCGAACCGCGGTCGGTGTAGCGAATTACCGCACTCAGGAGCACCTCGGGTGCTATCGTGACCGCGGTCTCACCCGGCACAACTGACACGAGTTGGCCCCGGGTCGAAGTGTCAACCTCCTGGCCCTGAATGACAATGTCACCTGTTTCGGTCAGATAGACAGTTTGGCAACCATCACCACTATCGGGATCCTTATAGAGAATTTCGAGCTTCATTTGCTAGCCTTCCACGGAGGGGTTGATGCGAAGGGTGACGCTGCACTAGTCTAGCAACGTTGCGTGGCTCCAACAATCGATCGACCGAGTGGGGTGGTGCCTATAACTACTGATCACAGTCGTAACCAACGTGACGCGCAGTGAAACTCCTGGTCCCCAGTCGTCCTATCAGGTCAATCCATCACTCTATCGCTGCCGGCGACAACGCTGAGCTTCGGGCAAATCAGTCATCAGCCGCGTCTCGTCCGCTGCCGATCGGGTTGATGGCGACAGAGCGTCGTCACTGACGATCGCGACCGGATTTCTCACACACGCACCACGCGGGTGAATGCATGCCAGAAAGAGACATCACGACACGGTGCGCTCATGAAAAACCACCCCCACGGGGTAAGCCGGCACTACCGGGTTGATTGTATCAGTGCCAGAATTTCCATAATGAGCGCCGGCCGACAACCTTTCGTATTATGACTATTCCGGCCAAAGCTCCGATCGCTCCGGCATCGCAAGGCTAACGCCAGGAGGAGGGCCGCATGATCAGACTCCGCGTGGCCTACGCCGGCCACGACTTCTTTTCAAGCTGCCTGAAGACTCTCATCGATCGCTCCGACATCGAAGTCGTGACGTGCTTGACCAGCGGCCCCGGAAAGTCCGTCGACAACGTGCTCAGCCTCGCCCACAAGTCGAAAATCCCGGTGCTGTTCGGACGCCCGACCAGACCCATGGTATCGAGACTCAACGAGTCCCGCATAGACCTGCTGATCTCGGCCGCCTACCTGTACCGGATTCCGATTGAAAGCCTGACCGTGGGTCGCGCGGTCAACGTCCACCCATCCCTCCTACCTGAAGGCCGTGGCCCGAACCCACTTCCCTATCTCGTCGACGGCCATCGCGAGCAATGCGGAATCTCCATCCACGAGATGACCCCCGAGTTCGACATGGGCCCCATCCTGCTGCAGGAACGTATTCCACTCGCCGAGAGTGACGGGTTCGATCAATTGTTCCTCAAGCTGTTCGCCGCGGCGCCCAGATTGCTGAACACGTTTCTGGACGGCATCGACGAGTTCTTCTCGGCGAAGCGGGAGCAGGGCGCCGGGTCATACTGGCCGAAACACGACGGCGATCAGCGCACCATCGCCGCCGAGCAGGCCAAGGTCGGCGACGCGCTGGCGATGCATGCCAAATTCGGCACCGTTGGCGTAATAGTAAGGCTGGTCGACGGCCGGCGCATCGAGACACAACGGCTGGTGGCGTCCGAATGCGAGCATCGCTACCCGCCCGGTTCGGTCATCGCGCAGCTGCACATCGGTTGGATCGTCGCGCTGACCAACGGCCTCATGCGGGTCAGCGAGCCTTCCACACTGGGTGCACCGGCGCGGAGTTGAGGGGGCGGCATGAACAGCCCGGATACTCCGACCGGCCCGGCAGATGCCATGCCGTCCGGTGACACTCACTCGGAGTTGTCGGGCCGCGCCGGCGAGGTGGTGCAGGCCAGAGATGTGAGCGGCGGTGTCCATTTCCATCGAGCTAAACCTCAAATCGGACCCATTCCGCGGCAGCTGCCGGTCGACGCGAGGGTGTTCGTCAACAGAGTTGCCGAGCTCGAATGGCTTGACCAGTCAATGGCGAAAGGCGGGCCCGCATGCATCATTGCCGGCACGGCCGGCGTGGGCAAGACGTCCCTCGCGGTCCACTGGGCGCACCGGGTGCGGGAGCGGTTCTCCGACGGGCAGCTGTACGTCAACCTCAGGGGCTATGACCCGGGTACACCGGTGACACCCGAGCAGGCCCTGGACAGGTTCCTGCGGGCGATGGACGTCCTACCCGGAGCAATTCCGCGGGACTCGGAGGCGAGGGCGGCCCTGTACCGATCCCTGCTCGCCGACCGGCGGGTGCTCGTGGTCCTGGACAACGCCGCCAGTGCTGGCCAGGTGCGCCCGCTGCTGCCCGGAACGGACACCTGCTTCGTCGTCATCACCAGTCGCAGCCGGCTGTCCAGCCTGGTCGCGCGGGAAGGAGCGCACCGCCTCACGCTCGACGTGCTGCCGGAGCCGGAGGCGATCGCCCTGCTCCGTGCCACGATCAACGGGTTTCGCCACCACGACGATCCCAACGACATCGGTGAGCTGGCCCGTCTGTGCGCCCGGCTGCCGCTGGCCTTGCGGATCGCCGCCGAACGGGCATCCAGCCGGCCGCAGACACCGCTCGCCGATCTCATCCAGGATCTGCGGGACGAATCTGCACTGTGGGATCTCCTGTCCTCCGGCGACGACGAGGAAACGGGCGCGGTGCGCACCGTGTTCGCCTGGTCCTACCGGGCATTGTCGACCGATGCCGCCCGGCTGTTCAGGTTGCTCGGTCTGCATCCGGGGCGGGACTTCAGCTCGGCCGCCGCCGCCGCACTGACCGGCTTCACGACAGCCAGAGCCCGGCAGTTGCTGGACGTGCTGGTCGGTGCGCACCTCCTCGAGCAGCCCGACCGGGACCGCTTCCAGTTTCACGATCTGCTCCGCGCCTACGCCGCCGACCAGGTGCGCGGCGAGGAGTCCCCGGAGGACCGGCATTCCACCGTCGTCCGGCTCCTCACCTGGTACCTGCACAGCGCGGACGCCGCGGTGGCCGCAAGCATGTACGCCCGCAGGCGGTTTCCACTCGATACGCCGGATCGGGACATGCCGCTGGAGAGCTTCCCGAACCACGAGGCCGCACTTGGCTGGTACGACCTCGAACGGGTCAACCTCGTCGCCGCCACGATTGCCGCCAACAACGCCGGCCTCTACGAAACGGCCTGGCGCCTGCCCGCGATCCTCCGCGGCCTCTTCGAGTACCGCCACCCGTTCGACGAGTGGTTCACCACGACTCGGATCGGCCTGAGCGCCGCGCGGCGGGTGGGCGACCGTACCGGCGAGGCCACGCTCCTCTTCAGTCTCGGAAAAGCCCACATCCAGTACGGACAGCTCGAAGACGGACTGCGCAGCCTCGAAGAGTCGCTGAGCATTCAGCGCGCCGTCGGGGACCGCCTCGGAGCCGCGGAAAGTCTCGCCGGCGCCGGCCTCGCCTGCCTGCGGTTGCGCCGGCTACCCGAAGCGGAGACCCGTTTCGAGCAATCCCGTGAGATCGCCGATGAGTTGGGCGAGATCGCGCACAAGGCGTTTTCCACGCACCTGCTGGGGAACACCTGCTTTGAACAGAACCGGCTCGGGGAAGCCGTCGAGCACCTGCGTCAGGCGGCGGAGATGCTCCGGGCGATCGGCAACCGGACCATGGAGATCGACGCACTGGTCTTCCTCGCCAGGGCACAGCGGGAGCACGGTCGAGTGGACGAGGCCCAGGCATCGGCCGTCCGGGCACTCAAGATCGCCGACGAGACCGGCGATCGCGTCATCACCGCGCTGTCGCTGGTCGAACTGGGCCGGCTGCACCTGATCAGGAGCAACCCGGCCGAGGCCCTCAAGTGCTTCCAGCAGGCCACCGTGCTGCAGCGGGCGCTGGGCAACCGCAGCCGTGAAGCCCAGTCACTGGATGCCACGGGAGAGGCCTACCAGCGACTCGGACGTCCGCAAGACGCCGCGGCCTTCCACCGCCAGGCGATTCACATCCAGCGAGCGCTGAACGAGAGGTGGTGGCTGGCGATCGCGCTGAACAACCTCGCCACGGCTCTTTCGGTGGCCGGCGAGGAGGATGACGCGCACCGGCACTGGCAGGAGGCGCTCGCCTTGTTCGGAGAGTTCGCCGACGCCCGGGCCCGTTCCCACTTGCGGCAGATTCAGGAGAGGCTCGCGGACACATCGACCCAGTGAACGATCGATGGCAGCCCAGGTTGGGCCTCGGTCATCAGGCCGGTTCGAAGGTTGGTTCGTCGGAGGGGAAGTCTTCGGGGAGGGCTTCGGACGTGAACGTGCCGGACAGGATGGCGAGCAGGAACTCCGTTGCTGTGCCGGTGAACTGGTCCCAGGAGGGGCCGCGGGACTCGTTGGCGACCACGGTCCAGTTATCCGGGTCGGCTTCGGGGTCGCGGAGCCAGTAGCAGGTGTCGCCGTCGCTGCTGACCGCCCAGGCCATCAGGCGGTCGGGCGGGTAGGGCAGTTCTTCGCCCATCTCCGCCAGGGTCCGCAGGTTGGACTGGGCGGTGTCCTGGCGGGCGAGCAGATCCAGGTGCGAGCCGGGCATGGGTTGGACGAGCCACAGGAAGCCGTCGAACGAACCCGGGCCGTAGGCGTCGACCAGGCGCTTGTAATCCTCCGGCAGGCCCGCGCCGAGGCTCCGCTCCACGGTGCTCCAGTCCGTGCGCGGCGACGCGGGCCGTCCGGGTGGTACCAGCGCGATCAGCTGGTCCAGGGCTGACGTCATGGTCTCACTGTCTGTTGAGGATGGTCACCGCCAGGTCGAGGTTACCCGAGCCCTTCGCGGTGATCGTGATGCCTCTGGGTATCAGGTTGGCTCCCTCGTAGATCGGGGTGACGCTGTAGGTCACGGTCTGACCGCCGCGGACCGCGGCCGCGACCTGCGCCTCGAACCCGCGCATCACCGGGCTGTTCGCCTGCTCGAACAAGGTTACGACGTTCCTGGCTTCCGAGCCCGAACCACCGAGCAACCGGGCGAGCAGATGGCCCCGTACGTGCCGGAAGATCTGGAAGTTGACATATCCGGGCGGGTTCAGGGTTTGCGGCACCCGGGTGCCCGTGTTGATCATCCTGCCGGTGATCACCGCGGAGACCCCGGTGGGCCGGCCGAGCGCGTCGAGCGCACCGTAGCTGACGCTCCCGCCGGCCCGGGTGGTGTTGGCCGCCGCGCCGAGCAGCGTCGGCGACTGCCGAGCCAACCCCGCGACGCTGACGCCCATCTGGGCCATCGCCTCGTAGTGGTCGACGGTCTCCTGGTCCACTCCGGTGACCCGCGACACGCCCTGGGCCACCAGGGTGCTCTCCTGCCGGTCGGAGATCACCTGACGCACGCCGGCGCCGGCGATGTCCGCGCCCCACAGGAAGAGCGCGCCACCGGCCACCGCGCCGACACCGGTCCAGGAGGCGCCGACGCCGATGCCGGCGCCGAGCGCGGAGATGCTGGCCCCACCGGCGACCTGGAGTCCGCCCTTGACCCTGGTCCAGGTCACGTAGTCCCACACCGACCGGCCGTCCGGATCGGACAGTCGCACCGGGTTGTCGGACGCGTAGGTGTAGAGGGCCAGGTTGAACGGCTGGCCGACGCCACCATTGGGCTTACCGTCCAGATAGGACTCGAGCGCCGGGTCCGGGCTCTGCCACAGCTGGGTTCTCGGGTTGTAGTAACGGGCGCCGTAGTAGTAGAGACCGGTCTCCTCGTCGAGCTCCTTGGCGCCGAACTGGTACGGGACCGGCGTCGGTTGCGCCGGGTTCTCGTCGACCCAGGTCTCACCGAACGCGAAGTACTCCAGGTGCTCGGTGAGGTTGGAGTTCTCGTCGGTGACGTAGCTCGACGAGCCGAGGTGGTCGGCGTGGAAGTAGAAATGGTGGTTCTCGAAGGTGGAGTCGGGTTTGACGGTCTTCGTCAGCAGGCGGGTCTCGCCGACGAAGATGTGCTTGAACCCGGTTCCGTTGCGCTCACTGAAGTTGCGGTTCGGGTAGATGTGCTGCGGCCCGGCGTCCTTGACGATCCGGTTGCCCTGGTCGTCGTAGACGTACCGCACGGTCGCCGGCTGCTGCGGCGTCCCGCAGGCGCTCGGATCCTGCGGCAGCGTGCTGTTCCGGTTGTGGTCCTGGTTGCAGGCGAGCCGGTTCTCCTCGTCCCACACCAGTTGCCGGCGTTTGCCCGGGGCCGGCGGCAGCGTGTTCTCCGCGTCCACCAGGTTGCCGTTGGCGTCGTAGCCGTGGTTGACCGGGCCGATCACGCTGGGGGCGTGCGGTTTCCCGCTGCCGTAGGCGTAGTTGTAGTCGTAGGTGGTACGGCGCTGCTCCTGCACCGACGAGGTTCCCGCCGACGCGAGCGACGCCGACGCGAGGGACAGCGATCCGGTGCCCGGGTCGGTGACGGTGTCTTCCGGTTCCTCGATCGGTCCCAGCGGAGCCAGCGCCGGGTCGGTCGGCACCGGCTCCGTGGGAACAGGGTCCTCGAGCACCGTGGACACGGACTTGGTGCCGACGGTGCCGAACGACAGCGCCTGCGACGAGCTCGAGGACGGGTTGACCTCGACCTCGTGCCGCTGGCTCTTGGCCGTGACGTTGTTGATGGTGTCGTAGGCCAGGGTCAGCGAGTACCGGTCGAGCTTGTTGTCCTTGTTGTGGTACTCCCCCGACGCCGAGGTCAGCCGGTACAGGTCGTCGTAGCCGAACGTCTGGGTGCTCGGCCCGCCGATCGGCTTGCCGTGCGGCACCGGCACGTCGTTGTGCAGCTGCAGGACGTTGCCGACGTTGTCGTAGGTGTAGCTGATGTTCTGGAAGTTGAACCCGTCCGGCAGCTGCGAGCGCAGCGTCGCGAGCCTCCGGTCGGCCGCGTCGTAGCTGTAGGTGGTGCGGACGCCGTTCCCGACGTCCAGCAGCACCCGCTGCTCGAACTTGTCGTAGTCCATCCGGGCCAGGTAGGTGTAGTCGAACGCACCCTTGTGCCCGGTGGCCCGGTTGACCTGCCCGCCCGAGTCGTACTCGTAGGTGAGCACCTCGGTGTCCGGATAGGTCAGCTGCAGCACCCGGTTGAACGCGTCGAAGCGGTACTGCGTGGTGTAGGTGCGGGCCGGTCCGTTGATCGCGGTCACGACCCGGGTCTCGCGGGTGGTCTCGCCGAGCGGGCCGTACGCACGGGTGACCGTGCCGGCGGCGTCGTGGATCTCGGTGATCCGGTCCGCGGCGTTGTCCGGGGCACCCGGGGCGCCGTAGGTGTAGGTGACGTTGTTGCCGGGGAAGACCGGGTAGCGGATCGCGGCGATGCGGTCGAACTGGTAGTCGTACTCGACCGCCTGGTTGCTCGCCCGGAGCTTCGCGGTGATCTTCTGGGTGACGTTGCCCGACAGGTCGTACCGGGTCTCGGTGCGACCGGAGTCCGGACTGTCCACAATGGTGCGCCGGCCGAAGTTGTCATAGGCCGACCGGGTGGTGTTGTTGCGGTCGTCGACGACGGAGGTGATCTGGCCGATCGCGTCGTAGCCGTAGCTGGTCCAGATCACCGGCTGCCCGCCGGCCGGGTTGAACTCCTTCACCGAGGTGCCCAGCTCGCGCACGTCGGTGTAGGTGCGGCGCTGCTTGCCGTTCGCGTCCGTGGTCACGGTCTCGAACTGGGTGGCGCCGGAGCGGTCCGGACCGAACCCGTACCCGGTCGTGATCGCGGTGTTGTCCGGGATCACGGTGCGGACCGGGCGATCCAGGATGTCGTAGCTCACCCGGGTCGGCACCACGGTGTCGAACGCGGGGTTGAACGTGGTGTTGCCGGCGCCCTTGGGCTCGGTCACCGGGTAGAACTGCTCGACCTTCCGACCGATGAAGTCGAACGTCATGCGGCCGGACACGGTCATCACCGATTGCGGGTCGGCGCCCGCCGACGGCGAAACGCTGGCGTCCTTCTTGGTCTGCAGCGGGCGTTTCAGGCCGTCGATGAACTGGATGGTGTCGATGGTGTCGCCGCGCACCCCGGCCGCGGACCGGTCGACATGCCGGGTGACCGCGTACGGCACCGCCGCCTCGGGGTGGTACTCGAAGTCGATCGTCACCCGGTTCTCGGGAAGCTCGTACGGCCCGGTGATCGAGTCGATCCGCCCGACGGCGTCGTAGGACGTCCGGAGCTGCTGATTGTTCTCGTCGATCATCGTGGCCGGCAGGCCGAACCGCAGGTCGTGGGTGGCCGACGACCGGTAGCCGAAGCTGTCCACAATAGACTCGATGTGGACGCCGACCACCGTGTCGTAGCCGTAGTCCAGCCGGTAGCGCTGGTTGTCCTTGTTGGGCGGATCGATGGCGGTCTTCAGGTTGCCGTTGTCGAAGTAGTCCAGGTCGGTCACCGCGGCCGAGCCGTCCGCGAGGAAGGCGCGCACCTGCCGGACGTTCCCGTTCGTACAGTCGATGGTCGACTCGCGGTGCCGCAGCTCCGTGCCCGTCGCGGTGGCGACCACCTGGACGAAGTTCGGCACCACGATGTTCCGCGCCCGGCACGCCGGATCGGTTGACGTGTAACGGGTCCGTGTCTCCACGTCGTCGGTGGTGCCGGCGTCGGCCGCGTCGAAGGCCCGGGTCACGTTGCCGAGCTCGTCGTAGCTCAGCTCCATGAACGTCGACTTGCCGGCGACCGGCTGGCCCTCGTAGAACCGGCGATCGGCCCGGGACAGCTGCGGGAACACGGTTGCCGTCGTGCTCCGCGGGTCGGCCGACCCACCGGTGCCCACGTCGCGCAGGGTGTAGGTGGAAAGCCTCTCCAGGAACGGCCGGCCGGCGCCGTCCGCGGTCAGGGAACGGCTGACCAGGTTGTGGGTGTAGTAGCTGTCGGTGCGGTAGTCGCTGGCGGTCGTGCGGTACACGGCACCGCCCGCGCCCGGGTCGCGCTGCTCGGCGACGACCCGGCCGTAACCGTAGAACTCCCGCTCCAGCCGGTCGTAGCGGCCGTTCTCGTAGCGGTAGGTGAGCAGCTGCGTGTCCTGGCCGTCACCGGCATGGCCGTCGAACACGGTCGCCTTCGACAGCACGAACCGGGACTCCGGGTCGTCCTTCGTGTTGCCGTCCCGGGTGTACTCCAGGTCGAACCGGGCGCCCAGCGGGCGGGCCACCGAGCGCAGCAGGTTGGTGCGCCCGGTGCGGTTCTCCGACACCAGCAGCTCATTGTCCCGAGTGGACCGAACCTGGTCGGTGTAGCCGTCCCCGTTGACGTCGCGCAGCGCCACCTCGGCGCGGCCGATGCCGGTGGAGAAGTCGGCGCCCGGGTTGAACACGATGCAGCCGCCGGCGAGGATGCCGAGGCAGAACCCGAACGTGAAGTACACGCCGCCACCGAGGGTGGAATTGGCGTCGGCGTTGATCCCGGACGCGCCGCCGCCGAACGGGGCCGGGGCGAGGAACCGGCTGCCGGCGTTGATCGCGACCGCGAACGGGCTGCCGCCGCTGGAGAAGACCCGGTCCAGCAGGCCGTCGCCGTTCATGTCCATCAGGCTCTGCTCGGTCTTCGACGAGCCGAGAGCGGCCGAGAGCCCGCCGGCGAAGCCGTAGAAGTCAGTGTTGAAGCCGAGATTGACCGCGGTGTTGCGGGTGTCGCCGTCGTTGACCGCGCCGGCACCCTGCCACGGCTCGGGGGCGGCGAACCGGTAGCCGAGGTTGAGCGCCGCGGTGCCGTTGTCGAAGATCTTGTCCGGCAGGTTGTCGCCGTTGATGTCCAGCAGGTCGAACTTGGCGTTGGAGTCCCCGCCGCCGAGGCTGCCGCCGACGCCGAGGCCGGGCATCTCGGTGCCGGACTTGGCGGTGTTGGCGGACACGTCGGCCGGCGGTGCGGCCATGCCGCGGCCGTTGGACATGCTGCGGGCCGGGCTGCCGGCGTTGGCGGACACGGTGAACGCGGTCGTGTCGCCCTTCCGAACGCTGTCCTCGCCCAGGCTCCCGCGCTTGCCGCCCAGGCCGCCGACCATGTCGGAGTACTGGATACCGCCGGAGCCCACCACGTCGGGGAAGCGGTCGCCGTTCAGGTCGAGGAAGTCGACCTGGCCCTTGCTGTCCCCGAAGGCCCCGCTGGCCCCCACGCCGATCGGGATGCCCGGAATCTGGGCGCCGAACGTCGTGGAGATCTGCTGGGTCCGGCCGACCCGGGAAATGCCGGTGGCGCCGGCGAAATCGGCGTCCTGGGCCACGTCGATGGTGTCGACGCCGAGCCGGGAGCTGGATGCGGAGGCGGCCGCCACCCAGGTGTTCTCGTCCGAGCTGCCCCAGCGGTCCTGGGCCGGCTGCGGGGCGAACACCACGAACTTCGGGGTGTTGACCCGGCCCTGGAAGCCGGGCACGTCCCCCTCCACCGGCGCGCCGGGGAGCTGGTCGCGGAAGTTCTGGTCGATCACCAGGTCGCTCTGCTGGATCGGGGTGGTCGCCCGGTCCCGGTTGCCCTGGTAACCGATGGCACCCCAGCCGCGGTACGGCTGCGGGAAGGCGGCCTGGTCCGCGGCGGCGTTGAACGCGCTCGGCACGGTGGTGCCGTCGACGGTCACCGACTGGGAGGTCAGGCGGCCCAGCAGCGTGGTGTCCACAGTGGAGAAGTCGAAGAACAGGTCGTCGCCCGCGGTCACCGGGACGGTCAGCGCGCCGATCGCCGGCACCTGGCCGTTGACGATGTCGATGGCGCGCTTGGCGAGGAGTTGACCGCGCCTCTTGACGGTGAACACCACGCGGGCGTTCGGGGTCTGCCCGCCGAAGTTGAACGCCAGGTTCGGCTCGACGGTGACGTTGCCGGAGGCCGGCGCGGTGGAGAACCCTTGCGGCGCCGTCAACGTCGTCGCCGGGTACATGTCCACTTCGTACGGTGGGTTGATCCGCAGGGTCGGGTTGCCGTCCTGGTCGGCCACCGGGACGCCGCCGTCGGCCGCGGTGTAGAACGCTTCCGGGACCCAGTGCAGGGTGCCGAGGTCGATCGGCGAGTCGGCCTTGAGCTTCCAGGACAGCGTGTCGTCGGCGGTCACCGGAATGTCCAGGTCGACCGGGACCGTGCCACCACTGCCTCCGGCGAGCGTCCGGTTGAGCACCTCGGTGCCGTTGCGCGTGATCACGACCGTGACGTCGTCGGTGGTCGAGCCGGTCTTGGAGACGTCGCCGGCCAGGTGCAGCGTGCCGGTCACCGGCGCGGTCACGATGGACTGGCGGCCGCCGAGCGTGAAGTCGCGGGAGGCCAGGAACCGCCGGTTGTCCAGTCCGTTGACGTCGGTGCCCGGCGCCAGGTTGGTGTAGGTGACGTCCGGGTCCCAGGAGACCTGGTCGAAGCTTCCGTCCAGAATGGACTGGACGCGGAAGTACAGCCGGTCGCCCCGGTGCACCTGCACACTGTCCACACCGGACGGCGTGAACGTGCCGAAGTCATCCGGCCCGATCCGCTGCGCCCACAGCTCGCTGCCCTCGTGCTGGATGGTCACCCGGACGCCGTCGGCCCGGCGGTACGCGGCCTGCGCGGGGTCCTGAACGAGCCGTACCCCACCAGCCACCCGGACCGTGCCGTCGTACGGGGCAACCCACCGGCGCACGCTGTCCAGCAGCGGAGCGGCGTCCACCTGCCGCTCGAACTCGGCGGTCTGGTCACCGACGATCGTGCCCGACGCCGCGCCCGCGCCGACCGGCACACCGCTGTCGCCGCTGTTCGCGCTGTACGACGGATTGCCGTTGGCGTCGAGGAAACCGAACAGCACGCTGCCGTTGCTGACCAGGTCGGTGATCCCGTCGCCGTTGACGTCGAGGAAGTAGCGGTCGGTCGTCGTGGTGGTGGAGACGAAGTCGAGCTGGGCCGACACGCCGAAGTACGCCTCGACGCCGACGGTGCTCGAGTTGGTGTTCTCCGAGGAGATCCCGGGCAGGTTGTTCAGCCGGATCGGGGTGTCGCCGAACCGCGGCTGGCCGTGCGGACCGGACAGGTTGGGCCGGTAGAAGATCCCGGAGCCGGTGCGGAACACCTTGTCCGGCAACGAGTCGCCGTTCACGTCGGCGAGCGCCAGCAGGCCCTCCGAGGAGCCCGAGTTGAAGCCGACCTTGACGCCGGCCGAACCGGGCTTGCGCGGCAGGGCCGGGTTGAAGCCGACGTAGAGATGCCCGCCCACGCCCTGGGACGTGTTGGCCTGCAGCGCGCTCGCGTTTCCGTCCGGCACGCTCGCGCCGAGGCCGTCGCCGGGCACCGTCCAACCGGTCGCGTTGCCGAACGCCTGGTACGCGCCACCGGCGTCCCGGACGTCGTCGAAGTACTCGAGCTCGTGGGTGTTGAACACGTTTCCGTCGGCGCCGAACTGCGAGATGGAGCGCAGCAACGTCTTGTCGAACGCACCCGTCCGGTAGTCGAGCTCGTAGCGGCGGATCAGCTGGTTGCCCAGCGACACCTCGACCTTGCGCAGCAGATCCGCGGTGACCTTCTTGAAGCCCAGCCGCGCGTCGATCATCACGTCCGGCCGGCGCGGCTCGGACAGGTCACGGTCCCGGGTGAACGTGACCGAGTACGCGCCCTCGGTGTCGCCGTGCCCGGTGTAGGTGATCCGCTGCAGGTACAGGTTGCTGCCCGGCACCGCGCCGCCGGCCACTCCGGGGTCGGCCACCCGGACACAGTGGTAGCGCATGAAGTTGTCGTTGAGGTCGCGCATCTCGCGCAGCGACCAGGTCGCGATGTTGCCGTCGGCGTCGGTGAGCGTGGAGTCCACGGCCGCGCCGGTCGCCGGGGTGCCGCCGAAGAACGACCGCATGCCGTTCTTGTCGGTCACCTCCCACCAGTAGTTCGCCGGCCGGTCGCCGTGCCGGACGATCTTGGCAAACTTGCCCTCGACCCTGGTGTGGAACACCTTCTCCGCGCTGCGCGGCACATCCCCGCGGTGTGCCACCGGCGTGAGCTGCTCGCCGTTGAGCAGGTACGTCTCGGTCTCCGTGCCGGTCTCGTACCGCGGCACGCCCCAGCGGGTGTCGATGGTGATCGCCTGCATGGGCAGGTCCCAACCCACCCCCGCCCAGCTGTCGCCGGCCCCGGAGCTGTACGTCACCGCGAGCTTCGGCTGGATCCCGGCCCGCCCGGGCGGCACCTCGATCGGGTAGCTCACCCGCGCGTCACCCCGGTTGTTCGGGCTCGGCGGGTTGATCACATTGACCGCGGAGGCCGGATCCCCCGCCTTGATGTCCTTGAGCTGGTTCGGATTGAACTCCGTGCCCTCGGGATGATCGGGCACTTCCACCGCACCGCTCGACGGATCCGACAGCAGGCTGGGTATCCGGTCGATCCGGTCGCGCGCGGCCGGCACCACGGCCGCGATCATGGCCAGGATCACCGCGAGCACAACGGTGTTCCGCTTGGACGGGGACATGCGACGGCGACGACTCCACACGCTCATCACGACGACACCTCTCACACAGGGCAGGCCGGATATGGCATCGCCGGATCATGTAAGCCATTACCGCGAAACACGTGATCGCCGGATTATGACGCGACCTTTCGATTACCTGTTACCACTCCACGACCACCCGGCCGATTCCCTTTACGGCAAACGGATTCCCGTGCGTCGCTATCCGGTCAGCCGGCGCCGAACCCCCGGGGGTATAAGGTCTCCCAACCGCCACGACCATGATCGACGATTCGGGCTCGTTACCCGCGCCTGGCGCGGGTGATCAGCCCCGATTGGCGATCATGCACGCCGGCCCGGATCTCGGCGACGACGTCGCCTGGCCGCTCGTCAGGTCGTGCCAGGTGAAACGCAGGATCGTCCACCCGACCAGGACCAGCGCGTTCTGGCGCTGACGATCCCGCCGGAACGCCTCCGCGTCGTGGTGCCACGCCCAGCCGTCCACCTGTTGCTCGGGGAAGGCGAAGTCAAGCTCGTATCCGTCGAGCGGATAGTGCATTCGCCACCCGGTGAGCCCAGCATCGCGCAGTAGCACGATCATCTTGCGCTCGGCATCGGACGCGGCGCGATCAAGCAACCGCGACCCGCCTTCCCCGAGCGCGACAGCCGCCTCCAACACGGTCAGCGGGACGTCGCTGACCGCCCGACCCCGTGCCACGACCAGATCGGCGGAGGGCAGGTCACGGCGACGCACCCGTACCCACGAGATCGCCTCAGCCCGCTGGTCCGGGTGCGGTGACCTCGACGAGGGCTGGTTCACCAGGCCACAGCCCGTGCCACCACGCCGCCGTGGACGACTCGCCACTGCCGATGGGCGAGCAGCCGGTCCACCTGGTCCTCGGACATGCCACCAGCGCGAGCCTGCGCCCTGCCGATCACTCCAGCCTGGCGGCGCACCACTTCCTTGACGAACACCCGGGGAGTCTGACTCGGGGCACCGACACTGATCCCGTGGCGAGGTGGACCGTGTAGCGTCGGCGCGTGGCCACGAAGGTGATCGAGGTCGATGAGCGGACACACGCGTTGCTGGTCGCGCTGGCGGCTCGGCGTGGGGTGAGTGTTGATCAGTGCGTTGCGCAGTTGGTGGGGGCGCGGCCGGGGCGGAGTGCGGCGGAGCGGGAAGCGGTGGGGCGGCGGACCGAGGAGTACCTGCGGGAGCAGTTCGGGGTCGTGATCACGGCGGAGGAGCGGGCAGCGTTCCGGGTGCGGCACGACGAGCTGATCGCCGAGGTCGACGCCCGGTATGCCAGGCACCGAGCTACCGCGTGAGCGAGCTTGCGAGCGAACCATTAAGCACTGCCCCGTCACCGAGCTTGCGAGGTGACCGGGGTTGCCAACACCGAGCTTGCGAGGTGTTGGCGTGACGGATAGCGCGAGGGGTTATGTGTTGGACACCTCCGCGCTGGCCGCACTGGCCACCAGTCATGAGATGTCCTTGCTGGTCAGCAATGCTCCGTATCTGGACTGGCGGTTGTTCGCGCCGGTCACGTGCCTGGAGGCGGCGGACCGGATCCGGCCGGGGATCGCTCGGCACATCGGGCGGATTCCGAGTGTGGAGACGGTCGACCTCACCTATGCGGCGGTGGTGGACCTGCGGCGGCGCAGCCCGGACGTCGCGCTGGACGTGGCGCACGTGATCAGTTTGGCGCAGCCGACCGAGGAGTGGCCGAACGGGTTGATCGTCACCACGGTGCTGCCGGATCTGTACGAGGGGCAGCGGTTGCGGATCTACCCGGTCGGCGACTGATCCACCGGGCGAGCGGTTTACCGATGGTGTACCGTCTCCGTGTGGGCACGAAGATGATCAAAGTCGACGAGCAGACGCACGCTCGGCTGGCCCAGCTCGCGGCCGAGAACGGCACCACGATCGGCGGTTATGTCGCCAGGCTGGTCGGCGCCCAGCGCACCCGCGCCGAATGGGCGGCCGTCGCCAAGCAGACCGAGGACGCCCTGCGGGAGCAGTTCGGATTCGTGGCCACACCGGAGGAGCGGGCGCAGGCCGAGGCCTGGCTCACCCGCCAACCCGAGCGGCGCGCCCGGCAGAACCCGCGGGCCCGGCGAGGCAGCGCGTGACCACGTCGCACCCCGGCGGCCTGCTCCTGGACACCACCGCCCTGGCGGCGCTCGCCTCGAGCCGGAGCATGTCCGCGATCATCGCCTCGGCCCCGAACCTCGAGGCCAAGCTCTACGCGCCGGTCACCTGCCTCGACGCGGCCGACCGGATCTGCCCCGGCATCGCCAAGCAGGTCGCCCAGCTGCCCGCCATCGAACCGCTCGACCTGACCTACGCCGACCTGCTCCACCTGCGCCAGTACACGCCGCAGGCCGCCCTCGACGTCGCCCATGTGATCGCGCTCGCCCGGCCGACCCCGATCACCCCCGGCGGGCTCGCGGTGGCAACCGTCATGCCCGAGCTGTACGCCGGTTTCGACATTCTCATCAACCCGATCGGCGAGTGAAGGACAGGGCGGGGTTGATCGTCATTTCGGGCTCGTAAGCCGCGCGTGGCGCGGCTAACGAGCCCCAATTGGCGATCATCCAATCCCGCTCGGATCACGGCGATGACTTCGCCGGCCCGCTGGGTC
Organism: Actinophytocola sp.; assembly: GCF_036002505.1. GTDB lineage: Bacteria > Actinomycetota > Actinomycetes > Mycobacteriales > Pseudonocardiaceae > DASYTH01. The sequence goes on along the minus strand of NZ_DASYTH010000428.1, from coordinate 133,937 downwards.
AGGTCATGCCAGGTGAAGCGCAAGATCGTCCATCCGGCGAGAACCAGTGCGTTCTGACGCTGACGGTCCCGCCGGAACCTCTCCACATCGCGGTGCCAGGCCCAGCCGTCGACCTCGACCGCCAACCGGTGCTCCGGAAAGGCAAAATCAAGCTCGTAGCCGTTGACAACGTGGTGGGTTCGCCACCCGGTGAGCCCGGCGTTGCGGAGCAACACGATCGCCTTGCGCTCGGCATCCGACGCGGCACGATTCAACGCGGCCGCAAGCAGCCAAGAGGCAGCCGTCGAGCCGCGCCGACCCAGGTTCCGGCAATGCGCCTGTTGCAGTGCACCGAACCGCACCCGTCGCTGCAGGGCACGGTCCATCAGGCGCGATCCACTCCCCCCAGCGCCACGGCCGCCTCCAGCACAGTCAGTGGAACATCGGTCAGCGCCAGACCCCGCATCGCGACCCGATCGACCGCAGGCAGATCGCGGCGGCGAACCCGCACTCCTCGGCCTCGTCGCATCCCGCTCGTCCTCGGGACGGTGATCTCCACCAGCGCCGCCGCCCGAATACGCGCCTCGGCTCCAAAGTCTCGATCGCGAACCAGAAACACTCCGCGATGGACAAGACGCCAGTGCCGGTCAGCAATCCGCCGGTCAACCTGATCGTCTGACATTCCACCGGTACGCGCCTGCGCCCTGCTGATCACACCGGCCTGGCGGCGCACAACCTCCTCGACAAACATGAGGCCAGTCTTCCGACGCGGACCGACACTTCCAGCTTGCTACGTGGTCGGCGACGGACGTTACCGCTCACCGGAACATGAACGCACCAACCCCTTGACAGCACTATCGGCCGATGGTCAGCTTCGGTTAGGAAGGCTGCCTAACAATCACCCTGCATCCAGCCCCCGCGAGGTATAGACATGTCCGGACCGCGCCGCGCGCTGCTCACCCTCCCCCTCGTCCTCGCCACCGGCGTCCTGGGCTTCCCGGGACACGCCGCGGCGGCCACCGACTACCAGGCGGAGAGCGCCACGATCTCCCAGGGTGTGGTGGAGTCCAACCACACCGGCTTCACCGGCACCGGGTTCGTCAACTACGACAACGTGTCCGGCAGCTTCGTCGAGTGGACCGTCAACGCGGCCAACGCCGGCAGCACCACGCTGAGCTTCCGGTTCGCCAACGGGACGACCACCAACCGCCCGATGGACATCACCGTCAACGGCGGGCTCACCGGCAACGACGTGTCCTTCGCCGGCACCGGCAACTGGGACACCTGGGCGACCGCCACGATCACGGTCAACCTCGACGCCGGCAGCAACACCGTGCGGGCCACCGCGGTGACCGCGAACGGCGGGCCGAACGTGGACCGGCTCACCGTCGGCGACGCCGCTCCCCCGCCGCCCGCGGGCATGGCCGCCGCGCCGTACGAGTACTTCGGCTGGGGCAGCCCGCAGCGGCCCACCGACGTCATGACCGCCACCGGGCTGAAATGGTTCACGCTGGCGTTCATGCTCTCCGACGGCGGCTGCAACCCGGCCTGGGACGGGTCCCGTACGCTGACCGGCGGCGTGGACCAGACCAATATCAACGCCATCCGCAACGCCGGCGGTGACGTGATCGTCTCCTTCGGCGGCTGGAGCGGCGACAAGCTGGGCGAGAAGTGCTCCAGCGCGTCGGCGCTGGCGGGCGCGTACCAGAAGGTGATCAACGCCTACCGGCTCAAGGCGATCGACATCGACATCGAGAACACCGAGTTCGGCAGCGGCACCGTGCGCCAGCGCGTGGTGGACGCCTTGAAGATCGTCAAGGCGAACAACCCCGGCCTGGTCACGATGATCACCTTCGGCACCACGCCGACCGGCCCGGACTCCACCGGTCAGGACCTGATCCGCAAGGGCGCCGCGGCGGGCCTGGCCAACGACGTCTGGGTGGTCATGCCGTTCGACTTCGGCGGGCACAGCGGATCCATGGGCCAGGCCTCGGTGAATGCGCTGGAGGGCCTGAAGAACGCGGTCAAGCCGGCCTACGGGTACAGCGACGACGACGCCTACCGGCACATCGGGGTCTCCTCGATGAACGGCAGGACCGACGAGGCCGACGAAACCGTCACCACGACCGACTTCCAGACCATCCTGTCCTACGCCCGGCAGCACCACCTGGCCCGGTTCGCGTTCTGGTCGATCAACCGGGACCGGCAGTGCGGCTCCGGCGGCGACCCCGACGCGTGCAGCGGCATCTCCCAGTCGGCATACGCCTTCACCCGGATCGTCGTGCAGTACAGCCAGGACCTCGCAAGCCCGGTCCCGGCACTGCCCTGACTTCCGTTTCGATGAGCGGGAAAGATCCCATGAATATAGGACTAGACCTTTCGTAGTAGCAGCAACGCCGCGTAAGGTACGAGCGTCACACCGTGATAGATCCGATCTCTGTCCTCGAGGAGGAGGATCATGAGACGCAGCCTCCGTACCCGGATCCGGGTGGCCCTCACCGCGGTTCTCATCGTCGCCGGCTCGCTCACCGTGCTCAGTCCCCCGGGAGCGCAGGCGGACCTGCAGAACCCCCGCCAGGACTTCCTGCGGAGCTCGGTCGGCGGGCTGTTCATCCACTGGGGCGAGCGCACCTCGCCGCAGCACACCAGTTGCAGCGCCTGGGAGAACGACGTCCGCAGCGGCGGGTGGACCGCGAACTACTGGGTCACCGAAGCCAGAAAGCTGCACGTGCAGTACGTCGTGCTCGCGACGTTCCACAGTAGACTCGGCTACGCCCGGCCGTGGCCGTCGGCGATTCCGGGCAGCTGCAAGACGAACCATGACTTCGTGCGCGACCTGATCGACGCCACCAACGCCGCCGGCATGAAGACCATCCTCTACATGACCGACGATCCACAGTGGCACAACGAGGGGCTCTCCTCCGGCGACTGGCTCAACTCCTCGGCGTACTCCAGCTTCAAGGGCCACTCGGTCGATCTGACCACACGGGACGGTTTCGGCGAGTTCAGCTACGACAACTTCTTCGAGGTGATGAACCGCTATCCGGACCTCGGCGGGTTCTGGATCGACAACGACAACGCCTACTGGGAGTCGCACGACCTCTACGCGCAGATCTACCAGCGCCGGCCGAACTACACGATCAGCAACAACAACGAAGACACCGCGATCATGGACATGATCAGCAACGAGCAGAAGACCGGCATGTCGCCGTCCTACGACTACCCGCAGGCCACCTTCACCGCCGGGCCGCGGCTGATCGAGGCCGACTACAAGCTGCCGAGCACCGGAGCCTGGTGGTTCGACGGCTCCAACCCGAGCGTGGACCAGCGCCTCACCCTCGGCCGGTACATCACCAACGCCGGCTCCTCGATCAAGTCGCTGATGGCCGAGACCGCGCAGGTGAACGGCCGGTTCCCGAGCAACCAGGAGTCCTTCAACAACTTCGCCGACACCTACCTCAACCAGATCTTCGGCTCGATCAGCGGAACCGAGGGCGGCGGGTACCTGTTCGGCGGCCTCAAGCCCGGCTTCTGGAACGACGGCGCGCACGGCGTGACCACGATCTCCAAGACCAACCCGGACCTGCACTTCATCCACGTGGTCACCCGGCCGTCCACGACCACGCTTCGGTTGCGGGACAACGGGTACCGGGTGACCGGGGTGACCAACTTCCGCACCGGCGCGCCGGTCACCTTCAGCCAGGGCGGCGGAAACCTGACTCTGACCGGGATCTCCGGCTGGGACCAGTTCGACACGGTGTTCCGGGTGACCACGAACGGCCGCGCCGGCATCATCCCACCGTCCACCTACACGATGAGCGCGAGCGCCTCGGCCGGCGGGCACGGTGCCTCGGCCGTGGCCGACGGCAACTACCTCACCTACTGGGACAGCAACAAGACCACGCCGGTGTCGCTGCGCTTCGACCTCGGCTCCACCAAACGCGTGCAGTACATCGGGATCAACCAGCGCGAGGACTCGGTGGCCTACGCCCGGTCGGACACCGAACAGTCCGCCCGGATCCGGGACTACCGCGTGCTCGTCAGCAGCGACGGCACCAACTGGGGCAACCCGGTCGCCACCGGCACCCTGCCCAGCCGGCGCGGCGTAGCGATGATCGACATCCCGGTGCAGAACACCCGGCACGTCCGGCTCGAGGTGGTGAACACGCACGCGACGTCCTCCGACACGACCCGGTTCAAGCGGCTGCGGGTGGACGAGGCGTGGATCGGCTCGGACTACGCCACCGGCGGACCGCCACCACCACCCGGCAGCACGTTCGAGGCCGAGGACGCGGTCTGCCAGGGCACCATCGACGCCAACCACGCCGGCTTCACCGGCTCCGGGTTCTGCAACACGGACAACGCGGTGGGCGCGGCCGTGGAGTGGACCGTGCCGGCCGACACCGCCGGGGACGTTCCGGCCACCTTCCGGTTCGCCAACGGCACCACCGCGAACCGGCCCATGGACATCACGGTCAACGGCGTCCTGGTGTCCGGCGGGCTCAACTTCGGCTCCACAGTGGACTGGACGAGCTGGACCACCACCACGATCACGGTGCCGCTCAAGGCGGGCAGCAACACCGTTCGCGCCACGGCGACCACCGCGAACGGCGGCCCCAACCTCGACAACCTCACCATCGGCTAGGGAGATCAGGCAATGCGCGGTAAACGATGGATCAATGCTGCCTCGATACTGGGCATGGTGGCCGGGGTTTTCGTCGTCGCGCCCGGCACGGCCGGCGCCGCCACGTTCAACGTGCGGGACTTCGGCGCCGTGGGCAACGGATCGACCAACGACACGCCGGCCATCCAGCGGGCGATCGACGCGGCGACCGCGGCCTCGGGCGGCGGGATCGTGGTGTTCCCGTCCGGGACCTACCAGTCCCGCAACACCATCCACATGAAGAGCCACGTGACCCTGCAGCTCAACTCCGGCGCGACCGTCCGCGGCGCGAGCAACGACGACTACGACGCCGCCGAGGACAACCCGAACGACGACTTCCAGGACTTCGGGCACAGCCACTTCCACGACGCGATGATCTTCGGTGACCGGCTCACCGACATCGGCTTCACCGGCCCGGGCGTGATCGACGGCGGCGGCAACCTGATCACCGGCAACCCCGGCGACGGCGAGGCGGACAAGATCATCTCGTTGACCCGGTGCACCAACCTGCGGGTGGGCGACGGGCTGACCCTGCGCCGCGGCGGGCACTTCGCCATGCTCATCAACGGCTGCGACAACGTGGTGTCCGACCGGCTGACCATCGACACGGCCAGCGACCGGGACGGCTGGAACATCATCAGCACCACCAACGTGACCGTCACCAACGCCACCATCGCGGCCAACGACGACGCGCTGGCCTTCAAGAGCGACTACGCGCTCGGCGCGAAGCTGCCCAACGGCCCGGCGACCGTCACCGACAGCCGGCTGTCCGCCCGGTGCTGCAACGCGCTCATGTTCGGCTCGGAGACCTGCGGCGACTTCACCGGCTACAACTTCCAGCGGATCACCATCACGGGCGCCGACAAGTCCGGCCTCGGCCTGGTGTCGATGGACGGCGCCGTGATCTCCGACGTGCACTACCGGGACATCACGATGTCCAACGTCCGCTCGGCGATCATGCAGAAGATCGGCACCCGGCGGCGTTGCGGCAACAGTCCCGGAGTCGGCCGGATCACCAACATCACCTACGACGACATCACCTCGACCGGGCAGAGCAGCGACAACTTCACCGCCACGCTCTGGGGCGAGTCCGGCACCAACAACAAGATCACCAACGTGACGTTCACCAACGTCGACATCTCCGTGCCCGGCGGCTTCACGTCCACGTCGACCTCGGTGCCGAGCAACGACCCCAACAACTACAACCCGAACAGCATCGGCACCCGCCCGGCCTATGGCTGGTACCTCCACAACGCCAACGGGATCCGGTTCGTGGACAGCTCCGTGGAGTTCGTCTCCGGCGACACCCGCGCGGCGGTCACGGCAAACGCGGACTCGTCGGTGGTCTTCGACCGGTTCCGGGCCGAGCGCAGCGCCGGTTCGCAGGACTTCCGGTTCCAGACCGTCTCCGGGTACTGCGTGCAGAACAGCACCAACACCGCGGGCGGAGCGCTGCGGGTCACCGCGTCCGACTCGACGCAGAACTGCCCGCCGCCGACGCCGTCGAACCGCGTCGAAGCCGAGGACGGCAGCTGCCAGGGCACGATCGACTCGAACCACGCCGGGTTCTCCGGCACCGGGTTCTGCAACCTCACCAACGCGGTGGGCAGCGCCCAGGAGTGGACGGTGAACCGCGACGCCGCAGGAAACGCGACGCTGCGGTTCGGCTTCGCCAACGGCACCACGGCGAACCGGCCGATGGACATCTTCGTCAATGGCACGCTGGTGGCCGACGACCTGGCGTTCAACCCGACCGGCGCATGGACGACCTGGCAGACCCAGTCGATCACGGCCGCGCTGAGCGCGGGCGCCAACACGATCCGGGCGGCCTCCACAGTGGACACCGGCGGCCCGAACCTGGACTACGTGGAAGTGCGATGAATGCCTCATTCACTGCGATGAGCGCACTGAATGAGGCATTCATCGCAGTTCCCGACCCCGAGGAGGAGATCCCATGGCTCACCCGATCAACCGTCGTCACGCCGTCGCCCTGGGCGGAGCGCTGGCCCTGGGCGGGTTGGCCGTCCCCACCCCGGCGTCCGCGGCGACCTGGCAGCTGAAGTGGTCGCCGGAGGCGAGCCGGGACGGGCTCGGCGCGTTCGAGGGCGTCGAGGACGACCGGGCCGACTCGCACCCCGCCGGGCAGCCGCACATCTTCGTGCAGGACAACAACTTCCGGTGGAACATGCACATGGTGGACCGGGACACCTCGACCGACCGGCAGCGCCAGGAGGCCAAGGGCATGCGCTCGGGCGGCAGCCAGCTCAACCTGCTCAGCGGCCAGGCCTGGCGGCTCACCCACCAGCTGTTCATTCCGCCTGCGCTCAAGGCGACCACCACGTTCACGCACATCATGCAGCTCAAGATGCCCGGCGACGGCAGCAGCCCGATCGTGGTGATGTCGCTGCGGCGCAACGGGAGCACGCCGACCATCGAGGTGAAGGTGTTCGAGTCCAACACCCTGGTCGGCCGGGTGAACCTCGCGCCGCTGCAGAACAAGTGGATCGACACGCTGCTCGAGTTCACGATCGCCGACGGCACCGGCGGGTACGTGCGCTGGGCCGTGCACGACGGCGCCACCACGGTGATCGACACCAGGAAGTCCGGAGTGGACACGTTCCTCGGTGACCGGGTGCGACCCAAGTGGGGCATCTACCGCTCGCTCGGCGACAGCTCGGGATCACTGCAGGACTGCTTCATGCTGACCCGCGCCATGCGCGCCTACCAGCTGGTGTAAGGGAGAACCCCATGCGCAGAACGCTTTCCGCCGTGCTGACCGCCGCGGCCACCGTCGCGGCGGGCGGCATCGTCGCGCTCACCGTCCCCGCGGCGAACCCGCAACCCGCGTGGGCGTGGGAGAACGGCCTGGCCCGCACCCCGCCGATGGGCTTCAACAACTGGAACTTCACGCACTGCGACGCGATCTTCAACGAGACCACGATCAAACGTGTGGCCGACGCGTTCGTCTCGCTGGGCCTGCGCGACGTCGGCTACCAGTACCTCAACATCGACGACTGCTGGGCCGAGACTGCCCGGGACGCCAGCGGCAACCTGGTGCCCAACCGCACCCGCTTCCCCAGCGGCATCAAGTCCCTCGCCGACTACGTCCATGCCCGTGGCCTCAAGTTCGGCATCTACACCAGCGCGGGCACGAAGACGTGCAACTCCCTGGGTTTCCCCGGCGGCCTCGGCCACGAGCAGCAGGACGCCAACCTGTTCGCCTCCTGGGGCGTGGACTATCTCAAGTACGACAACTGCAACAACCAGGGCGTGGACGCCCAGCAGCGGTACGGCGCCATGCACGACGCGCTCGCCGCCACCGGCCGGCCGGTCGTGTACTCGATCACCGAGTGGGGCAGCACCACGCCGAAGGTCTGGACCTGGGGCGCGCCGGTCGGAAACCTGTGGCGCACCACGGGTGACATCTCCGACAACTGGTCCAGCATGATCGGCAAACTGCACACCAACGACGATCTCGCGAAGTACGCCGGCCCCGGCCACTGGAACGACCCGGACATGCTCGAGGTCGGCAACGGCGGCATGACCGCCACCGAGTACCGCACCCACTTCAGCCTGTGGGCCATGATGTCCGCGCCCCTGCTGATGGGCAGCAACGTCCCCACCCTCTCGCAGGCGAACCTCGACATCCTGAAGAACACCGACGTCATCGCGCTCGACCAGGACCCGCTCGGCCAGCAGGCGGTCATCGTGTCGTCCAGCAACGGCCTTGTGGTCTACCGCAAGCCACTGTCCAATGGAGACATGGCGGTCGCCCTGCTCAACGAAACCGCCGCCACCACCACGGTCTCCACCACGGCCTCCGCCATCGGCATGCCCGGCGGCTCCTCGTACACGCTGAAGGACCTGTGGAGCAAGGCATCCCGCACCACCTCCGGTGCTATCAGCGCCTCGGTCCCGTCCCACGGCACCGTCGTCTACCGCGTCACCCGCACCGGCGCCACGGCCCCGGCCGCCGGCACCCGCCAACTCTCCGACCTCACCTGGACGTCCGTCACGAACGGCTGGGGCCCGGTGGAGAAGGACCGCAGCGTCAACACCCAGACCGCCGGCGACGGCCGCACCCTCACCGTCGGCGGCACCACGTTCAGCAAGGGCCTCGGCGCGCACGCGCAGAGCAGCATCACGTACTTCCTCGGCGGACGTTGCTCGAGCGTCGCCGCGGACGTGGGCGTGGACGACGAAACCGGAACCAACGGCCGCGTGGTATTCCAGATCTGGCGCGACGGAACGAAAGTTGCCGACAGTGGCATCGTCACCGGTAGCCAGGGCGCAAAACATCTGACCGCCGACGTCAGCGGAGGCACCACGTTACTGCTCGCAGCCATCGACGGCGGCGATGGGATCAACTCGGATCACGCGGATTGGTCAAACGCCCAAGTGACCTGCACGTAACGTGATTTCCCTCGCGCGCCGGCAATGACGTTCCGTACGAATCACGACCGCACGCGGACTCGGATGGCGGATTCCATCCGAGTCCGCTCCGACACAGACTGGGCCGGTCATTCGCCCGCTCCTCTTGGAGGAAGTCGTGATTCGCTTATCCCGGATGCTCATCGCCGTGGCGACCGCGGCCGTGAGCATCTCCTTCGGTCCCGGCAACGCCCAGGCCGACCCTGGAGACCTGACGTGCCTCGGCACCGTCACGGCCAACTACTCCCCCGGCCTGACACTGACATCGAGCCCACAAACCGTGACCACCAACGAGATCGACACGCCGTGCACCTCGGCCAGCAATCCGGACGTCACCTCCGGGCATTCCGCCGTCACGATCGAAACGGAGGCCGGCTGCCTCGAGATCCTTCAGCCTGGCAGCGCAACCAAGACCTTCACCTGGAACACCGGTGAGACCAGCGTGTTCAGCTTCAACCGCTCGATCTCCCGGCCCGGCGGCAACTCCGTGGTCACGCTGGCCGGAGCCATCACCCAAGGCCTGTTCGCCGGGCGTACCGCCCTCGAGGTCATCACGTTTCCGAATCCCAACCTGCTCGGATGCCTCACACCACCCGGCGTCACCAGCCTGTTCGGTGTCGCCACACTGACCATCGGCTAGCAACCCGCGAGTCCCCGGTTCAGGCACCCGAGTTCCCAGTTCAGAACCGAGGACTCGCGTGCTCGAAACGGGGACTCGCGTGCTGGAACCGGGGACTCGCCGGATCCCCTACTGGCGGGGCGCGAAGGGGGGCGGACCGCCGATGGGGCTCAGGTGCATGCCGGCCAGCAGCCACTCGTCGCCGCGGCGCACCGCGATATGCGTGGCGCGGAACTTGCCGTCGACCCTGTTGCCCTGGAACTCGCCGCGCTGGCTGTGCACGCCGACGGCGACCGCGGTGCTCCCGTAGTCGCGCACCTCGACCTCGTCCCAGTCCAGCGACTCCAGCCTCAGGTCCCGGCTGGTCCGGTACCGGTCCAGCCACTGCTGCCGGTTCAGCACGAACCCGACCGGGCCGACCAGCGTGAAGTCCTCGGCGGCCAGCGCGTCGAGCGTGTCCGCGTCGCCGCGCTGCTCCGCCTCGGCCCAGCGCCGGCCCAGCTCACGAATCTGCTCGATGGTGCTCATGACTCCTCCATTCCCTTGCCCGGGTTGTAGGTCCGGGGCGGCTTGAGCCCGGCGGCCTGCCCGCCGTCGATGGGCAGCGTCACGCCGGTGATGAACGACGACTGCTCGGAGCACAGCCACAGGACCGCGTCCGCAACCTCGTGGGCCTGCCCGATCCGGCGCATCGGCGTGGAGAGCCCCGCCTGCCGGACCGCCTCCGCTCCCGCCGCGTCGATGTGATGGGTCTGGATCGGGCCCGGCGCCACCACGTTGACCCGGATCCCCTGGTCCGCGTAGTCCAGCGCGGCGACCTTGGTCAGCCCGATGATCCCGGCCTTCCCGGCCACATAGGCGCCGAGCCCGGGAAAGCCCTGGATGCCGGCGAACGACGCCATGTTCACGATCGACCCGCCGCCGGTCCGGAGCATGGCCGCGACCTGGTATTTCATCCCCAGGAACGTGCCGCGGACGTTGACCTGGATGCCCCGGTCGAACTCCGCCGGGTCGATCTCGTGCAGTGGCGCCGGCCGCGGCCCGTCGGTGGCATTGTTGAACGCGAAGTCCAACCGCCCGAACTCCTCGACGGCCGCGCCGACGAACCGCTCCATCGACGCCGCGTCGCTGACGTCGGTGCGCACGGCCAGCGCGCGCCCGCCGCGGCCGTTGATCCCCTCGGCGACCAGGCCGAGCGCCTGCTCGTCCCGCGCGCCCAGCACCACCGCGGCCCCGGCGCGAGCGAACGCCTCGGCGGTGACCGCCCCGATTCCCTTGCTGGCCCCGGCGATCAGGGCCACCTTCCCGGCAAACGGCTGTGTCATCTCGATCCCTCCTTCGCTGTACCTCAAACGATAGGCATCGAACGTTTAGATGTCAAATGCTTAGACGTCTGCTATTCTCGAATCATGTCTCGACCAGCAGTGATGCCGATCGGCCTCGATCTCGCCCGCACCGCCAAGACCTGCGGCCGGGCGTTCGACGACGCGCTGGCCGCAGCCGGCGGCTCGGCGCCGGTGTGGCAGATCCTGATCTCGATCAAGACCCGGGAGCTGGGCACCCAGCGCGCGCTCGCCGCGGCGGTCGGCATCCAGGGCGCAACGCTGACCCACCACCTCAACGCCATGGAGTCCGGCGGCCTGGTGACCCGCCGCCGCGACCCGGCCAACCGGCGCGTCCACCTGGTCGAGCTGACCGAGGCCGGCGAGGAGCTCTTCCACAAGCTGCGCGGCGCTGCCGTCGCGTTCGACCAACGCCTGCGCGCCGGCCTCTCGGACGGCGAAACCGCCGAGCTCGCCCGGCTGCTCGGCAAACTCCGGGACAACGTCGGTTGAACCCCCGCCCGCTCGTTTCCGTGTCTGTGGCACGGGAGTCGAGGAGGGGCAATGCAAAGGAACCCGGTTCACTGGCGCTACGCCATCGAGCCAAGAAAGATGACATTGTGCGCGTTCGTCGCGCTGGGCATCGGTGTGCTCACCGCCTGCGGGGACGGTGAAGCCGTGTCGGCGGCCAGAGTCAAGGTCGGCGCCAGCCCGACCACGACCACGACCGCACCGGAAACCACCACGGCGCCACCCATCGGCGCCGCCGCACCGAAGCCGGCGGCCGCGCAACCGGCCAACCCGGCCACGCCGTCCAGGTCCACCACTCCCCCACCATCAACGAAAACCACCGCACCCACCCCGGCGTCCACAGTGGAACCGGTGAAGCTCACCGTTGCCACCAACCCGAAGCTCGGCCGGATCCTGGTCGACGGCAAGGGAAGGACGCTCTACCGGCTCGACGCCGACAACGTGAAGCCGGTCCGGTCGACGTGCGTCGACGACTGCGCCAAGCGCTTCCCGCCGCTGCTCGTGCCGGCCAGCGGCACCGTCACCGCCGAGGGCGTCGACGCGAAGCTGATCGGCCGGATCACCCGGCCGGACAACACCGTCCAGGTGACCTTCGGCGGCCGCCCGGTGTACCACTTCGCCGGAGACGTCGCCGCCGGCGACACCCTCGGTCAGGGCATCGCCGGCGGCAAGATCGTCACCGTTTCTTGAGCCTGAGTCAGCAGTGCCGGAACGGGCCCCGGATCGCGAACACGTGGCCCGGGGTCTGGATGCAGGCGAACATGATCTTCTTGTCGTGCGAGAAGTTGGGCCCGGTGAACTCCGATTCGTTCATGTCGTTGCGAGCGAAGAAGAACGTCTCACCGCGGTCGTTGGAGCCGACCAGGTGGTTCACCCCGTCGCCGTCCTCGGCCAGGATCACGCCGCCGAACGGGGACACGGTGATGTTGTCCGGGCCGTCGGCGTCGGTGTTCTGGTCGGCCGGCGTGTAGGCGAACCGCAGCTTCAACTCGATGGTCGAACGGTGCGGGTCGAGGAACCAGACTTGACCGTCGTGCTGCACCGCGCTGCCGTCCGTGGTGCGGGCGAAGGACGCGACGAAGTACGCGCCGTTGTCGGCCCACCACATGCCCTCGAGCTTGCGGCTGCGGGTGATCGTGCCGTCGGCGAACTGCTTGCGCACCGGTGTGGTGGCGGCGTCCCGGTCGGGCACCGCGACCCAGTTCGCCCGGTACCGGGTACCCGGTTCGACGGCCACCGACAGGTCGGGCACGATCGCGCCGCCGCTCGTGGCGACCAGCGCCTCGAGCGTGCCGGCGTCGTCGGCCAGCTTCCTCAGCGACCCCTTGCGCAGCGGCAGCGCCGAGTGCGGCGGGGTGAAGCGGTAGAGCAAACCGTTGGGGCCGCTGGCATCCTCGGTCAGGTAGATCTGCCCGCGGTGCGGGTCGACGGCGACCGCCTCGTGCGCGTACCGGCCGAGTGCCTTGATGGGCTTCGGGTTCAGGTTGGCGTCCTGGTCGAACGGGTCCACTTCGAACACGTACCCGTGCCGCTTGGCCAGGATCGCCTCGGTCTCCTCGCAGGTGAGCCAGGTGCCCCACGGGGTGCGCCCGCCCGCGCAGTTGTTGTGCGTGCCGGCCAGGCTCACGTACTCGCGGAGCCGGTTGCCGTGCTTGTCGACCTCGATGTTGGTGGTGCCGCCGCCGGCCGTCTCGTCGTAGACCAGCCCGGGCCGCAGGGGGACCCGGAACGGCTCGCTGCCGCCGATCTCGTGGTTGTTCACCAGCACCGAACCGCCGTGCCGGGCGGCGAAGGACGCGGTGCCGTCCGGGTCGGACGGGGTGGGCTCGCCGCTCTCCAGGGTGGTGACGCCCTCCTGGGCGATCAGCGTGTAGCTGAAACCGGCGGGCAGGGCCAGCAGGCCGGCCGGGTCCGGCACCAGCGGGCCGTAGCCGGCCGGGCGCGACCGGCCGTCCGGTTCCGCGGCTGCGTCGGTGGCGCCGAAGATGGTGTCGACGCTGCCGACGAGCGCGATGCCCAGGCCGGTCGCGGCGGACGTGCGGATAAACGATCTACGCGAAACGTTCTCGGTGCTCAAGGAGCGCTCCTCTGGCTGAACCGGATGTTTGCGCGCCTACCGTTCTCCTCCGACACTGCGATCGGGTGAACAGCTCAGGTCTGGTAGGTGTCCAGGAAACCGCACATGCCGAGCCGGCCGGTCTCGGTCGGTTGCTCGAGGTGACGGACGGCCGCGGCGGCGAGGTGCGTGGCATCGCCCTGTCGAAGCGCTTCGAGGTGCGCGCCGGTTTCCTCGGCGGCCCGCAGCGCGCCGTCCCGCCACCGGCTCCGCCAGGCGTCCAGTTGCGGCTGCTTGAGCTTGACCGCGGCGGCGTGGAACTCGGCCAGGGCCGCGGCACCGCCCTGTCGAAGCGCTTCAAAACCTCGCAGGGCCAGGTCGCGCCGGCGGTAGGCGGCGACGGGATCGGTGCCGGGCGCGCCACCTTCGGGCAGGACGGCCGCGGCGGCGTAGGCCTCCGGGTCGTTGAGCACCTCCGGCGGGAACGTGAACACCGCGTCGCCGGCCTCGGGTAGGCCGCTGTTGGCCATGACCACGACGATCTCCAGGCCGCCGCGGTTGATCAGGCGGTGCACGGTGCCCGGGGTGAACCACAGCACCGTTCCGGCGGTGAGCTGGTGCTCGGCGAAACCCTTCGACGACAGCGTCTGCACGGCCCCGCGGCCGGCGACGACCACGTAGGCCTCGGCGCAGGCCAGGTGCACGTGCGGCGAGCCACCCGGCGAGCCGTCCAGGCCGAGCGTGTCGTAGACGCACAACCGGGAGATCCCGACTCCGCCCGGTAGGATCGCGGGTTCGGTCATATCCACCACCCGGCGGTTCGAACGTCAGGAAAGGGCTTTCTTCGACTACCCTGACGCTAACCGTGACCACCTGGCGTGGTCAACCACATGGGAGGAAGGCCATGGCGACGCTGGCCGACGTGGCCAAGCGGGCCGGCGTGTCCGCGGCGACCGCGTCCAGGGTGATCAACGGCAGCGCCAAGCCGGTCACCGACGAGCTGCGCGACCGCGTGCTGCGGGCCGTCGACGAGCTGCACTACGTGCCGAACGCGCACGCCCAGGGGCTGGCCCGGGCGGACCGGATCGCCGTCGGCGTGATCGTGCACGACGTGTCCGACCCGTACTTCGCCGAGATCACCCGCGGGCTGCAGCGCGTGGCCACCGAGCACGGCCGGCTGTGCATCATCTGCAACAGCTACCGCGACCCGGACCGCGAGCTGGCCTATGTGGACCTGCTGCGGGCCCAGCAGGTGGCCGCCATCGTCCTCACCGGCTCCGGCTACCACGACCTCCGGTTCACCCGGCTGCTCAACGCGAAGCTCAAGGCCTACGAGCGCAGCGGCGGCCGGGTCGCGGTGATCGGCCGGCACAAGCACGCCGGCGACGCGGTCATGCCGGACAACGAGCAGGGCGGCTACCTCGCCGCCGCCGAGTTGTACCGCCTCGGCCACCAGCGCGTCGGCGTCATTGCCGGCCCCCGGATCCTCACCACGACCACCGACCGCCTGACCGGAATCCGCCGCGCCGCCAAGGAGTTCGGCGGGAGCGTGCCGCCGCGCCGGGTGGTCTACGCCGACTTCGACCGGGACAGCGCCGCCGTCGCCACCGCCGAGCTCCTCGACGCCAACCCCGGCCTCACTGCCATCGCCGCGCTCAACGACGCCATGGCCATCGGCGCCCTCGCCACCCTCCGCGAGCGCTCCCTCACCGTCCCCGGCGACGTCTCGGTGATCGGCTTCGACGACATGCCCATCGCCCGCGACGTCCTCCCGCCGCTCACCACGATCCGCCTCGGCATGCCGGAAATGGGCATGCGCGCGATGACCCTCGCGCTCACCCCGCCGGCGTCCGAGCCCCGCATCGAGCATCTCCCGGCCGAGCTCATCCGGCGGGCCAGCACCGCCGCGCCGCCGGCCAGCTGACGTCAGTCAAGGCCGATCCCCGCCTCGCGGGCCCGCACGATGGCGGCCGACCGGCCGGCGACGCCGAGCTTGCTGAAGATCAGGGAGATGTTGTTGCGGACCGTCTTGGGCGCCAGGAACAGCTGGCGGGCAATGGTTCCGTTGTCCTTGCCCTGCGCGATGAGGTCGAGGATCTCGCGTTCGCGGGTGGTGAGGTCGGGGAACGGGTGCCGGTCCGGTTGGGACTGGCGGATCATCAGCTCGGTCAGCCGGGCGGCGATGGCCGGGCCGAGGATCATCTCGCCGGCGGCGACCCCGCGGATGGCGCGGAGCAGGTCGTCGCGGGAGGCGTCCTCGAGCAGGTAGCCGCGGGCGCCGGCACGCATCGCGCCGAACACCGAGTCGCCGTCGTCCGACGCGGCGATCACGAGCGCCGCGGCGTCGGGTGCGGACCGGCGCGCCCGGTGCAGGGCGGCGACGCTGCCGACGATCAGCACGTCGGCCGCCTCGGGTGTGGGGACGAGCGTGATGCCGTCCACCAGGGACAGCAGGGCGGACACCGGATGGTCATCGACCACCGCGACGGTCAGCTCGGACTGCCGCGGGCGGACCAGAAGTGCTGCGGTCATGCCCACCTTCCTCTCGTCCAGTACAGGGTGGCGACGGTCCGGGCAGATACACATCCGTGGAGGTACGCAGATTTCCCACGGAATTACGTACGGAGAGGTCACCGGTAGGGTCGGCCGGGTGACCCACCTGCTGGCGACCAGCGACCTGCACGTCGGCTACCCGGAAAACCGCGAGATCGTAGCGGGCCTGCGGCCGGTGTCGGCGGACGACTGGCTGATCGTGGCCGGCGACGTGGCCGAGCGCACCGTCGAGATCGAGTGGACGCTGTCCACGCTGCGCGAACGGTTCGGCACGGTGATCTGGGCGCCGGGCAACCACGAGCTGTGGACCACCAAGGACGACCCGGTCCAGGCCCGCGGCGAGGTGCGCTACACCCACCTGGTCGAGCTCTGCCGCCGCCTCGGTGTGCTCACCCCCGAGGATCCGTACCCGGTGTGGGAGGGACCCGCCGGCCCGGTCACCGTCGCGCCGCTGTTCCTGCTCTACGACTACACCTTCCGGGTCGACGGCGTGCACACCAAGGAGGCGGCGCTGGCCAAGGCGGTCCGGGCCGGCGTGGTGTGCACCGACGAGTACTACCTGCACCCCGACCCGTACCCCACCCGGGACGACTGGTGCGCCGCGCGGGTGGCGGCCACCGAGCGCCGCCTCACCGAGCACGACCCGGACATCCCGCTCGTGCTGATCAACCACTGGCCACTGGTGCGCGAGCCGACCCGCATCCTCCGCTACCCCGACTTCGCGCTCTGGTGCGGAACCGAGCTGACCGCCGACTGGCACACCAAGTTCAACACGGCCGCCGCGGTCTACGGCCACCTGCACATCCCGCGCACCACCGAGTACGACGGAGTGCGATTCGAGGAGGTCTCCCTCGGCTACCCCCGCGAATGGCAGGCCCGCGCCAAACCACCCCGGATCCCGCGGGTGATCTTGCCCTGAAGGCGTCCTTCAGGGCGTTGAACGTCCTGAAGGTGGCCTTCGCTCCACCAGGTCGGAGAGCGCGGCCACGGATTTGCGCATGTCACCGCGCAGTGCCCGGCCGATGATCATCCCTACCGGACCGGTCGTCGGCTTCCCGGTGATCTCCGCGTCGACCCGCACCGTGGTGTGGTCGCCGTCCGGAACCACCGACAGCACAAGGGAAACCCGCACCCCGCCGACACCGTCGCCGGAGATGGCCAGCGAGCGCGGCGGGTCGTAGGCGTCGACGTGCCAGTCGATCCGGTTGCGCAGGCCCTTGACGTTGACCACCGAGGTCAGCCTCGTCCCCTCGGCGATCTCCGCGGGGAGCTCGCCGCGCCACCCCTCGTGCAGGGTCAGCCACTCCCCGAACCGCGCCAGATCCGCCGCCGTCGCCCAGGTCCGCTCCGCCGAGGCCGGCACGTCCGCCGACACGCTCACCGTCGCCACCGCTCAACCCCCGTGCCGGGCCACGCGGCGAACCCACAGCAGGCCCAGCACCGGCAGCACCAGCGGCACGAAGCCGTAGCCCTGGCCGTACACCGACCACACCGTGGCGTCCGGGAACGCGCCCCGGTCCAGCACGCTCAACGTGCCGACGGCCAGCACCCCGGCCAACTCGACCGTGCAGGACACCGCCGCCACCCGGATCGACATCCGGCCACCGCGCGCGAAGGCCACGGTCGCCACGATGTACACCACCGCGGCCAGCGCCGACAGCAGGTAGGCCACCGGCGCCTGCGAGAACTTCGTCGCGATCTGCACCCCCGACCGCGCCGTGGCGGCCAGCGCGAAGATCGCGTACACCGCGACCAGCACGCGCCCCGGCCCGGTGCTAGCCACCGTGCCCCCAGATCTGGTTCATCCGCACGATCATCACCGGCACCACCAGGCACCCGACCACCAACGCCGCTGTGCCCCAACGACTCCGCTCGCCCAACGCCCAGTACACGGCACCCGGCAGGACGATCAGCGAAGCGATCAGGTACCCCACGAACGTGCCCCCGGCGACCTGCCGGTCCGTGACCGCGAGGTTCACGATCCCGATCACCGCCTGGACCACGAGGGCGACCTCGAGCAACGCCAGCAGTCCCAACGTGACCGGGTTGATGTGCCGGTTCAGCACCACCATCCCCAGCGCCCACGCCGCGCACCCCAGCGCCGCGATGATCAGCGCGGTGGCCAACCCGCCGATCACGCCATCCACCTCGCAAGCTCGGTGATGGCTGCTCTGTCGCCTCGCACGCTCGGCGACAGAGCAGTGTTCAATGGTTCGCTCGCAAGCTCGCTCACGCTTGGATCTCGTCGACGTGCCGAGTGTTGGCGACGTCGACATCCTCGGCGCTGGGCTCGCCGGCGAACCACGCGTCCAGGATCTCGGTCAGCACGGCCTGGCTGGTGGTACGCAACGACAACGCCAGCACGTTGGCGTCGTTCCACCGCCGCGCACCCCGGGCGGTCTCCGCGTCACCACACAGCGCCGCCCGGATCCCACCCACCTTGTTCGCCGCGATCGACGCCCCCGTCCCGGTCCAGCACGCCACCACGCCCTGCTCCGCCCGCCCCGCCGCGACATCCCGCGCGGCCGCCTCACTCGCCCACGCCCAGTCGTCCCGCTCGTCCTCGCTCAACGCCCCATGCACCACCGGCTCATGCCCCCGCCGCCGCAACTCGTCCACAATCGCCTCAGCCACCCCGGTCCGCTCATCCGCGGCCACAGAGATCCTCATGTCAGGAGGCTAAACCTCACGCCGTGAACGGGTTGAGACAGGCCACTCCGGTAGGTTCGAAGTCCCTGACATTGCGGGTGATCACGGTCCAGCCGTGCACCTTGGCGGTCGCCGCGATCAGCGCGTCCGGAACGGAAACCGTGCGACCGGTCAGCGCTCCCCACTCCGTGGCGACATCGACCGTGACCGGGACGATGCGCCCGCCAAACGCGTCAATGACGTCACTGAGCCAGGTCTCGAACAACTCGACCTGGCGGTGGTCCCGCCGATCACGCAACTTGCTGATACCGCGGACGATCTCGCCGACCGTGATGGCCGACAGGTGCACTCGCTCCGGCGGCGTACTGGCTATCCATCTCGTGACGCCTGCGTCGCGACGGGATTTCCTGGTCTCAGAAAGCACATTTGTATCGAGCAGGAAGGTCAACGGAGTCCGTCCTCGCCATCGTCGTCGGTCAGCCCCAGTTCGATCTCGAAGTCTCGCAAGGGAGCGAAGCTCGCCTTGCGCTCAGCCTCGACCTCCTCCATGACTTCGATCACTGTGTCGTCGAAGTAGGGCGGGCCAAGGAGCACATCCGCCAAGGTCTTCTTCGGCTGGGTCAGCCTGCGGTACTCCTCGATGGGGACGATGACCGCGATCACCTCGCCGTGTCGGGTGATGAACTGGGGGCCCTCCCGCTCGACGGCGCGGAGGAGCTCGCTGAAGCGTTGCTTGGCTTCTTGTACCTGCCAATGCGCGTTCTGAATCACCAGCACCTCCGCAAGGTATCGTATCTAGACAGTATAGACTGATCTTCCGATCAGGGGTCACACGGGCAGGTGATAGGGGTTCACCGGGTCCCCTCGCCGGACGTTGCGGGCCGGGTGTAAGCTTGAAGGCGGTTCCGTGCTCCCGGTGACCCCCAGGCCGGTTGAGCACGGAACCCCTTTTGTGCCGGTGGTCACGACTCGTGGGACCGGCGGGCCCGGCGCTGACATGCTGCGGGGATGACCGCGACGACGCTGCCGCCATCGGGGCTGCGTCGGGTGCTGGTCGTCCTGTGCGTCACCGAGATCACCAGCTGGGGCGTGCTGTTCTACGCCTTCCCGGTGCTCGCGCCCGGCATCTCGGCGGCCACCGGGTGGTCGCCGAGCACGATCACCGCGGCGTTCTCGCTCGGTCTGATCGTCAGCGCGCTGGCCGGGATCGGGGTGGGGCGACTGCTGGACCGGATCGGGCCGCGGCCGGTGATGACGGTGGGCGCGGTGCTGGCCGCGCCGGCGGTGGTCCTGATCGCGACCGCGCGTTCGCTGCCCTGGTTCTTCGTGGCCTGGTTCGTGGCGGGGCTGGCCATGTCGGGGGTGCTGTACGCACCTGCGTTCGCGGCGCTGACCCGCTGGTGGGGGCCGCGCCGGGTGACCGCCCTGACCGCGGTGACCCTGGTCGCGGGGCTGGCCAGCACGGTGTTCGCACCCCTGACCGCCGCTCTGTCGAACCGCTTCGACTGGCGCGGGACGTACCTGGTGCTGGCCGCCGTGCTGGCGGTGATCACGATCCCGCTGCACGCGATCGGGCTGCGCGGGCCGTGGCCGCGGCCGGAGGCGCAGCAGGCGGAGCATTCACCGGGGCGGGTGGCGCGCAGCCGGCCGTTCGTGATGCTGGCCGCGGCGCTGTCGCTGGCCGCGTTCGCGGTCTACGGCGTGGTGATCATCCAGGTGCCGCTGCTGCTCGAGCGCGGCCTGCCCACCGGCACCGCGGCGCTGGCGCTCGGGCTCGGCGGGGTCGGGCAGCTGTGCGGCCGGATCGGCTACGGGCGGCTGTCCGCGGCGACCAGCGTGCGCGGCCGGACCGCGATCGTGCTCGGCGCCGGCGCGGTCACCATCGCCGTGCTGGGCGTGCTGCCCGGGCCGGCCGCGCTGCTGATCGCCGCCGCGATCCTGGTCGGCGCGGCCCGCGGGGTGTTCACCCTGCTGCAGGCCACCGCGGTGACCGACCGCTGGGGCCCGGCGCACTACGGCCGGCTGATGGGCCTGCTGTCCGCGCCGATGCTGGTGGTCAACGCCCTCGCGCCGTGGGCGTGCACGGCGCTGGCCGGGCTCACCGGCGGCTACCCGGCCGTGTTCTGGATCCTCGCCGGCGTGACCGCGCTGTCCGCGGTCCTGGCCACGGCGAGCACGAGGGAAAGCCAGATGACCGCGACCGACCCGAGCACGAACCCGCCGGACACCACCGCCGCCGGCAGCACCGGACGCAGCGCCGTGAGCACGAAGCCGACCACGTAGAGCGCCACCGCCGGCCTCGGGAACAGCGCGGCGCGCCAGGTCGCGAGTCCGAACAGGACGACGCCGGCCAGGTACACCACTGAGATGATCAGGAACCCCATGCCGGTCCGGCCATCCACCAACCGGTTCACGGTTTCCTTGTCCAGCAACGGAAACACGTAGTGCAGGGTGTACTCGATGGCGAGCGCCCCAGCCAGGCCGGCGAAGTTGAGGCCGTAACCCCACAGCCCGAGCCGGCCGCTGCACTCGCGCTGGAACAGGTAGATCCCGGTGATCACGAACAGCGCCAGGAATGCCGCGACCGGCGCGATCTGGTGGGTGAACGCGTTCTCCGGCACCAGGTTCACCCGGCGCGCGGTGTTGAACAGCAGCAGCAACCCGGTGACCACCCCGGCGCGGCCGGCGAGTCGGTACAGCGTTGACGGTGGCACGACGGACCTCCTGACCTCGACCAAGTGCCGCCGACGCTAGGCATGCGATCCGGTGCACGGTAAGTGCCGACCGGTTGGCCGGAGGTCATGTGCCTTGCGGCCACCGTATTGTCGGCGCCCATGGAGGCCGGCGCGCCGAGACTGCTGCCCTGGGTGACGTCGATCCTGTACGCCGCGGTGCTGGTGGCCGGTGTGGCGTTCGCGGTCGCGGGGCTGTGCCCGGAACCGCCGATGGTGCCGCGGCTGGCCGGGTTCGTTGCGGTGCTGGGTTTCCTGATCGGGCTGGAGGTGCTGGAGCGGCGCCTCCCCGCCGCGCGCCCGATCGCGGTCGGGTTGCTGGCGGTGCGGCTGGTGGCGTTCTGGGCGGTCGGCGAGCTGGAGTGCTCCGGGTTCTCCCGCATTCTGTACGTGCTGGTGCCGTTCCTGGCGTACTTCTCACTGGGCCGAGCGGCGGGCTACGCGCTGGCCGGACTGGTGGCGGGCGGGCTGGTAGTGCGGCTCTCCCTCACCACACCGGGCTGGTACACCGATCAGGAGCAGATCTCCGACGTGCTGATGCTCGGCACCGGCCTGGTTCTGGCGGTGTCCATGGCCGCGGTGGCGGCGCGGGCCGAACGCCTGGCCGCGAGCGCCGCCGAGCTGGCCACGGCCACCGAGCGCAACCGGTTGACCCGGGACATCCACGACAGCCTCGGCCACCATTTGACCGTGATCGCCGTGCAGCTGGAGAAGGTCGAAGCGTTTCGACAGCGGGATCCGGCCGCGGCGGACCAGGCCCTCGCCGACGCCCGGCTGTCCACGAAGTACGCCCTGGAAGAGGTCCGCCAGTCGGTCGGCGCGCTGCACGACGCGGGGACCTTCGCGCTGGGCACCGCGTTGCGCAAGCTGGTGGCGGGAATGGACGGGCGGCTGGCCGTCGAGCTGGACGTCGTAGGCGACGAGAAGCGGTTCGCCAGCCCGGCTTTGCTGGTTTTGTACCGCGCGGCGCAGGAGGGTCTGACCAACGCCCGCCGGCACTCCGGGGCGACCCGGGTGACCGTGCGGGTGCGGCTCGCCGAGGACGCCGCCAGCCTGACCGTCGACGACGACGGGCGGGGCCTGGACGGCGCCGAACCCGGCTTCGGCCTGCGCGGGATGGAGGAGCGGGTGCGCTCGGCCGGCGGCTCGCTCTCCATCGAGAGCGCCCCGGGCCGGGGCACCCGCCTGGTCGCCTCGGTTCCCGCCCGGGGGCAGCGGTGACCGCGGCGCCGATCCGCGTGCTGGTGGCCGATGACCAGCGGTTGATCCGCGAGGGAATCGCTTCGCTACTGGGGATCCAGCCCGGCATCGCGGTGGTCGGCACCGCCGGGGGCGGTGCCGAGGCGGTGGAGCGGGCGGTGGCACTCGAGGCCGACGTGGTGCTGATGGACGTGCGGATGCCGGGCATGGACGGGGTGGCGGCCGCCGCGGCGCTGCGCGGGCGGGCGCCGGGCTGCCGGGTGCTGATGCTGACCACGTTCGACGACGAGGAGTACGTCGTCGAAGCGCTTCGATCGGGGGCCAGCGGGTACCTGCTCAAGGACCTCCCGGCGGCCGACCTCGCCCAGGCGGTGCGGATGGCGCATGCCGGCGTGCACCAGTTCGACCCCTCGGTGACCACCCGCCTGGTTTCCGCCCTGGACAAGCGATCCACCGCGGAACCGTCCACAGCCGACGTCAAGCTGACCGCACGCGAGGTGGCGGTGCTGCGGCTGATCGCGGCCGGCGCCACGAACCGGGAGATCGCCACCCGGCTGGCGGTCAGCGAGGGCACCGTGAAGAACCACGTGTCCAGCATCCTGAGCCGGCTGGGCCTGCGGGACCGCACCCAGGCGGCCATCTACGCACACGATCATCACCTGCTCTGAGACACTCCCCGCCATGCGCACGCAGCCGCTCGCCGGCGTCCTGGCCGCCGCGCTGCTCGCGGCCGGGTGCTCGACGATCGCGGGCCAGCCGACCCCGCCACCGAGCACCTTCCAGCAACTCCCGGCCTCGTCGCTGCCGGTGACCCCGCCGGACGGCACCCCGCCCGCCATCACGATCGCCGCGGTCGGCGACATCCTGATGGGCAGCGCACCCGACCGGCTGCCGCCGAACAACGGCCGCGGCTTCTTCGACCGCGTCGCCGAAGCGCTTCGATCCGACCTGACCATGGGAAATCTGGAGACGCCGCTGACCGATGCGACCGGGTCGACCAAGTGCCAGAAACCGCCGCCGCCCAGCACCTCCGCACCGCCACCCGGCGGACCGCCGGCCAAGGAGACCTGCTTCGCCTTCCGGTTGCCGCCGGCCTACGCCACCGTGCTCCGCGACGGCGGCTTCCACGTGCTCAACCTGGCCAACAACCACACCAACGACGCCGGCCCGGCCGGCCTGCGCGACACCCGGGCCGCGCTCGGCACCGCCGGCCTGAAACCCACCGGCGGCGCCGGCGAGATCGCCGTGCACCAGGCGAACGGCATCACGGTCGCGGTGCTCGGCTTCGGTCCGTACGCGTGGATGCAGAGCGTCACCGACCTCGACGCGGCCACCCGGCTGGTGCGCCGAGCGTCCGAGCAGGCCGACCTGGTCGTGGTGAACATGCACGTCGGCGGCGAGGGCGCGGACCACCAGCACGTCAAGCCCGGCACCGAGATCTTCCTCGGCGAGAACCGCGGCGACCCCATGGGGTTCGCCCACCGCGTGGTGGACGCCGGCGCCGACCTCGTGGTCGGGCACAGCCCGCACGTGCTGCGCGGCATGGAGTTCTACAAAGGACGGTTGATCGCCTACAGCATGGGCAACTTCGCCGGCTACAAGGTGCTCAGCACCTCCTACCCGCTCGGCGTCGGCGCGGTCCTGCGGGCCACCCTGGCCAGGGACGGCACCTGGGTGCGCGGCACCCTGGTCGGCACCGAGATGATCAACGGCGGCATCCCCGCCACCGACAGCCGGGGCAAGGCGCTGACCCTGGTCCGCGACCTCTCCGCGGCCGACCTGCCGTCCTCGGCCGTCTCCGTCGGACCGGACGGCGCGCTCAGCCCGCCCACGGCATGAGCTTGCGAATGCCGAGGCGAGGGAGTTGGCCCACCACGACGAGGGCAGGCCGAGGAACGAGGTCTGCCCGAGGAGTGGTCCTGGTGACCCGCCGCGCGAGGCGACCCAGGACTATGGCCAACATTCCCGAGCTGAAGAGCACGGCTCGATGATCGTCACGCCGCTGCCGGGCGCGGAACCCATGGCCACCAAGGCTTCCGGTGCGGCGTCGAGGCCGATCGTCCGGGTCACCAGGAGGTCCGGCCGCAGCACCCCGGACGTGACCAGGTCGAGCATCGGCGGGTAGGCGTGCGCGGGCATGCCGTGGCTGCCGAGGATGGTGAGCTCGTAGGCGATCACCCGGGCCATCGGCAGCGGCGGGTCCACGGGCAGCAGGCCGACCTGGAGGTGCCGGCCGTGCCGGCGCAGGCAGTTGACCGACGCCGCAGCCGTGGCCGGGCTGCCCAGCGCGTCCAGCGACAGGTGTGCGCCGCCGCCGGTCAGGTCCACAATGGACGATGCGGTGTCGCCGGTCGAGCCGTCCAGGCACACCTCGGCGCCCAGCGTGCCGGCCAGGTCGAGGGCCGGCGCGGCGATGTCCACCGCGACGACACGCGCGCCGGCGGCCGCCGCGACCATGACCGCGGAGAGCCCGACGCCGCCGCAGCCGTGCACCGCGACCCACTCCCCCGGCGCCACCCGGCCCTGCGTCACCACCGCCCGGAACGCCGTGGCGAACCGGCAGCCCAGGCTCGCCGCGGTGCCGAACGGCAGCGACTCCGGGATGCCGACCAGGTTCACGTCCGCGTGCTCGATCAGCACATACTCGGCGAACGAGCCCCAGTGCGTGAACCCGGGTTGAGTCTGCCGCTCGCACACCTGCTGGGCGCCGCGCGCACAGGCGGCACAGGTCCCGCAGGCACAGATGAACGGCACCGTGACCCGATCCCCGGGCCGCCAGCGGGTCACCCGATCCCCCACCGCCGCAACGATTCCGGCCAGCTCGTGCCCGGGCACGTGCGGCGGCCGGATGTCCGGGTCGTGCCCCTGCCAGCCGTGCCAGTCGCTGCGGCACAACCCGGTGGCCTCGACCCCGATCACCGCTCCGAGCCGGGACGGCGCCGGGTCCGGGACCTCGCGCACCTCCGGCAGCTGACCGAACTCCTCGTAGATCACCGCCCGCACCGGCCCATCATGCCCTGGACCGCCTGACCTCTGCCGAAGCCTGCGATGAATGACTCATTCACTGCGGCTGGCGCACTGAATGAGTCATTCATCGCATCGCTGACCATACCATCAGCCACATGTGTCACATCAGCCACTTGCTGCCACAAGTAGGCGTAGGGCCAGCCGTGCTCACTCTGCGGCTTGTTCGTTGTGAAGTGCGTCCACCACCCGGCGCCAATCGAAGGAGTATTCGGCGGATTTCATCCGTATGACCTCATTCGGCAGCACAATCACGCCCCACTCACCCAGCGTGCGCAGGTTTCGCTCGAATGTCGGATGGGCCGCAAGGCTGGACTTGACGTACGGCACCACAGTAATCGGAAGTTTGAGTCCTATGGCTTCATTCATCAGCCCCAATGCGAAGGTATCGCTAACACCAGCCACCCACTTATTTATCGTATTGAACGTCGCGGGGACAACTAAGATGGCATCAGCCAAGGGCAACGTTTCCGGGGTGCCCGGCTGTTTGTAGTCGTGACGCACAGGATACCCGGTCTGCTCAGCGAGTGCAGCGCCGTCAATCCAACCAGCGGCACGCGGGGTGGCAATCACGCAAACTGTCCGGTCTTGTTCCTGTAGAAGTTCAACTAGTTCACCGACTGCTTGAGCAGGCGGTGCGGCGCAGACGACCAGATACAGTACTCGTGTTGGCCGTGGCGATCCTGTCATGGCGCAACTCCGGCCCTGGCTGCAAGAGCACGCAAACCAGGAGTGGCACTTTTGCGTTCGCGAGCCAACAAAGTGGTCAACAGTGCTCGAGCGGTGGCGTTTCGAGAAACGGTTTGCTTGGCAACGCGCTCGGCTTCCAGAAGATGCAAGACCGCCAAACTGTCGTCACCTTGCCCTGCCGAGGCCCATCCCAACTCCAGATGTACCTGTGAACGCCGACCACGCAGTACGGCCGGTAATCCATCGGTGTCAATACGCTCGCCAAGCTGCAAGGCTGTGCGTGAATCGCCAAGTGCAACATGCACCGCGAGTTCATGGATGACGATGTTCGTTGGGCCGAACGCCGTCCATAGCCAATTGCCGTCTTGGCCGAGCCGTTCAGCCAGCCGTGCAGCAGTATGCAAGTTTTTCCTGGCGGCTTGACCATCGCCGCGGCGCGCCGCGGTGACTGCCAAGAGCAACAAAAGTGCACCATGGGCGGAGATACTATCCTCAATGCTCGGTTGAACAGAGGTCACGCGCCTGGCAACGTGCTCCACCGCTTGGACGGCAGTCTGTTCGGCGTCGGCGAGATGGCCACTTCCCAGCAAGGCACAGGCGACTTGGTACTGAGCAATGCCGATAAGCCCGAAGCGGTTTGTCTCCCGGGCAAGCCGCAAAGTGCGGTCGGCCGCCACCCACGCGAGGCTACTATCTCCCACCTTGGTCGCCAATTTGGCAGCAGCGAGGTAGGCAGCGGCCGTGATGTGCATGGGGATATTGACGCTCGGATGTGCTCCTTCGATGCGATTTATGACCAGTGGCAGCAATCGAGCAGCACCGTCATAGTCAGCACTTTGGTACAACTGATGCGCTTGGTGGACGCCTGCTTCAAGCTGCGTAGGACTCGGCACTGCCTCTCGTGGCGAGAGTCGCTCACGATCCGGTTGATGGCCCAGCAGCGCCCGGCGAAGCCCCTCCAGCTCCGGCATATCAACCCGATCGACACCGCCACCGTGCCCATGGGTGGGTGCCAGACCTGGCAGACCACGAAGTGCAGCCGCCTTGGCCCGAACCGATGCCAGGCGCTGTTCACGCTCCCGCTGCTCATGCTCAACCTTGGCGGCCTCCAGTTCCAGGAAGGCGGCAACAAGGGCTCCGCCAGCGTCGCAGGCAGCATCTACCGCCCGCCAGAATCGTTCGTCTGCTCTGGCTCGCCCCTTCTCGATGTGATTGATGGTGGTGCGGTCGCAGATGGCGATCTTGGCGAGCTGGCCCTGGGTTACCTCGACCGCTAGGCGGAAGGTAGCAAGCTGCGTACCGAGCGAGCGCCGCAACTCGGCGATGGCATCCGGTTCCCTTGCCATGTCGTCGTTCACGCCTCACGGTGCTCGGTGGTCAGCGGGCGTATCGAGCATAACTCCTGGTGATTAAGGGTGTGCCAGCGGCGCACACAGGGTTACTCACTGTCCTCGCTTGCTGGTTTCGTGATTCACAAGGCACCTGGCCTGGGTGCCACCCACGGGACAACGGAAGTGCAAAGAGGTCATGTTCGAGCTGTTCAAGGTAACCAGTTGGGCCAGTGCCCGGGCAGGCTGCCCAATGAAGCACAGCGTCAGCGCCAGCGATGAGGTGGAGTTCACCTTCGGCAGAGGATCGCACAGCTTCGATTTCATTTTCGATGCCGAGGCGCTCAGGAGGTTCATAGCTCTGGCCGTCGAAGCCCTCGCCGATATGGACGCCCGACGTGTACAGGAGCAGGCCCAGGACGCGGCCGCGTTGCCCTGAGGAGTCCTTCGCGCCATCAACTGGTTGGGCCTTGCGAGGAGGGCTGGTGTGATTCCTGAGAGCGGTAGCGGTGCAGCTGCGGAGGCGTGCGGGCCGGAGCTGATTAGGAGACGCCCTCCGTGCTGCGTACCAGGATATTGACGCCCACCTGACCGCCGAACTCTGCAAGCTCAGCCTGCACCTCCATAACTTTGTCGAGCGGAGGCTGGTGGCCGAAGCTGTCGATGGGATACCCCCGGGTCCGGAGGAAGGGTTCCGACTGGGCGAGCACATGGTCCACGTGGGCTCAGCCCTGGTGGTGGACTCCAGAAGCGGCCGCGAAGTGGGTAACCATTGAACGCCGCACATGAAAAAGGCCGGGCCCCGGAGTGGATGAAGCCGGGGCCCGACGACTGGGGTGCGGATCAGGGCTGGCTGACCCAGTAGTTGATGAAGGACATGACGTCCGGGTTGAACCGGGTGCCGCTGTTGTAGGCGGTGTCCCACACGCCGGTGGTGTGGATGCCGGTGACGCACCAGCCGCCGCACAGGCCCGGAGTCACGGAGTTGTAGTGGTAGATCGGCGAACCGCTCTGCCCCGGCGCGGTGTCGTTCCAGTAGAACAGCCGGGTGGCGGTCTGCTGGGTCGAGTAGTCGCCGTCCCACCAGTTCGTCCCGTACGGCTTGTCGCCCGGGTAGCCCTCGACGTAGAAGTACTGGTTCACCAGGTTCTCGCCGGTGTTGTACCACCAGCCGAACCAGCCGACCGTGTTGCCGATGTCGCAGGTGAGCTTGATCAGGCCGTAGTCGTAGTCCACCGAGCCGGTGCTGATGTAGTTGTACGTGGTCCACACGTCGGCGATGCCGCCGCTGCACGACCCGTAGGGCTCGGCGCTGCCGTTCTTGCCGGGCGCCACGCGGTAGCTGGTGACCCAGCCGCCGTGGTAGACGCAGTGGCCCGCGGTCACCAGCACGTCGCGGCTGAGCATGAACCCGGTGCAGCCGCCCTGGTTGGTGGACAGGTGCGCGATCGCCCGCCACGGGTAGCCGTACGGGTCGGACTCCTGGACCCGGTCGTCCGTGCCGATCACCGAGTCGGCCGAGAAGCCGCCGGGCTTCGTCTTGTCCGCCGGCTTGCCGGCGAGCCCGTTGCCCGAGCTGCCCGCGGACGAGGACTTTCCTTGGGTCAGCACGGTTCTGGGCACCGTGATGGTCTTGCCGGCACCATTGACCATGACGATCCCGTCCGATGGCGCCGGCGCTTTCTCCGGCCCGGCCTGGGCGACCGTCGCCGGCGCCAGTGCCAGCGTGGCCACCCCGGCCAGCACCAGCACGCCGCGACGAAGTGTCCGAACGTTCATTGAGACATCACTCCCACAGGTTTCGGCGGCTCCCTGCCGCTCCGGGAAACCAGAGGGCGCGCCGCCCGGCGGAGTACTCCCGGCGCCCGATCGCGGCCGACCGCTGCCCGTTGGGGCGCCGGTGGTCCGCGGGCGGGCAGTACGGTGGGCGGGTGCGGACGATGAGCTCGGTGATCGACGGCAAGCCGCTCGACGGCGGCGAGGAGTACCTGTCCCGCAACCCCGCGAGGCTCGACGACGTGGTGGCCGCCGTGCGGCTGGCCGGCGCCGAAGCGCTTCGACAGGCGGCGGAGTCGGGCCGGCGGGCGCAGCGGGAGTGGGCCGCGGTGCCAGCCCCGGTGCGCGGCCGGGCGGTCGCGGCGCTCGGGCGGCTGGTCGAGGCCAACGCCGAGACCCTGGCCCGGCTGGTGACCAGGGAGATCGGCAAACCGCTGGCCGAGGCCCGCGGTGAGGTCCAGGAAATCGTGGACACCTGCGACTTCTTCCTCGGCGAGGGCCGCCGGCTCTACGGCCAGACCGTGCCCTCGGAGATGCCGGACAAGCAGCTGTTCACGTTCCGGGTGCCGGTCGGGGTGGCCGCGGTGATCACCGCCGGCAACTTCCCGGTCGCGGTGCCGGCCTGGTACCTGGTGCCCGCGCTGCTGTGCGGCAACGCCGTGGTGTGGAAGCCGGCCGAGTACGCCTCGGCGAGCGCCCTGGCCCTGGCCGAGCTGGCCTGGCGGGCCGGCCTGCCCACCGGCGTGCTCAACCTGGTCGCCGCCAGTGGACAGTCCACTTTCGACGGTCTGGGCGCGGCGCTGGCCGCGGGTTTGGTGGACAAGGTGGGCTTCACCGGCTCCAGCGCGGTGGGCACCCGGATCGGCGAGCTGTGCGGGCGGTACCTGCAGTCGCCCTGCCTGGAGCTGGGCGGCAAGAACCCGATGGTGATCACCCCGGACGCCGAGCTCGACCTGGCCGTGGAGGGCGCGCTGTTCTCCGGGTTCGGCACCGCCGGCCAGCGCTGCACCTCGCTCGGCACGGTGATCGTCCACGAGGACGTGCACGACGAGTTCCTGAGCCGCTTCGACGCCGCGGTGCGCTCGGCGGCGGTCGGCGACCCCACCGGCGACGTGCTCTACGGCCCCATGCTGGACGCGAAGTTCGCCAGCTCCTACGAGGACGTGCTCGGCTGGGTCGGCGACCACCACACGGTTCTCGGCTCCACCGGCACCGGCCGGATCACCACGGGCAACCCGCGCAACGGGTTCACCGGGGACGGCGGCCTGTACTACCACCCGGTGGTGCTGGACGGGGTGCGGCCGGACGACCGGATCTTCACCGAGGAGACGTTCGGCCCGATCGTCGGCGTGACCACGTACCGCACCCTGGACGGGGCGATCGAGCTGGCGAACGCGCCGGGCTACGGGCTGTCGTCGTCGATCTACACCACCGATCCGGCCAGCGCCTTCCGGTTCCGGCAGGGCGTGGGCGCCGGCATGGTCAGCGTGAACAACTCCACCTCCGGCGCCGAGGCGCACCTGCCGTTCGGCGGCAACGGCCGGTCCGGCAACGGCAGCCGGCAGTCCGGCATGTGGGTGCTCGACCAGTTCACCCGCTGGCAGGCGATGAACTGGGACTTCTCCGGCCGGCTGCAGAAGGCGCAGCTGGACGTGGCTACCGTCGAGCCGGACCTGGGCTACCGGCTGTCTACAGAGGACTGACCGGCGATGGCCGAGCCGATCGACGGCTATTTCCTGGACACGGTGGCGGCGCTTTCCCCACGGGAGCGCCGGGATCCGGGCCTTCCGGTTGACGGCTCGCTGACCGGCGCCCGCTGCCTGGAGCTGTTCGACGCCCAACTCGGCAGCCGGCACCTGGATCTGGCCGCACGGGACCTGGGCGCGGCCGGAAAGGGTTACTACACCATCGGTTCCTCGGGCCACGAGGGCAACGCCGCGGTGGCGGCGGCGCTGCGCCCGACGGACCCGGCGCTGCTGCACTACCGTTCCGGGGCGTTCTACCTGGAGCGGGCCCGCCAGGTGCCGGGCAGCACACCGCTGCTGGACGTACTGCTGGGGGTGACCGCCGCGGCCGCCGAGCCGATCGCCGGCGGGCGGCACAAGGTGTTCGGCCACCGCGCGCTCTCGATCATCCCGCAGACCTCGACGATCGCCTCACACCTGCCGCGCGCGGTGGGTCTGGCGTTCGGCCTCGAGCGCGCCGCCCGGCTCGGCCTCGCCTGCCCGTGGCCGGCCGACGCCGTCGTGCTGGCCAGCTTCGGCGACGCCTCGGTGAACCACTCGACCGCGCTGGGCGCGTTCAACTCGGCCCGGCACTGCGCATACCAGAAGCTCCCGCTGCCGCTGCTGTTCGTATGCGAGGACAACGGGATCGGCATCAGCGTGCGCACCCCGCCGGGCTGGATCCAGAGTGTCTACTCAGGACAATCCGGCCTGCGGTACTTCGCCGCCGACGGCACCGACCTGCCCGACACGGCGCGGGTCGCCGCCGAGGCCGCCGAGTGGGTGCGGGCCAACCGGGCGCCCGCGTTCCTGCACCTGACGATGGTGCGGTTGCTCGGCCACGCGGGGTCCGATGTGGAGAGTGCGTACCGCGAGCCGGCCGAGCTCGAGGCCGACCGGCGCCGCGACCCGGTGCTCCGTACCGCGATCATGCTGGTGGAACGGGGATTGCTGACACCGGCCGAGATTCTGCTGCGGTACGAGGAGAAGCGGGCGGAGGTGGCCACGCTCGCCGAACAGGCCGCGGCGTCCCCGAAGCTCGCGAGCGCGGCGGAGGTGATGGCGCCGCTGGTGCACCGGGAGCCGCCGCCGGTCACCGTTCCGGTCAGCTCCGACCGGCTCACCCTGGCCCAGGGCGTCAACCGGGCGCTGGCCGACCTGCTGGCCGAGCACCCGGACGTGCTGGTGTTCGGCGAGGACGTGGCACGCAAGGGCGGCGTCTACGGCGTCACCCGCGGCCTGCTCAAGAAGTTCGGCGCGGCAAGGGTTTTCGACACGCTGCTGGACGAGCAGAGCATCCTCGGCACGGCGCTCGGCACCGCACTGTGCGGCTTCCTGCCGGTCGCCGAGATCCAGTACCTGGCCTACCTGCACAACGCCGCCGACCAGATCCGCGGCGAAGCCGCCACCCTGCGGTTCTTCTCGACCGGCCGGTACACCAACCCCATGATCATCCGGATCGCCGGCTACGGCTATCAGAAGGGCTTCGGTGGCCACTTCCACAACGACAACGCGGTCGCCGCGCTCCGCGACATCCCCGGCCTGGTGATCGCCTCCCCGTCCCGCGCCGACGACGCCGCCGCCATGCTCCGCACCTGCGCCACAGCGTCCAAACTGGACGGCCGGGTCTGCGTGTTCCTCGAGCCCATCGCCCTCTACCACACCCGCGACCTGCACACCGAGGGCGACGGCCAATGGCTGGCCCCCGCCGGCGGCGACCCCGTCCCCCTCGGCCGCGCCCGCGTGTACGGCACCGGCACCGACCTCACCCTGGTCAGCTTCGCCAACGGGGTCCCGATGAGCCTCCGCGTGGCCCGCCGCCTGGCCGACCGCGCCGTCGACTGCCGCGTCCTCGACCTGCGCTGGCTCGCCCCCCTCCCGGTCGACGACCTCCTCCAAGCAGCCGCCGCCACCGGCCGCGTGCTCATCGTCGACGAAACCCGCCGCACCGGCGGCGTCTCCGAAGCCGTGATCACCGCCCTCACCGACGCCGGCTTCCCCGGTGCCATCCGCCGCGTCACCAGCGAAGACAGCTTCATCCCCCTCGGCCCCGCCGCCCATCACGTCCTGCTCGACGAGCCGACCATCCTGCACGCCGCCCTCACCATGCTCGACCCCTAAACCCCGCGTGTTGGCCTCTCACGTCGTTGTGTTGGCGCCTCACGTCGTTGTATTGGCCTGCCACGCGGGCCAGCCCACCGACACGTTCGCGCCACGAGCCAACATGCCGACGCCAGCAGCCAACATGGCTACGCCAGGCGCAAACACGCCGGGTCAGGCGTCCTCGCCGGGGTCCTGGGCGCCTTCGCGTTCGTCGCGGTCGGCCCACTCCAGCAGGGGCTCCAGCGAGAACACCGCGTCGTCGATGCCTTCGTGGAGGTCGCCGAGTTTGGCGAAGCGGTCGGGGACGGTGGCGATGGTGAACTCGCGCAGGTCGACGTCGTCTACTTCGGACCAGGTGATCGGGGTGGAGACGGTGCCCTCGGGGTTGCCGCGGACCGAGTAGGCGCTGGCGATCGTGTGGTCGCGGGCGTTCTGGTTGTAGTCGACGAAGAGCATGGTGGGATCGCGGTCCTTGCGCCACCAGGTGGTGGTGACGTCGTCGGGGGCGCGGCGTTCCACTTCGCGGGCGAAGGCGAGGGCGGCGCGGCGGACGTCGGAGAATCCCCAGTCGGGTTTGATCCGGACGTAGATGTGCATGCCGTGGCCGCCGGAGGTCTTCGGCCAGCCGACCGCGCCCAGCTCGTCGAGGATCTCGTGGGCCACGTGGGCGACCCGGCGGACGGTGTCGAAACCGCACTGCGGCATGGGATCCAGGTCGATCCGCCACTCGTCCGGCTGCTCCGTGTCGGCGCGCCGGGAGTTCCACGGGTGGAACTCCACAGTGGACATCTGCACCGCCCAGATCACGTGGGCGAGCTCGGTGACGCACAGTTCGTCGGCGTGCCGGCCGTAGCGCGGGAAGTGCACGCGCACGGTCGACAGCCACGGCGGCGCGCCGTGCGGCACGCGCTTCTGGTGCACCTTGTCACCGGACACACCGGACGGGAAGCGGTGCAGCATGCACGGCCGCTCGCGCAGCGCCCGGACGATGCCGTCGCCCACGGAGAGGTAGTAGTTGGCCAGGTCGAGCTTGGTCTCACCACGGGCCGGGAAGTACACCCGGTCCGGGTTGGAGATTCGCACCGTCCGGTGCCCGACCTCGAGCTCCACCGCGGAATCTTTGCCCACGATCGGAGAAACTAGCTGATCTGCTTGTCCCGCGCGGCCCGCGCCCGCAGCACGTTCTCCAGCCGGCTGTCCCGCAGCAGGCTGTACGGCTCCAGCGAGGCCACCGCGTCGGTCAGCTGGACGACGGCCCGCTCCACGCTGTGCTGCGCCTCGTTGCGCTGGGTGGTGATCGCGGCGAGCAGCAGCGCGGTGAGCGCGGTGGAGGCGTTGAACGCCTGCAGGGCGATCATCTTGTCCAGCACGTCGAGACGGGCGAACGGTCCTATGCCCTTGGCCGCGCCGTAGGCCGCGGCGAGGGACATGAGCAGCGCGCACGGCGCCGCGCCGCGCAGCTGGAACCGCACCGCGGCCCAGACGAGCAGCGGGAACGCGAGGAAGAACAGCGGCATCCGGGTCTGGTTCGCCAGCACCAGGACGCCGGCGATGGCCAGCGGCAGGCTCACCGCCTCGGTCATGCGCAGCACCGGCACCCGCCCGCGCCAGCGGATCCGGCTGATCACCAGCAGCGTCGGGGTGACGACCAGCACGCCCATCGCGTCGCCGGTCCACCACACCGACCACGCGGCCCAGAACCCTCCCGGCGGCAGGGCGTCCGACAGCCACAGCGTGCTCACCCCGACCGTGGCACTGATCAGCATCCCGCCGAAGGCACCGACGAAGACCAGCGCGAAGGCGTCCTTGAGCCGGTCCATCCCGTGGTGGAACCCGATCCGGTCGAGCAGCAGGCAGGCGACCAACGGCGCGACGGTGTTGCCGGCGGTGATGACCAGCACCGCGGGCAGGGACGGCCCGAGCGGCAGGTTGACCAGGAACGCCCCGAGCGCGATGCCGGGCCAGCAACGGCGGCCATGCACCAGCAGGCAGGCGAGCGCGATGCCGGTCGGCAGCCACAGCGGAGTGATCTGGCCGCGCACCAGGGCAAGTTGCAACCCGAGCTCCGCGGCGACGTAGTAACCGCCGGCCAGGGCCAGGTTCCACAGGCCCCACGTGAGCCGGTCGCGCACCACCGGGGTCACCCGAACTGCCTCCTTCGCTCCCCCGCCCGACATTGTGCGCGAACGCCCGAAGTCCGGACAATGGTCCAACGACCTACAGGGTGAGCTCGGTGCCGTCCGGCGGCGCCGCCGCTCCGCCGGCGAGCACGACGGCGTGCTCGGGTCCGGCGGGGTCCAGGATCGGGTTGGTGTTGTTGAGGTGCGTGTACACCCAGCGGACGCCCGGATGCGCGGCGATCCGGGCGAGGCTCCCCTCCGGCCCGGCGATCGGGATGTGTCCCATCGCGCGTTGCACATTGTCCAGTTTTCCGCCGGTGGCGCCGGACATCTCGGCGGGTGAGTAGAAGGTGCCGTCGAGCACGACGCAGGTGGCCCCCGCGACGAGGTCGTCGAAGCGCTTCGACCACTCGGCCAGGCACGGCGCGTAGACCAGCACTCCCCCGGTCGCCGGGTCCTCGATCCGGTAGGCGACCACCCACGGTCCGTCCACATCGGACCGAACGTACCTGGGTCGCTTGCTGCCGACCGGCACGGCGGTGACCCGCAGGCCGTCCACCTCGACGGCACCGGCCGGCTGCCAGTCCCAGCCCCCGTACCGCGCCGCGATGTCGCGCAGCGGGAAGTCCGCGCGCAGCGCCGTGAGCACCGCGTCCGGTGCCCAGACCCGCAGCCCGGCGCCCTCCCGGAG
The DNA here is from genome assembly GCF_036002505.1 of Actinophytocola sp. Taxonomy (GTDB): domain Bacteria; phylum Actinomycetota; class Actinomycetes; order Mycobacteriales; family Pseudonocardiaceae; genus DASYTH01. The sequence goes on along the minus strand of NZ_DASYTH010000428.1, from coordinate 97,746 downwards.
CATGGCCAGGCCGAGCGAGTGGTCCAGCTCGGCGTCGGTGAGGAACGCCCCGCGCACCGGCGTGTCCCGCGGCCCCGGCCCGGCGGCGAGCGGCTTGGCGCCGAGGAGCTGCGTCCGGATGTCCGGCGAGACGTTGACCAGGTACCAGCCGCGACCGTCCGCGCTCACTGCCAGGCAGTCCTGGGTGCGCGGCGGCAGCCCGGCGGTGCACATCCGGCAGGCGCAGTTCCACTGCGGGAAGCCGCCGCCGGCCGCGGTGCCGAGCAGCAGCACCTTCATGCCAGCACCTCGCAAGCTCGGTTCTGGCAAACCTTGGCGCCTCGCAGGCTCGGCGCCGGGGCAGTGCTGAATGGTTCGCTCGCACGCTCGCTCACCGCGGGGCTCCGGCGCGCATGACGAACGGCGGGTCGGCCGGCGCCGCCAGGATCGCGTCGACCAACTGGCGGTCGGGCGAGAGCGAGCAGACCGGATCGGTCGCGGCCGCGTCGCCGGTGAGCAGGAACGCCTGGCACCGGCAGCCGCCGAAGTCGATCGTCCTTCGTGGACACTCCCGGCACGGCGCGCGCATCCAGTCCTCGCCGCGGAAGGCGTTGAACGACGAGGAGTCGTACCAGATCTCGGCCAGCGGCCGGTCCCGGACGTTGTCCAGGGCGAGCGTGGTGATCGCCGACGCCGCCGGGCAGGGCAGCACGTCGCCGTTGGGCGCCACGGTGAGCTGCCGCGCACCCCAGCCGTACATGCACGGCTTCGGGTGCGCCTCGTAGTAGTCGGACACCACGTAGACGATCTCCATCCGCCCGCGCAGCCGCTCCTTTGCCGCCCGGACAACGGGTTCCGCGGCTGCGAGCTGCTCGGGCGTGGGCATCAGCGCGGCCCGGTTGCGCAGGGCCCAGCCGTAGTACTGGGTGTTGGCCAGTTCCAGCCGGTCCGCGCCGAGCCGCTCGGCCAGCTCGATCAGCGGCCCGACCTGGTGGTGGTTCGCCCGGTGCAGCACCACGTTCACGGTCAGCGGCAGGTCGAAGCGCTTCACCACGTCGGCCGCGGCGAGCTTGCGGGCGTGCGCGGTCGTGCCGGCGATCCGGTCGGCCAACTCGGTGTCGGCGCCCTGCACGGACAGCTGGACGTGCGCGATGCCGGCCTCGGCCAGCCGCGCCAGTTTCGGCTCGGTCAGGCCCAGCCCGCTGGTCACCAGGTTCACGTAGCAGCCGAGGTCGGAGGCGCGCGCCACCAGCTCGACCAGGTCGTGGCGGGCCAGCGGTTCCCCACCGGACATGTGCACCTGGAGCACACCCAGGTCGCGGGCCTGGTCGAGCACGCCGAGCCACTGCCCGGTGCCGAGCTCCTCCTTGCCGCGCACCAAGTCGAGCGGGTTGGAGCAGTACGGGCAGTGCAGCGGGCAGCGGTGCGTCAGCTCGGCCAGCAGGCCCAGTGGCGGGCTCACGTCCATTCGACCACCCGCCGCTCGCCGAACCGGTCGAGCACGCCGGTGACGTCGGCGTCCCGAACCCCTTGGTACCGCTTGGCCAGCGCGGCCACGATCTGCTCCACAGTGGACTCTCCGTCGCACAGCTCGAGCACCGCCGCGGCGGTGGGGTTGGGCACCAGCACGCCCTCCGGAAACAGCAGCACGTGCGTCTCGCGCACCCGGTCGTAGGTGAGCCGCACCCCGCGCCGCAGCCTCGGCCGCGAGTCAGGCCGGATCATGCGATGCACCCCGTTCGATGGCGTCCAGCATGGACCAGAGGACGTCGCACTTGAAGGACAGCGCGGCGATCGCGGCCTCCTGCTGGGCCCGGGTGACGCAGTGCCGCACCACGATGTCGATCGTATCCCTGCCCTCGCCGGAGACCGCGTCGATCCGGTTGGTGAAGTAGGCCAGGTCGTCCTGGCCGATCCACGGGTAGTTGGCCAGCATGTCGGCAACCCGTTGGCGCATCAGGTGTCCGGCGAACATCTCGGTCAGGCTGGAGGCGACCGCCTCGAGCCAGGGCCGGGTGCGCGCGAACGTCACGTAGGCGTCGACGGCGAACCGCACACCGGGAAGCACGTGCCGCTCGGACAGCACCTCGTCCCGGATCAGCCCGACCGCCTCGCACAGCCGGAGCCACCGCTCCCGGCCGCCGTCGCCGTTCGCCGACCCGTCGTGGTAGGCGATCCGGGGCAGCCACTGCCGGCGGATGTCGGGCAGCGGGCAGTTGGCGATGATCGCCGCGTCCTTCTGCGGCAGGATGCTCTGGTAGTACCAGCGGTTCGCCGCCCACCGCCGCAGCTCAGCCTTGCTCAGCTCACCGGCGTGCAGGCGCCGGTGGAACGGGTGGGTGCCCCAGTAACGATGGGAGAGTCCGCGCAGCGCCGTGACCAGCTCCGCGCCGGTCAGCGGCGGGTCGGCCGTGGGCAAGGGCGTACCTCCAGGGGTTTGGGCCGAGCGGGAACCGGGACGCGGCCGGCCCCCGCCCCGCCGGTCAGTCCTCCATCCGGGCCACGTACGCCGTGACCTCCATCGGAGTCTCGTACTCGACGAAGTCCGGAGTGGTCCAGACCTCGTACTCAGGGGTTTCGATCATCTTCCGCTCCTCGGATCAGTGAGTGAGTGGACTCCCCCAGGTTAGGAGTGCCGCGCGGCGAATTGCTAGTCCTGCCAAGGTTTCCGGAAACTCGCGTCCCCCTGAGTGGGACATGTTCGTCCACATGTCACAGACAGTCATGGCAGAGATCGGATGAATTCGAGCCGTTAGCCCGATCGGCGGTACGTCGGTCTCGACGGCATGTGCTTAGCTGACAGGAAAACGCTTTCCTAACCCCCGGGGAGGTGCCCATGGCCGTGTCCGCCCGTGCGGCTCGCCGCGTTCCGCTCGTTCTGCTCGGCTGCCTTGCGCTGGCCGCCACCGGATTGACCGGTCCCGCGGCCGCCACCCCGGCAGCTCCGATCACCCCGGCCGGCAGTTGTTTCGGGAGTACCACGGTGAACAACGTGATGGCGGCGCAGAACTGGCGGCCCCTGCACCCGGCCAAGTGGGAGTTCCCCGGCGATCAGGTGATCCTCGCCGAGCGGGGCGACAACCCGGGCCCGCCACGCCGGCCGTTCGAGTACGCCACGCTGCTCTCCGGCCCCGAGTTCGCCTCGGTGCGGATCGACGCCGAGGTTCGCATCGACGAGCCGGTCACCCGCAACGACCGCGACGTGATCATCATCTTCAGCTGGCGGTCGGACACCGAGTTCAACTACGCGCACCTGTCCCAGGACAACACGATCTACCCGCACAACGGGATCTTCGTGGTCAACAACGCCGACCGGCTGCGCATCGACGACCAGTGGCTGAACAGCAACCCGAACATCGGCGCCGAACCGTCGATCCGCGACACCGAGTGGCACCGCGTCCGGGTCACGCACTGCGTGGAGACCGGCCGGATCGAGGTCTTCGTCGACGACCTCTCCAAGCCCCGGATGACCGCCACCTCCACGACCCTCACCTCCGGCCGCGTCGGCTTCGGCTCCTTCGACAACTTCGGCCGCATGCGCAACCTCACGGTCACCGGCACCGACGAGCGCGACGTCTGCGGCGGCCGCACCCCGACCGTCCTCGGCACCGACCGTGCCGACGCCCTGCACGGCACACCGGGCGACGACGTGATCAACGGAAAGGGCGGCACCGACGCCATCGCCGGCCAGGGCGGCGACGACATCATCTGCGGCGGCGACGGCACCGACCTGATCAGCGGCGGCCCGGGCGACGACGTGATCTACGGCGGCACCGGCCGGGACGTGATCAGCGGCGGCTCCGGCAACGACACCCTCCACGGCGGCCCCGACCAGGATCTGCTGTCCGGCGGCTCCGGCCAGAACACCGTGGACCAGGACGGCCCGGCCCGCTGACGCCGACCGGGCACCGGTCCCGAACGTCGAACTCAGTTGCTGGAAGGTCGAACTCGGTTGCTGGAGCGTCGAACTCGCGGGTCTCCTACGCTGTGGCGGTGGCCAGCTGAAAGGAGAGACACCATGCGGGTGACCGTGATCGGTGGGACCGGACACATCGGCAGCTACCTGGTGCCGCGGCTGGTGACCGCCGGCCACGAGGTGACCGTGCTGGCTCGCGGCGAGCGCGCGCCGTACCACGAAGACGCGGCGTGGCAACGGGTTCAGCGGGTGCGGGTGGACCGGGACGCCGAGGACGCCGCCGGCGTGTTCGGCAAGCGGGTGGCTGAGCTGGACGCCGACGCGGTGATCGACCTGGTCTGCTTCACCGTGGACAGCGCCCGGCAGCTGGCCGAGGCGCTGCGGGGGCGCACCGGGCTGCTGCTGCACTGCGGCACGATCTGGGTGCACGGCCCGCTGGCCGCGGTCCCGGTCACCGAGGACGCGCCACGCGCGCCGTTCGGCGACTACGGCATCGCCAAGTCCGCCATCGAGGAGTACCTGCTGGCCGAGTCGCGGCGCGGCGGCGTGCCCACCACCGTGCTGCACGCCGGGCACATCGTCGGACCCGGGTGGGCGCCGTGCAATCCGGCCGGCAACTTCGACCTCGGCCTGTTCGGCGCGCTGGCCCGCGGCGAGGAGGTCGCGCTGCCGAACTTCGGCCTGGAGACGCTGCACCACGTGCACGCCGACGACGTGGCCCAGGCGTTCCAGCGGGCGCTGAACCGGCGCTCGGCCGCGGCCGGCGAGGCGTTCCACGCGGTGTCCCCGCAGGCGCTGACCGTGCGCGGGTACGCCGAGGCGGTGGCGGGCTGGTTCGGGCACGAGCCGAGTCTGCGGTTCGAGCCGTTCGACAGCTGGGCGGGCGGGGTCGACCCGGAGGTCGCCAAGACCAGCTGGGAGCACCTGGCGCACAGCCCGAACATGAGCATCGAGAAGGCCCGCTCACTGCTCGGCTACGCGCCGCGGTACTCGTCGCTGCAGGCCATCCGTGAGTCACTGGCCTGGCTGATCGACCGCGGCGAGGTGGACACCGGCGGCCGCACCCTGACCTGAATTGCGATGAACGACGCTTTCCTCACGCCCAGCGCGAGGAACGACGCTTTCATCGCACCGGCCAAAACCGATTGCGGCGCCGCGCGTCCGGGATACGCTCGTGCCATGCCGTTTCTTTGACGCACCGTACCGCCCCGGGCTCGCCGGCTCGTCCGGCTGAGCCTCACCTGGTCCGCCGCCAGCGAGATCATTCCGCTGTACCCGTTGTACGCGTTGCTGTTCGCCGACACCGGGTTGTCCGGCACACAGATCTCGGTGCTGTTCATGATCTGGTCGGTCACCGGCTTCGTCGCCGAGGTGCCCACCGGCGCGCTGGCCGACCGGTTCTCCCGGCGGGCCGCCCTGGTGGCCGCCGGCGTGCTGCAGGCCGCCGGGTACCTCCTCTGGGTGCTGGCGCCCGGTTTCCCCGGGTTCGCGGCCGGCTTCGTGATCTGGAGCGTGGGCGGCGCGCTGGCCAGCGGCGCGTTCGAGGCGCTGCTCTACGACGGCATGGTGGCGGCCCGCGCCGAGTCGGCCTACCCCGCGGTGTACGGCCGCTCGGAGGCGCTCGAGCTGCTGGCCCAGCTGCCCGCGGCCGGCATCGCCACCGTGCTGTTCTCCCTCGGCCACTACCAGTTGGTGGCCTGGGCGAGCGTGGCCTCCTGCCTGATCTCCGCCATGATCGCCACCCGGCTGCCCGAACCACCCCGGCAGCACGGCAAGGACGACGAGGACGGCGAGCCCGCCGGATACCTGGCCACCCTGCGAGCCGGCGTGGCCGAGGCGGCGGGGAGTTCCGCGGTGCGGGCCGCGCTGATCGCCGTCGCCGTGCTGTCCGGAGTGGACGCACTGGAGGAGTACTTCCCGCTGCTGGCCGCGGACTGGGGTGTGCCGGAGGGCGTCGTTCCGGTTGCGACACTGGGCATTCCGCTGGCCGGGGCGGCGGGTGCCGCACTCGGCGGGGTGGCCGGGCGGCTCCGCCCGGCCGCGCTCGGCGCCGTGCTCGGCGCGGCCGCGGTGCTGTTCGCCGGGACCGGGCTGCTGCGGCTGCCGGCCGGGCTGCTCGGGGTGGCGGTGTTCTACGGCCTGTACCGGATGGCCGTCGTGGTCACCGACTCCCGGTTGCAGCAGCGGATCACCGGGCCGGCGCGGGCGACCGTCACCTCGGCCGCGGCGCTGGCGACCGAGGTGATGGCGCTGCTGGTGTTCGGTGTCTGGGCGGTGGGCGGGATCATGCCGGTGGCGGCACTGATTCTGCTGACCGCCGTGGGGCTACCACGTCTACTTCGGGCTCCTGACCGTGGAACCGCGCCGCGATCACCAGACCGGCCGCGATGAACACCAGGTTCTTGATGACGAACTCGCCCTCGGTGGTGAGCATGAGCGGGTTGCCGTGCTGGAACGTCACTTCCGGCTGCATGACCAGGGAGAGGAACGTGCCGGCCAGATGCGCCACCAGGGCCGCGCAGACCAGGGTCAGAAACCGGCCGGAGATCAGCGCGAGTCCGATCGCGACCTCGAACCAGCCCAGCGCCGGCACCACCCAGTGCCGGTCGAACCAGGGCAGGGTGCGGGCGACGAAATCGCCGACCGGGGTGTTGCCGGCGATCTTGAGCGCGCCGAACCAGACGAACACCAGCCCGATCGACAGGCGCAGCAACGGCAGGCTGATGCGGCGCAGTTTCCCAATGGCCGTCGCCTCGACCGAACGCAACCGCGGCGCCAGACCATTGGTCGTGGAAGTTCCACTCTCCAACACAATACACTCCCCGACTTAAGCGAATATTCTGCAGTCACGCGCCCATGGCCAGTGTGCATCGAGAATCGGTGGAATTCCTATACCCCTAGGGAGGTTTGACCAACAATAAATTGATGTTATCACTGGAACAATTCCACGTATCGGCAGATTGGAATCGTTCCATTAATACAGCCGTTCAATATCTGGACCTGATTGCACTTTACCAAGTCATTGGCATTGGGCAAGGTGCACAACAAAAGGTGGGGTGGCCGAGCATGCCGGCCACCCCACCTTCACCCGGTCAGAAACCTGCTGTGACTCTGGTGAAATCCCAGTTGTTCTGGGCGATCCCGCTGCAGTCGGAGACCACCCCGCCACCCGGACACGGCCGGTCGCGGTTGACCGACCAGAACGCCAGCCGGGCCAGGCCGTGCGACTTCGCCCAGTCCCGGATCTGCGTCCAGATAGCAAGGCTGGTCAGCTCCTGCTGGTCGGAAAGTCCGTTCATGCCCGATATGCCCATGTGCGCGTAGGCCAGCGCGTCGGACCAGCCGAACGCGGTCTTCAGCGCGTTCTTGAGGCCCTCGGCGGCGTTGACCGTGTTCTGGAACATGTTCGCGCCGCCGCCGAAATCGAACGGCATGATCGTGAACACGTCCACGTTCGCGGCCAGCGCCCGCGCCTGGTTGATCAGCCGGGTGCCCCAGAAGTTGGGGCCGCTGGTCGTGGTGCCGAACGTGACGATGGTCTTCACCGACGGGTTGTTCTGCTTGATGATCTTCAGCGCGTTCAGGATGCGGTCCTGCACGACCTCGCTCTCGAACTCGTCGGTGTTCTCGATGTCGATGTCGATCGCCTTGAGGTTGTAGGCGTTGATGACCTGCTGGTACGCCCCGGCGAGCGCGGTCGCGCTGGAGCAGTTCGGGCCGAGCTTGTTGCCGCTCCAGCCGCCGAAAGACGGGATGACGTCGCCGCCGGCCGCCCGGATCGCGTTGATCGTGGACTGGTCCACGCCGCCGGTCAGCGGCCGGTTGCTGTCCCAGGCCGGGGTGCAGCCGCCGCCGGAGAGCATGAACGCCAGCGTGAACCACTTGACCCCGGTCGCGCTCATCACCGTGGCCGGGCTCGGCGGGTTGCCCCAGCCGAGGTACAGGTAGGGCGCGCCCGGTCCGCCCTGCGGCGTGGTGCAGCCGCCGGTCGTGGCGCTCACCGCGCCGCTCTTCGCCGATTCGCCGACGCTGTTGAACGCCGCCACGGTGTAGCTGTGCGACGAGCAGGTGCCCAGGCCGGAGACGGTGGCCGAGGTGCCGGTCGCGGTGGCACGCACCGTGGTGCCCTCGTAGACGCGGTACCCGCTGACCGTGCCGCTGGACGCGCCCCAGGACAGCGAGATCGAGGAGTTCGTGGTGCCGGTGACGCTGGGCGTCCCCGGTGTCGTCGGTGCTCCGGGATTGCTCGGCCCTCCACTGCAGCTGTCGCCGTTGAATGTGCAGTTCAGCACCCCGCCGGAGAAGTTGCCGGGGCTGCCGTTGAACCCGAACGTGGTGCTCGCGCCGGCCGGCAGGGTCGGCGCCCAGCTCGGGTTGCTGAACGTGAAATGCTGCCCGCTGCCGCCGCGCACCGCGTCCCAGGACGAGGTGATGGAGAATCCGGCGGGCAGGTCGAACGCCACCGTCCAGCCATTGATGGCGCTGGTCGTGCCGTTGGTGATGGTGAACTTGCCCTCGAATCCGGTCCCCCAGTCCTGGACTTTCGTGAATGTGGCGGTCGCGGGGGCAGCATTGGCCGTGGTGGGAACGAAGGCCACGGCTGCCAGCGCGGCGGCCACGGCTATCGGGAACAGTCGTCGCATGACGGGTCTCCTCGCAGGCAGGGGTATGCGGGGTCCGGTCGTTGAACGGTCGTTAACCGCTGGTGGTAGTGTGGTCTAGACCATATGGCGTTGTCAATGTCTAGACCAATAACCGCTGACTGGGGTATTCACGAGCGCACCATTACAGGGGCAGCAATGGAGCTGGACAGCCTTGGAGTGACGCCGGCCGAGCAGCAGCTCTACGAGCTTCTGCTGGCCAACCCCGACCCCACCCTGGCCGAGCTGGCCGGGCTCACCGGGCTCGGCGCCTCCCGGCTGCGCGTGCTGCTGAGATCACTGGCGGACAAGGGTCTCGTGGCCCGGAACGGCGGCCGGCCGGCGCGGTTCGCCCCGTCCCCGCCGGACATCGCGGTGGAGGTGCTGGCCCTGCGCCGCCAGCAGGAGATCGAGCACGCCCGCCTGCTCGGAGTGGTCTTCTGCCAACGGGTCCAGCCGCGCAGCTGGTCCACCGTGGAGTCTCCGGTGGCGGTGGTGCACGGGCGCGCGGCGGTCGGGCACCGGTTCCGGCAGCTGCAGGAGCTGGCCCGGCGGGAGCTGCTGATCCTGGACAAGCCGCCGTACGTGGTCGAGCCGGACGGCGACCAGCACGAGCTGCAGCAGGAGCTGCTGGCCCGCGGGGTGCGCTACCGGACGATCTACGACCGGGACGCGCTCGGGCCGGCCGAACGGGTGGAGAAGCTGCGGCAGCTCGCGGCGCGCGGCGAGGAGGCCCGGGTGCTGGCCGGAGTGCCGATGAAGCTGGTGATCGCCGACGGCCGGGTCGGCCTCGCCCCGCACGACCTGCCGGGCACCGACCCGGTCACCGGGACCGCCGTGCTGATCCGCGCGTCCGCCCTGCTGGACGGGCTGGTCACGCTGTTCGAAACGCTGTGGGAGCAGGCCACCCCGATGTGGCCGCAGCACCGGTTCGCCGCCGGCCACGACCCCGCCGAACCGCTGAGCTCGCGGGACCAGCAGCTGCTGGCACTGCTCGCCGCCGGCCTCACCGACCAGGCGATCGCCCGCAAGCTCGGTGTGGCGCTGCGCACGGTCGAGCGCCGGGTCCGCCGCATGATGGACGGACTCGGCGCCCGCACCCGGTTCCAAGCCGGTCTCCAGGCGGCCGCCCGCGGCCTGTACGGGTCGGAGGGAGAGCCCGACGACCGGGACGGCAGCCGGCTCAGCCCCGGAACCCCTTGAAGATTTTGGTGAACTCGAACGTCGACTGGCTGATGCTGCTGCACGTCGGGGACACGCCGCCGCCCGGGCAGCCGCCGTTGTCCCGGCCCACCGACCAGAACGCGAGCAGTCCGACGTGGTTGGCCGTGGCCCAGTCGACGAGCTTGCGGGCATGCGCCTGGGTGAAGGTCTTGCCGTTGAAGTTGCGGCCGATCATCGGGGTGACCCCGAGCATCCGCTTCGCCTCCGCGTCGGACTTTCCCGGCCAGATCTGCTTGACCTGGTTGAGGCTGGCCTGCGCGGCGGCGATCACCGCGTCGCCCCAGTCCGGCCGCGAGCTGCCGAACTCCATGGTCATCGGGTTCACCGTGACGTTCACGCCCCGGGCCGCCGCGCTCTGCAGCACCTGCACCGAGTACGGGTCCATGCCGAAGTCGTCGCCCTGCACCCGCATCGTGTAGCTGATCGTGGTGCCGCGCTCCCGCTGCAGTTGCGCCAGCGCCGTGTTCACCATGTCCTGCGGGATGGTGGCCTCGACGTCCACGTCGAGATGGTTGCTGCCCACGGTGTCCAGCACCCGCTTGTAGGCGGCCAGCAGCGCGGCGGAACTGGTGCAGGTGTACTCCAGGTACGGCCCGGCCGCGCCGCCGGTGGCGACCACGACGTCACCGCCGGCCGCCTGCAACGCCCGGACGTCGTTGACAATCCGGCTGTCGTTGATCGGGATCGTGCCGCCCCAGGACGGGTTGCAGCCGGTTGAGTCGGCCAGCGCGAACGCCAGCGTGAACACCTTGTGCCCGGTCGCGTTGGCCACCGACACCAGCGACGGGGTGCTCATCGTGATGTCGATGTAGGGCGCCGCCCGGACGCTGCCGGCCGGCGGCGGGGTCGTCGAGGTGGTCGTCGTCGTGGTGGTGCTACGGGTGGTCGTCGTCGTGCTGGTGGGCGGGGCGCCCCCGCAGGGTTGCCCGTCGAGCTTGCAGCTCGCCGGGTTCGCCGTGCCGGACACGTTGAAACCGAAGGAGGTCGTGCCGCCGGCCGGGACGTTGCCGTTGTACTCCCGGTTGACGAACGTGTAATGGTTGCCGCTGCTGGTCAGCAGCGAGTCCCAGAACGTGCCGACCGAGCTGCCGGCGGCCAGGTCGAACTCGACCCGCCAGCCGGACAGCGCCGAGGTGCCCGCGGCGATCGTGTACCGCGCGGTGTACCCGGTGTCCCAGCTGGAATCCTTGCTGAAGGTCGCGGTGGGGCTGGTGGCCGCGCCGGCCGGCGCGGTCTGGGTCAGCGCCACGATCAGCAGGGAGGCGCACGAAGCCGCCAGGGCGGCGAGAATGCCGTTGCGACTGCGGGACATGGCGGCCTCTCCTCAGGGTTGGACGACAAGCTCACGGATCTGGACACCCCAGCGGTCGGCCTGGGTGCCGGGCAGCCACACGTCGGCGATGCGGTCCTTGATCCAGCTGCCGATGTCGGCGGCGTAACAAAAGCCGTAGCCGGGTACGGAGAACCTGGTGCCCCACGGGATGTTCCGGGCGTCGACCGCGCAGAACCCGGCCCCCGCGTCATAACCCAGCGCGGTCAGGCCGGTGTCGCTGTACGCGGTGACCGTGTAGGTCAGCCGGGTGCCGGCCGGGATCCGGAACGGCGCGAGCCGGCTGCCCGCGTCGAGCCGGTAGGCGGTGGAGATCTGTCCGAGGTTGGCCGCGGCGCCGGTCTTGTCGCCGAGCGCGAGGAGTTGGTAGTTGGCGTTCTGGCAGGGCGCGGTGTCGGTCACCTGCAGCGTGGGCTGGCCCCAGTCGTCGATCCACTGCAGCGCCTGGCCGTTGCGGAACGCCCGGTACGCCCGCGCGCCGGCGACCCGGCTGAACGTGAACGTGACCGTGCCGTTGGCGTTGTAGCCGCCGCTGACCCCGCCGGGCGCGGGCAGCCGGCCGCTCACGTTGACCGGGCCGATCTCCGGGCTCGGCCCGACCCCGGGCGAGGGCGGTCGGTCCGGGATGGGCCCGGTGTAGAAGTGCTGGCACGCCGGCAGGGTCGGCGCGGCAGCGGCCGGGGCAGCAGGGACGAAGGGCAGCAGGGCGAGGCTCGCGACGAGCGCGGCCGTGCGCCGGATCACGTGCATGATCCGAGGGTAAGCGAGGTCTAGACCAATTTGCCCTGTCGGGTTGCCGACACCGCCGGTAACCCGACACGCACCCGGCATGTTGGCGCGTCACGCAGGTGTGTTGGCGCGCAGCGCAGGCATGTTGGCGCGTCACGCAGGTGTGTTGGCGTGCGGCGCAGGTGTGTTGGCGTGTGGCGCAGGTGTGTTGGCCACGCACGATGCCAACACGGCGACGCCAGCGGCCAACGTGGCGACGCCACGCGCCAACACGCGGGTCATGGGAGGCTGACGCCATGCTCACCAGGGCGTACGCCATCCCGCTGACCACGCGGTTCCGCGGTATCACGGTGCGCGAGGGTGTGCTGGTCGAGGGGCCGGCCGGATGGGGTGAGTTCTGCCCGTTCGCCGAGTATGACGACCGCGAGGTGCTGCCGTGGCTGGCCACCGCACTCGAGGCGGCGACCGGGGGGTGGCCGGCGCCGGTGCGGGACCGGGTTCCGGTCAACTGCACGGTGCCGGCGGTCGGGCCGGAGCGGGCGCGGGAGATCGCCGCGGGTTCGGGCTGCCGAACGGCCAAGGTGAAGGTGGCCGACCACCCAGGCTCGCTGGCCGAGGACCTGGACCGGCTGGCGGCGGTCCGCGACGGGCTCGGCCCGGGCGGCGCGGTGCGCTGCGACGCCAACGGCAACTGGGACGTGGACACCGCGGTCGCGGCGATTCCCCGGCTCGACCGGGCGGCCGGCGGGCTGGAGTACGTCGAGCAGCCCTGCCGCACGGTCGAGGAGCTGGCCGCGGTGCGCCGCAAGGTGGACGTGCGGATCGCCGCCGACGAGTCGATCCGGCGCGCCGAGGACCCGATGCGGGTCGCGCTGGCCGGCGCCGCGGACCTCGCCGTGATCAAGTGCAGCCCGCTCGGCGGGGTGCGCCGGGCGCTGGCGATCGCCGAAGCCACCGGCCTGCCCTGCGTGGTCTCCTCGGCCCTGGAGACCAGCGTCGGCCTCGCCGCCGGGCTGGCCCTCGCCGGCGCGCTGCCCGAGCTGGACTTCGCCTGCGGCCTCGGCACGCTCGCGCTGCTCACCGGGGACGTCGTCGTCGACGCGCTTCGGCAGACCGGCGGGCACCTCCCGGTGCCCCGCACTCCCCCGGTGCCCGATCCCGCACTGCTCGACCGGTTCGCCCTGTCCGACCCGGACCGATCGTCCTGGTGGGACGAGCGGCTGCGCCGGGCGCTCGCCGCGTTCGGGCCACGAACGTTCACCTTGAGCAGGCCGAATTCAATCCCCTAAGGGATTCGTTGGCAGACAACGAGATCATTTGCACCTAAGTGATAAAGCCTTTGTGTCACACCGTTTTCACGTACCCCCAAGTAGTCAGGCGCGATAACGGGTCCCGCTAGGGTGGCCTGCGGTGCCGGGGACCAGGGACACCCCCGGCGTCGGGGGTTGGGGCACATGGAAATTCGCCTGCTGGGACCACTCGAGGTCTGGAGCGGGGGACGGTACATCGAGCTTCGCGGCGGCCGCGCGCACAAGCTTCTCGCCGCGCTCGCGCTGGAGCCGGACCGGACCGTGCCGATCGGACGGCTGGTCGACGTGCTGTGGGACGACGACCCGCCGGCGACCGCCGTCCGCCAGGTGCGGAACATCGCGGCGGCCGTACGCCGGTTGCTCGACCGGCCGGACGTGCTGCTCACCGACCGATCAGGCTACCGGCTGCGCACGGCGAACCTGTTGCTGGACACCGAAATTTTCGACGAGCAGCTCACCCTCGCCGGCGACGCGGTCGCGGCCGGGGACCTCGAGAAGGCCGCCGACGCCCTGCGGTCGGCGCTGGATCTGTGGCAGGGCAACGCACTCGCCGGGATCCGCAGCCGGATCCTGGCGTCCGCCGCCATCCGGCTGGACGAGCGCCGGCTCGGCGCCGTCGAGGACTGGCTGGAGCTGGAGCTCACCCTCGGCCGGCACCACTGCCTCACCGGCGAGCTGGCCGCACTCGTCACCGAGCACCCGCTGCGTGAGCGGTTCACCGCCCAGCTCATGCGTGCCTTGTACCGCAAGGGAAGGGTGGGCGAAGCACTGGAGGCCTACCGGCGGCTGCGCACCAGGCTGACCGCGGAGCTCGGCCTGGACACCGGACCGGAGCTGCGCGGCCTGCAGTCCGCCATCCTGCGGGCCGACCCGGCGCTCACCCTGCCGGCGCCGCGCCGCCCGGCGCCGGCCCGGCCGGCCACACCCCGCCAGTTACCCGCCGCTCCGGCCGTGTTCGCCGGCCGCACCGCGCCGCTCACCGAGCTCGAATCCCTGCTGGGTAAGGAAAACACCAGGGCGGGCCGGATCGTCACCATCGACGGCGGCGCCGGCATCGGCAAGACCGCGCTCGCCACGCACTTCGCGCACCGGGTCGCCGAGCGCTTCCCGGACGGCCACATCTGGGTCAACCTCAACGGATTCGACCCCGGCCAGCATCCGGTGCCGCCGGGCACCGCGCTCGGCCGGCTGCTCCGCACGCTCGGCGCCGACCCCGCGAGCATCCCGCCGGGCCTGGACGAGCAGGCCGCGCTGTACCGAACCCTGCTGGCCGGCCGGCGGGTGCTCATCGTGCTGGACAACGCGGCCGGCGCCGAGCAGATCCGGCCGCTGCTGCCGGGCACCCGCACCAGCCTGGTCGTGATCACCAGCCGGAACCGGTTACCGGGCCTGACCGCGCGGCCCGGCACCCACCGGATCACGCTCGGCCCGCTGACCCGGGCCGAGGCGATGACCCTGCTGCGCCGCACGATCGGCGCCGAGCGGGTGCGCACCGAGGCTGGGGCCGCCGCCGACCTGGTCGAGCTGACCGCCCGGGTACCGCTCGCGCTGCGCCTGACCGGCGAGCGGGCCGCCGGGCAACCGGCCAGGCGGATCCGGGACCTCGCCACGGAGCTGCGGGACGAGCGGGCCCGGCTGGACCCGCCCGCGACCGGCGACCGGGCCGGCGGCCTGCGCGCCGTGCTGTCCCACGCCTACCGCGCCCTGGACGTCCCCGCGGCCACGCTGTTCCGCCTGCTGGGTGTCAACCCGGGCCAGGACATCGGCCTGGCCGCCGCGGCCGCGCTCGCCGGATGGTCCACACCGGACACCCGGCGCCGGCTGGAGGCGCTGGTGGCGGCCGGACTGCTCACCGAGGCCGCGCCCGACCGGTACACCTGGCACGATCTGCTGCGCGGCTACGCCCGCGAGCGCGCCGGCACCGTCGACTCCACCCGCCAGCGGCGCCGGGCCGCACACCAGCTGCTCGACTTCTACCTGCACACCGCCCAGCAGGCCAACCGGCAACTGTGCCGGCGCAACGCCCCGATCCCGCTCGAGCCGCCGGTGCCGGGCGTCCGGCCGCTGACGTTCACCAGCCACCGCCGGGCCGCCGCCTGGTGTGAGTCCGAACGCGACAACCTGGTGGCCGCCGTCCGGTTCGCCGCCGACCAGGGTTTCCACGAGCACGCCTGGAAGCTGCCGTGCCTGCTGTGGGAGTTCTTCAACCTGCGCAAGCACCGCGCCGACTGGATCGCCACGCACGAGTCCGGGCTGGCCGCGGCGCGCCGGCTCGGCGACCGGTTCGCCGAGAGCTGCGTCCTCAATGGACTCGCCAGCGCGCACGGCCAGTCGGGCCGGCACCAGGCCGCGCTGGGTTACTACGGTGAGCTCCTGGAGCTCGTCACCCACGGGACCGCCCTCGGTTACGTCGACACCGTGCCGCGGATCGAGCAGGAGATCGGCGAGGAGATGGTGCTGACCAACATCGGCGAGTGCTACCGGAACCTCGGCCGGCACCAGGACGCCCTGCGCCACTACCAGCGGGCCCACGCGGTCGGCAAGGCGAGCAGCCAACCCTCGGTCACCGCCACCCTCACAGTCCCGCCACCCGGAATTAGAATTTGCGCCCGGACCAACCGCACCTCAGGGGACCGTGACGATACCGAGCCACGATCAACCCGACAACCGCACCGTTCGCTGGAACGCAACGACAGCAGTTAATTCCGGGGTGGCGGGACTGCTGTTCGCGGAGCTCGGCGACCCGAAGGCCGGCGAGCCCCGCGAACAACTCTCCCCTTAGTCCCAGTGGTGCTCGGTCACATAGCCACCGCGGATGGTCACGCTCCCCTGCGGCGCGCCGTCGGTCCGCCAGACCGTGTAGTCACCTTCAGCCACACTGGGAAACACCGCGCTGTAGGTGGTGCCGTGCCGGTTGTGTCTGGCGTGCACCTGGTTGTGGCTGCGCGGCGCGTTCTCGCTGTGCCCCGGGCTGATCTCGATCTCCAGTTCGGCCTGCTCCGGCCCGGTGTGGATGATCAGCGCGCCGAACCCCGCACCGATGTCGAGGACCATGCTGGCCGCTCCGACCGTGGCGTGGCCGTGCGCGTGGCCGTGCGCGTGGGTGTGACCGTGGCCCATGGGACTTCTCCTTACTTGGCCGGGTTGGTGAACCCGCTGTGCGGAACGCCGAGGAACGGGAACGTGTTCAGGTAAGGCGAGTCCAGGTTGTCCGGGGTCACCCCGTCGTCCACCTGGGCCGCCGCGCCGTCGGGCGTGAACGTCTTGTCCACCAGCGCGTAGGTCGCGCCCGCCACCGCCCGCAGCTCGATCGCGACCACGTCGTCGAAGACCCGGCGGCCGTTCGGGAAGCCGGCGAGGTCGCCGCCGAGCAGGCCGTAGATGCTGGGCTTGCTGTTCGGTGGAATGGCCGTGTTGAGCCGCATCAGGTCGGCCTGGGTCTTCCCGGTGAAGTTCTGGAAACCGGGGATCAGGCCGGCCGGAATGCCGGTGAGCAGGATCGCCAGCAGGTCGGCGCGCGGCTTGCCGGACTTGTTGAGCTTGTCCAGGTTGGGGAACACGCCCGGGAACAGCACCGGCAGCAGGTTCGCCACCTCGGGGTTGGCGACGAACTTGGCGAACTGGCTGTCGCCCGCCGGGGACTGGGTGTTCCAGAAGTCCTTCTTCCCCATGGGGATGATGACCTCGTTGAACAGCGGCATGGCCAGCCGGGACACCTGGCGGAAGGGGCCGGTGCTCCAGGTGTTGTTCTTGTAGGTGTCCAGCATGCGCACCCGCTGCCGGCTCGCCGTGGTCCACACACCGATCGTGGCGCGCGGGTCGTTGACGTCCTTGCCCTTGAACCCGTCCTTGGTGACGTCGCTGATCGGCACCTGCAGTGCGATCGAGTGCACGTTCAGGTTCCGCGTGGCGTTCACGCCCGGCCCCGACTTGGGGAACTTGGCCAGACCGAAGTGGTTGTGCGCGTCGGCGAACGGGCGCGGGTCGAGCAGATCGAAGATCGCACCCAGGTCCACGTAGAAGCCCTCGGCGCGCTGCCCGGCGAACACCCGCCGGCCCTGGCCCAGGTCCTTCACCGCGGCCGCCGCCAACGACGGGTAGTCCGGAGTGGACAGTGGGCCGATGTTGCAGGGCGGGCAGGGGATCCGGCGGCCGAGCCGCTGGGTGCGACCGCGTCCCTCCACCCGGGTCACCGTGTAGAACTGCCGGCGGTTCCAGTTCGGCGAGTCCAGCGACTGGATCGGGCCGGTGTTGTACAGGAAGGTGTTCTCGTTGCGGATCTCCGTGGTGAACCTGAACTGGTAGGTGACTTCGGCCTTGCCGTCGCCGTCGTTGTCGATGTGGATCTCGTAGAGCACGTCGTCGCCGAACTCGTAGAAGTTCGGGCCACCGGCCGGTCCCTGCAGCGGCACGTAGTTCGCGATCAGCGTGACCGTGTCCGGCTTGTCCGGGCTGACGAAGGCGTAGACGTCGGTGGAGTCGGCAACCGGGTCCTTGGCGATCTCGGGTGCCTCTCGGTGTGAAGACATGGTTCAACCTCACAACAATGTGTCAAAGGGGACCCGGGCGCCGAATACGCCCGGTTGCGAAAAGGAAACGAGAAGAACTCAGGGAATGACTAGACGGCCTTCGCCGCGTTCTTGACGATCTCCGCGGCCATGGCGCGGTCGGTGAAGCTGATCCGGCGCTCCCCCACGAACAGGTCGAGCTGGCCGCTCTCCGCGTTCTGCAGGTGCACCATCACGGGGTCCTCCGGCGCGGGCCCGGCCGACCCGGCGACGTTGTCGTAGACGGCCGACGCGGCGACGGCGCCGCCCGCACCGACGACCACACCGGCAGCCGCCAGGGTGACGCCGGTGCCGATCAACTTACGGCGGGTGATCCCGCTCTGCGGAGCGGAGCCGGCGCCGTGTTCGAACTGCTCCTGGTGAGCCATGGTGAACTCCTTCGCCTGGCGAGGTCGTTTGCCTCGCCAGCCGGTATTCGGCCAGGCGGCTCGGGCGGATTGGCTGGTGCCCCGTGATTCTGCTTCCTTGCTCGTATCTGGTGATCCAGGTGGTTCCTGGCAAGGCGGAGGAGGTCCAGCTACCGGATGCGTTGTCCCTGGGCCGACGACAACGCAGCCAGGGACCGCCTGGGCGCCAGAGACGGGTAAGACGAGCAGGATCAACGGGGCACTAGATTCCGGCGACCGTGAGCATCCGTTCCAGCCCGCGACATCCCGCCGAACGGCAGCACGTCGGCATTGTTCAGGGTGGCGTAATAGCGACCCCGCACCGGGTCGACCCGGTGCGGGGTGAGGTCGGCGATCGGCTTGCCGCGCTACAGCTCCGAACGACCGAGCGCGGCGTAGCCGGCCAGCCGCACCGCCAGGTCGTTCCGGTTGTCCGCGGTCGGGAACTCCGGCCGGGTGCCGCACAGGCGCTGGCCGTTGATCACGTCGGTGACGAACCAGGCCACGGCCTGCGGCGCCGGCACGACGTCGGCGCCACCGAGGTAGTCGACCACGACCGGCCGTTCGGCGGGACCGGTCTCCACGGCGACATACCAACCCAGCCGTTCGGTCCAGACCAGCATGAGGTCCCGGCCGGGCCGCAGCGCCCACCGCTGCGCCAGTCCCAGATACGCCGTCACGGTGTCGCTGACCTCGAACCCGGTGGCCTCCGCCGGCACCCCCACCGCCGCCGCCACCGCGCGCACGTAGCCGGCAAGGCCATGCCGGAGCGCGGTCGCGCTGTCCGTCTGGTCGTCCAATCCCAACATCGACAGCAGGCTCCGACGGTCCTCCGCGTCCACCGCCTGCGCGGCGACCATGCGGGCCGCCCGACCCCGCAGCACCCGTTCGTCCCGGCGAGCCCGGTCCCGGGCGCGCGCGAACTCGCCGGCCGGGCTCATTGCCGGGCTGCCTGCGCCGGGCTCACCAGCCGGGCCAGTCGCTGCGGCGTCGGCCAGCGCACCTGCCACACCCAGCCGAGCCGCTCGAACATCCAGATCAGCCGGGCCGACACGTCGATCTGTCCACGTAGGACACCGTGCCGCGCGCAGGTCGGGTCGGCGTGGTGCGAGTTGTGCCAGGACTCGCCCATGGACAGGATCGCGAGCGGCCAGAAGTTGGCGGACCGGTCCCGGCTGGCGAACGGTCGTTCACCGATCATGTGGCAGATCGAGTTCACGGACCAGGTGATGTGGTGCTGGAACGAGATCCGCGCGAGGCCGGCCCACAGGAACGCGGTGAGCGCGCCCCACCAGGACAGCGTGATCAGCCCGCCCAGCACGGCGGGAACGGTCACGCTCAGCGCCACCCACAGCGGGAACAGCCGGTCGACGATCCGGATCCCGCGGTCCGCGGCCAGATCCGGGGCGAACCGGTCCACGTTGGTCTTGTCCCGGTGGAACATCCAGCCCATGTGCGCGTGCCAGAACCCCCTGGCCAGGGCCAGCGGCGAGGTGCCGAACAGCCACGGCGAGTGCGGGTCACCCTCCCGGTCGGAGAAGGCGTGATGGCGGCGGTGGTCGGCGACCCATCCGATCACCGGGCCCTGCGCGGCGAAGCCGCCGGCGACGGCCAGCGCCACCCGGAGCGCGCGCCGGGCCTTGAACGCCCCGTGCGTGAAGTACCGGTGGTACCCGACGGTGATGCCGAGCGTGGACACGACGTAGAAGCCCGCGCCGATGACCAGGTCGAGCCAGCTCACTCCCCAGCCCCAGAACACCGGAACGGCGGCGGCGAGCACGGCGAACGGAATGAGCAGGAAGGCGCGGACGGTGATCTGCTCCGCGCGGGACCGCTGCCCGGAGAGCAACGGCTTGGGCGCGGAGCGTGGTTGCTCGGACGGAGCGGCAGGAGTGGCAAGGGTCATAGGTGGGTCATCTCCGGAGTCGAAGTGATGGCTGCCCGAGACGGCCGTGCGGGACTTCGAGCAGTGCGCGAATGCGCCTGGCAGAGATCGTGAACGGCGCGTCACACCGCTTTTCTTGACACTGATGGGTTTGTGCGGGCCCGACAAGGCATGTCGGTTGCTCCCGTCTCCGGGCGGCACGGCCAGCCCGGCTAGGTGCGCCGGGAACGCAACCGGCTCGACTGCCGGCCTGCGAGTTGTTCCCGACTGGGTCGAACACTACCGCACGCCGGCCTCTCCGACGGAGGGTCGTCAGGCGGGTAAACCCCACGGCGGACCGGGTACTGTCGGCGCGACCGGGCGGATTCGCAGGTCCGGCCGCTGGTCCGCGGAGTGGATCACGACCGCCACGCCCCACGCACGGTCAGCTGTCCAATCGGGAGCCTGGCGAGGCCGAACAGCGCCTCGCCGGGTCGCGCGTTGGCGTAGCCGTGTTCCGCGTCCGCGTAGGGTTCCGCGTCCGCATAGGTGTGTGTCGCGGTCGCGTAGGCCTTAACCCAGCAACCCGACGACCCGGTCGTCGAGCTGGCCGAGGGTGCCGTCCGGCCGGAGCAGCCGGTGGCAGCCGTCCAGCTCGGCCATGGCCCAGCTGTCGGGGCTGGCCGGCGCGACCAAGGCAAACCGGTTGTGCGGCACCGAACACGCGGCAGCGGGGCCCGCCTTGTCCAGTGCGGCAACGAGTTCCGTGGCGACACCGGCGTCGATCGTGCGCGCGGTGCGCAGCCGGCCGCCCGGCACGTCCTTGCCGGGCATCGGATCGTAGAAACACACCCGTACCGGGGCCGGCGATCCGGGCCAGAGCGGTCGGCCGGCGCCGGCTTGGCCCGGTCCGCCGAGATGATGATCATGTCCTGGTACGCTTCCGGGCAGCCGGTGTCGATCGACTCCTGGCTCTGCACCTGGCCGGCGGGCGTCTCGGACAGCCGGGTGAACGGCAGCTTGTCCAGCTCCTGCAAGGCCTCCCGGCGCGGCCGGAGACACTCGTCGAGCGGCACCGCGGGCAGCAACGCGCGGCCACCGGCGTCGACCAGTGCGAAGTACGGCACCGAGACCCCGTAGGCCAGGCACCCTCCGGCCGTCGGCGGTTCGGCCGGCAGGCGCAGCTGGGAGACCATCTCGGCGGCGGGCGTGTCGGCCCGCTCCGTGACCCGGAAGGCCTGCTTGCCCTGGCCCGGCACGTACCGGATCTCGGTGCGGCAGCGCAGCACCCAGGCGGTGACGAACTCGTCGGGTAGCCGGCCCCGGTTCGCCTGCGACAAGGGGTCGGCGTTGGACACCTCCGGCGGGCAGGCGGCGTCGACCCAGACCGGCGGACCGGGCTCGGCCGGAAACCGGCCGGCAGCCCCAGGGGCCGGCAAGCCGGCCTGCGTCGTCAACGGACCCGGGCGTACCGGGAACGTCGAAGCCTGGCCGGCGGCCCCCGGGGACACGGTGCGGCCACATCCCGATACCGCCAGCACGAGCGTGAGCAACCCCAGGCCGGCCCTCCAGCGCGTCATACCCGAGCGACGGTACCCCGGCCGGATTTGGTTGCCCAGCCTCGGATTTCTGCGCGCGGAAACGAGCGGGCGCGCCCGCTGCCGCGCCGTCAGTAGCCGAAGTCCTGGGTCCAGTACCAGCCGTCGGTGGCCAGGCCCACGCCGATGGTGGTGAACTGGCAGTTGAGAATGTTCGCCTTGTGGCCCTTGGACTTCATCCAGGCCGCCATGACCTCGTCCGCGGAATCCTGGCCCTGGGCGATGTTCTCCCCACCGGGCGCGGCGTAGCCGGCGTTCTCGATGCGCTGGTCGAACGTGACGCCCTCGGGTGTGGTGTGCGAGAAGTAGTTGCGGTCGGCCATGTCCGCGCTGTGCGCGCTGGCCGCGGCGTTGAGCTTGCCGTCGATCGTCAGCGCGCCGCAGCCGGCGTCCGCGCGCTCCTCGTTGACCAGGGCGACGACCCGGTCCACCTGGCCGGGGGCGGGCGGTGCGGGCTTGGGCGGCGGGGGCGGCGGGTTGGTGGTGGGGGCCGGCGCCGCGCTGCTCGTGGTGGCCGCGGTGGTGGTCGGGGCCGGCGCCGCGCTCGCGGTGTTGGCGGGCGGCGGGGCCGGGCGCTCGGTCACGGTCTTCGCCGCGACCGGGGGCTTGCGGGCGTAGGTGAACGACGTGGCGAAGCCGGCCTGCTCGCCGGTGATCGAGTCCAACGGCTTGGCCAGCACGGTCGCCGTTCCCGCCGTGGTCGCGCCGACGAACAGGGCGACGAGCACGGGGAGAGCGGGACGCCGCGATAAGCGCCGGTAGGTCACGATCCGGCAACGTACCACTAATGGGTGAGTCGTCTACCACGGAGGGTCATTGTGTCGACGAGCCGCCAAGATCCCGCGACCGGCGGCGTCACGTCCCACTCCCGCTCGACGACGTATCCAAGGTCACACCCGATCGTGGACTTCGAAAGCCACCCATCCGACTGAAGGGGTGAACCGATGCGGCCAACCAGACGAGAGCAGCGCCAGGCCAGACGGGCGCTGCTGCGTCAGCTCCTCTCCGTCGGCTTCGCCATCCTCATCGCCCGGGCGAGCCGTCGCGGCTAGCGACCGCTCGGCGACCGTTGGGCGACTTCGCTCCGCCGGCATCTTGACGCGGGTGGCTAAACCGGGATCACCGTGGGGACGATCATGGGGCGGCGGCGGTAGGTCTCGGCCACCCAGCGGCCGACCACGCGGCGCACGGCCTGGGCGATCCGGTGGGTGTCGGTGATGCCCTCGGACTCGATGTGCGACAGTTCGACCTCCACCAGGGCCACCACGTCGTCGAGGGCCTTGGGGTCGTCGGAGAAGCCGCGGCCGGAGACGGTCGGCGGGGCCACGGCGCGCCCGGTGGTGGAGTCGACCGCGACGGTGATCGCGATGAACCCGCCCTCGCCGAGGATCAGCCGGTCGGAGAGGGTCGACTCGCCGACATCGCCGACGGAGAGACCGTCGACGTAGACGTGCCCGACATCGACCCGGCCGGTGATCCGCGCGCGGCCGTCGATCAGGTCCACCACCACGCCGTCCTCGGCGATCACCACGTGGTCCGCCGGCACCCCGCTGGCCGCCGCGAGCGAGGCGTTGGCCCGCAGGTGCCGCCACTCGCCGTGCACCGGCATCACGTTGCTCGGCCGGACCGCGTTGTACAGGAACAACAACTCCCCGGCCGGCGCGTGCCCGGACACGTGCACCTTCGCGTTTCCTTGGTGCACAACGGAAGCACCGAGCCGGATCAGCCCGTTGACGACCGCGATCACGGCCGTCTCGTTGCCCGGGATCATGGAGCTGGCCAGCACCACGGTGTCCCCGGGCCGGATGCTGATCTGCCGGTGCTCGCCCCGGGCCATCCGGGACAGCGCCGAGAGCGGCTCACCCTGCGACCCGGTGGACACGAACAGCACCTGACGCTCCGGCAGCTCCATCGCGTCGTCGATGTCCACCAGCAGCCCGGGCGGCACCCGCAGCAACCCGAGCTCGGCGGCGATCCCCATGTTGCGCACCATCGACCGGCCGACCAGCGCGACCCGCCGGCCGTTGCGCTCGGCCACGTCCAGCACCTGCTGCACCCGGTGCACGTGGCTGGCGAAGCAGGCCACGATCACCCGCTGGCCGGCCCGGGTGATCACGTCCTCGAGCACCGGACCGATCTCCCGCTCGGACACCAGGAACCCGGGCACCTCCGCGTTGGTGGAGTCGACCAGGAACAGGTCCACCCCCTCGTCGCCGAGGCGGGAGAACCCGGCCAGGTCGGTGAGCCGGCCGTCCAGCGGCAGCTGGTCGAGCTTGACGTCGCCGGTGTGCAGCACCACCCCGGCCGGCGTGCGCACCGCGACCGCCAAGGCATCGGGTATGGAGTGGTTGACCGCGAAGAACTCGCAGTCGAACTCGCCGGCCGACCACCGGCCGCCCTCGGCCACCTCCACCAGCGTCGGGTCCAGCCGGTGCTCCCGGCACTTCGCCGCGACCAGGGCCAGGGTGAACCGCGACCCCACGACCGGCACGTCCGGCCGCTGCCGCAGCAGGAACGGCACCGCGCCGATGTGGTCCTCGTGCCCGTGGGTGAGCACGACCGCCTCGATGTCGCGGAGCCGGTCCTCGATGGCCCGCAGGTCCGGCAGGATCAGGTCGACGCCGGGTTGCATGTCCTCCGGGAACAGCACCCCGCAGTCCACCACCAGCAGCCGGCCGCCGTACTCGAACACGGTCATGTTCCGGCCGATCTCACCGATCCCGCCGAGGGCGACGATGCGGAGCGCGCCCTCGGGCAGGGGCGGGGGTGCGGCATTGATCACCGGGCGACCGCCACGGGAACGCCGGCTTCGCGGAGGTCGGCCGTGATCAGCTCGAGCTCGGCCGGGGTGGCCGGGGGCAGCGGCAGGCGCGGCTCGCCGACCGGGACGCCGCGCGCGCCCAGGGCGGCCTTGCTGAAGATCACGCCGCCGACCCGGCCGAACGCCCGGAGCACCGGCAGCAACCCGGTGTTGATCTCCCGCGCGGTGCGCACGTCACCGGACTCGTAGGCGTCCAGCAGCTGCCGCAGCCGGTCCGCCACCACGTGCCCGATGACGCTGACGAACCCGACCGCACCGACGGAAAGCCATGGGAGGTTGACCGCGTCGTCGCCGCAGTAGTAGGCCAGCCCGGTGCGCGCCATGGTCTCCACGCCGGCACGCAGGTCGCCCTTGGCGTCCTTGACCGCGACGATCCGCGGGTGCTCGGCCAGCCGGCAGAGCGTGTCCACCTCGATCGGCACGACCGTGCGGGGCGGAATGTCGTAGAGCATCACCGGCAGCCCGACCGCGTCGGCCACGGTTCGGAAGTGGGCCAGCAGCCCGGACTGCGGCGGGCGCGAGTAGTAGGGCGTGACCAGCAGCAGGCCATGCGCGCCGGCCTTCTCGGCGTCCCGGGACAGGTGCACGCTGTGCGCGGTGTCGTAGGTGCCGGTGCCGGCGACGATCGTGGCCCGCTCCCCCACGGCCTCCACCACGGCGCGGATCAGGTCGGACTTCTCGGTGTCGGTGGTGGTCGGGCCTTCCCCGGTGGTGCCGCTGATCACGAGGCCGTCGCAGCCCAGCTCGACCAGATGGGTGGCGAGCGCCTGCGCCGCGTCCAGGTCGAGCGCGCCGCTGGCGGTGAACGGGGTAACCATGGCGACCAGGACCCGGCCGAACGGCCGGCCCGGCGCGGCGGAGGGACTGATGGTCATGACGATGACGCTACCCGTCGCCCTTCCGCTCACAAGCCCCTGGTCAGACCACGCACGGCGGCGATGGCGGACTGCTCGCCGTCGAACTCCACCCGCGCCGCGTCCCGGCCGTAGGCGAACAGCAGCAGCTCCCCCGGCTCGCCCGAGATGATCACCGTGTTCGGGCCGCGGCGGGCGGACACCTCGCGCTCGCCGCTGCGCAGCGCGACCCCGACCGGGCTGCGGCGCAGCATGATCCGGGCGCCGCGGGACAGCGCCGCCCAGAGCGCGCGGTCCCGGAGTTCTGCCGGCGGGCGCGGCTGCCAGCCGGGCCGGCCGCGGCGGACGTCCTCGTGGTGCACGAAGAACTCCACGCTGTTGATCGCCTCGTCGACCGCGCCGATCGCGGCCGGCGAGTACCGCGGCGGGCCGGACCGCACCAGGTCGACCAGCTCCGCCCACGGCTTGCCGGCGACGCCGTCCTGGACGCGCCGGGTCCAGCCGGCCAGCGGCTTGATCAGGATGCCGGCCGCGGCGTCCGGGCGGCGGTCGCGGACCACCAGGTGCGCGGCCAGATCGCGGGTCCGCCAGCCGTCGCAGAGCGTCGGCGCGTCCGGGCCGAGCTCGGTGAACAGGTCGCACAACGCGCTGCGCTCATCCCTGGCGACACCCATGCGGCCATGCTACCGACCGGTAACCGTCAGCTCGTCGCCACCTTCGAGCCGCGCAGTTGGCTGCCATCCCGGCTGTGCAGCACGCAGATGATCCGCCGCTCGTCGTTGCGGGCACCCTTCCAGTAATCCTCGCTCGGGACGAGCGTGACGAAGGTCAGCGCGCTGGTCTTGTCCTCCGGCGTCACCCACTTGCTGGCGAACACCAGGGAGCACCAGGTCTTCGCCGCGTCGTTGAGCTTCTGCGCACTCGGGTAGTCCAGCTTGGTCCGGCTCGGCTCGTCGGCCACGACGCCGCTGGCGAACACCTGGATGTCGTGCGCCTCCTTGCAGTCCGATGTGGACGGATAGCTCACGCCCTTCCGGATCGCGCCGGCTCCGCAGTACCCGTTCCCCACCTCGAACTGCTGGATGTCGCCACCGTCGCCATAGGTCAGCACCCCGCCGTCGGCGGCCTCCGGGTCGACCGCGGTAAGAAAGCGGTGGCCGAACCAGCCGCCCACGAGCCCGGCCAGCAGCCCCACGACCACGGCCGCGATCAGCCAAGGCCGCAGGCCGCGGCGGCGCACCGGCTGCGGCCCGGTGGTGACCATGGTGGCGTTGTTGTACGGGTACTGGCCGCCGAGCATGACCGTCTGCGGCCCGGTGTGCGGGCCTGTGTGCGGCCCGGGCGTGAGTTGCGCGAGCAGGCCGCGGACCTGGTGCGCGCCCAGCCGGGCCTGCGGCGCGCCGATCAGCAGGCCCATGACCACCGAGGCCAGCGGACCCTGGGAGCGGGTCAGGTACGGCACCTCGGTGGTGATCGCGTGCATGGTCGCCGCGGTGGACGAGCGCTCGAACGGCGAGTAGCCCTCGACCGCGTAGAACAGCACCGCGCCGAGCGCCCACAGGTCGGAGGCGGCGTCCGCCTCGGCGCCGTGGATCCGCTCGGGCGCCATGTAGGTCGGCGAGCCGATCAGCACGCCGCTGGTGGTCAGCCGCGGGTCGTCCAGGGACTGCGCGATGCCGAAGTCGGTCAGCTTGACCCGGCCGTTCGGCAGCACCATCACGTTGCTGGGCTTGACATCCCGGTGCACGATGCCGGCCGCGTGCGCGGACTCCAGGGCGGACAGAAGCTGCCCGGCGAGCGAGGCCACCGCGTCCTGCGGCAGCGGCCCGCTCTTCCGCACGATGTCGGAGAGCGTGGGCGCCTCGATCAGCTCCATCACGATGTAGGTGTTGCCGGCCTCCTGCAGCACGTCGTAGACGATCACCACGGCCGGGTCGTTGAGCCGCCCGGCGGTGCGGGCCTCGCGCAGCACCCGCTCCTCGAACACCCCGCGCTCGGCCGGCGGCACCCCGTCCGGCAGGTGCAGCTCCTTGATCGCCACCCGGCGGCCGATCATGCGGTCCTCGGCGAGCCACACGATGCCCATCCCGCCGCGGCCGATCTCGCGCAGAATGGCGTACCGCCCGGCGATCAGCCGCAGCTCCGGCGTCGCCGGTAACGCGGCGTGCCCTTGATCCTGTGTCACCGGGAACCTCCCAAGTCGCCACGGATGCTACTGCGACCGTTCCGGCAGCCGTGTCGTTCCCGTGGAGCAGACTTGGCGGCATGTGGTGGGTCCTGCACGTCGACCTCGACCAGTTCATTGCGGCGGTCGAGGTGCTGCGCCACCCCGAGCTGAGGGGCAAACCGGTGATCGTCGGCGGCGACGGCGACCCGACGAAGCGCTCGGTGGTGGCCACCGCCTCCTACGAGGCCCGCGAGTTCGGCGTGCACTCCGGCATGCCGATGCGCACCGCTGCCGGCAGGTGCCCGGACGCGATCTTCCTGCCGAGCGATCCACCCGCCTACGACGAGGTGTCCGAGCGGGTCATGGCGGTGCTGCGCGAGTTCCCGGTGGCCGTCGAGGTGCTCGGCTGGGACGAGGCGTTCGTCGGCGCCGACACCGACGACCCCGAGACCCTGGCCGCGGACCTCCGCCGGGCCGTCCCCGAGCGCACCGAGCTGACCTGCGCGGTCGGCATCGGCGACAACCGCCTGCGGGCCAAGATCGCCACCGGCTTCGCCAAGGCCGAACCCGCCGGCGTCTACCGCCTCACCAAGGACAACTGGGTCGCCGTCATGGCCGAGCGCCCCACCGACGCGCTCTGGGGCATCGGCGCCAAGACCGCGCGCAAGCTCGCCGACCTCGACCTGAAGACCGTCCGCCAGCTCGCCCTCGCCGACCCCGCCGCCCTGGCTCGCCGGTTCGGCCCCAAGATGGGCCCCTGGTACTGGGAGCTCGCCCGCGGCGCGAGCAGCACCGAGGTCACCCCCAACGCCTGGGTCGCCAAGGGCCGCAGCCGCGAGACCACCTTCCAGACCAACCTCACCGACCCCACGGATATCGCCGCCGAGATCACCAAGCTGGCCCACCGCGTCGCCGGCGACGTCGCCGAGGAGCAGCGCCCCGCCCACCGCGTCGGCGTCAAGGTCCGCTTCGCCCCCTTCATCACCACCACCCGCAGCATCACCCTCCCCGAGTCCACCAGCGACCCCGCCACCCTCGAAGCCGCCGCCCTCCAGGTCCTGACCATGTTCGAGCTCACCCGCCCGGTCCGCCTGCTCGGCGTCTGGGCCTCCTTCGAAAACGCCGATGGCTGAGGCGTGCGCGGAAGTCGGGCCGTTGGCGGGAAGCAACCGGGCCGGTGCGAAGGTTCCGGCCGTGTGTGAACACCGAATAATGATCACCTCCGGCGGCGAGAAACGAATTGACCGCAACCGTGTACGTTCGGCTGGAATCGGGCGGAATAGGCCGTGCGGTGTTACCGGGTGAGCCTTCGTAGACGTTCTCGACGACGCCCTTGCCCGAAGAATCCAGGCGGCATCCGTAGTGCAAGCCGGAGACCTCCAGGTTGCGCTTGAACCGCCAGCGGTTCTGTTGGTCGAGCAGATTCCAGACGTCGCGCCCGGTGAGTTCGAGAGCGCAGGTGCGGTTGCCGCAGGGCTGAACCGCGAACAGGTCACCCCAGGTGACCGGACCGGCGCGAAGTTCGGCTCGGATCCCACCCGGGTTGAGGAACGCCAGCCGCGTTCCCATCGAGTGCCGGTGCGCGTCGGCGATGAGGTTCCCGAGCGGTGACTCGCCCGCCGCCGTGGCACCGTCACCGCGGCCCGCCCGCAGGTCATGCGCGGCGGTGTTCACCACTCGTCCGGTGATCGGCGCGACGGCGGCCACGGCACCATCGACGATCCGCTGGATGTCGTCCGCGCCGGGCACGGGGTGCCCCGAGGCCGGCGGGTCGAACCGCCACGCCGGGACGATCTCCGCGCTCGCCGTGACGATTCGCTTGGTGTCCCGGTCGAGAACCAGCGAGATATCCGAGAAAGCCCTGCCGAAAGGAGCCGGCTGCACGACGAGGCAGCCCTTGACCTGGGGATTCAGGGTGTGGTGGTTATGGCCCGCCAGCACCACCTTGAGCCCGGGCACGGCGGCGGTGATCTCACTGACCCGAGGTGAAACCGTCCCCGACGGGAAGCTGGTCTGTTTGCCACCTTCATGGAGCAGGAGCACAACCGCTTGGACACCCTGGTCGCGCAGGTGCGAAACCTGCCGGTCGATCGCGCCGGCCTCGTCGAGGAAGGTCAGCCAATCTGTGGCCCCGGGGCTGGTCAACGCCGGCGTGAAGACGGTCGTCGCGCCGACGAAGGCCACGGGGACGCCCTGGATCCCGACGGTCAGGCCGGGTCGGAAGACGGGCCGGCCGGTGGCTGTCTCGACGATGTTCGCCGAGATCAGCGGGAAGTTCTGGCCGGCGAATTCCTCGTCGCCGCGCGTCAACCGAAGCAACTCGGGCAGGCCGCGGTCGAATTCATGGTTTCCCGGGGGTGCCGGCCAGGAATCCCAGTCCGTTGAGCACACGGATGACCGGCTCGTCGCGCAGCAGGGCACCCTCCGGCGGGCCACCGCCGACCATGTCGCCAGAATGGACAAGAAAGGTCGGATTCATGTGCCGATGACGCCGGCCACGAATATGCATGGCAAGCACACCCGCGCCACCGGCTGGAGCGGTGATGCCAGTATAGGGGTCGGTGTAGCGCAGGCCATGGTCGGCGAGATAACCGTGGAGATCACTGATGCCGATTAGGTGAGCCCGAACGTAACGGTCGCCCATGCACACCAGCGCTCCTTGCCCACATGGGCATCAATACGGTCAAGCTATTGACAGGCTTATCCGGCAACTCCACAGTATCGGTGCCACCGCCGATGTTCCATGCTGACACGAAGGGGAACGGTGTCAAGTATATTCAGCGGTGCGGGAACTTCTTCGGGCCCGCCCGCCAGCCTGCCGCTCGGCTGCGACTTCCACCGGCAATTGGTCGAGCTGTGCCTGGACGCGGCGGAGTTGATCGCACCGGGCTTGCTCACCGCGGCAGCGCGCGCGGCACTCCGGGGTAGACGGTGGAACGTGATCGCCCGATTGACGGCCTGCGCCACCCCGGACACCGAGCGTATTTCCGATGTGCTGTCCTGTTTTCGTGTTCCGGTCCCGAACGAGGCACATCTGCTGTGCGCCTTCCACCTGGCCATGGGCGGCTTGCACGTCACAGTCAACCTCGACGACGGTATCGAGCGTGCCTATGCCCTGCTCTCGGGCGAGATCGAGCTTCCGCCGAAAACTCCGGCGGTCTTCGGTGAAGCGCTGACGCAATGGCGGGCGCGGTTTCCCCGCGATCGTCCTGAACTCACCGTGTTATCGGCCTCACCAGGGCCGGCAATGTTGAAAAATCGCCCACTACTGGTCAAAATCCGCGGCTCGGCCGGCGCCTCCGGCTTGCTGCTGCCCCGGACCCCGCTCGTCGACGTGGCTGAGTCCGTGCACCTGGGAGCCGCGCGACTGTCCGTGTTCGACGAGCTCGTGAACGCAGACTTCACCCTCATCACAGGCTACTCCGGGGCGGACATCGACTGCTTCGAGCCCCTGATGGCCCAGTTGCGACCCGGTCACTTCGGTTGGGTGGCACCGCGGGTCGAACCCGCTGTCGCAGCTCGCCTCCGTGCGATCAGCCCAGGCCAGCCGAGACACGGACTCGCGACCGATGCGCTGCGGGCCCTCCTGCCCCGCGCGCTGGCCCGGCAGGTGCCCGACTGGCCGCGCGCACGCCTCGCGGGGCCGGGCTATCCCGGCGCTTTCGCGGCATGGCGGCGGAACCTGCCGGTGTTCGTCTCCGCGGAGGTGTGTGCCTGGATGCTGACCGAGGCGCGGCAGCGCGACCTGGCGGTCGCCCTGCTCCGGCGCCTGCTCGAGCTGACCGGATCGGCACGTGTCGCAACCAGACTTGCCGACGCTCTCGCCAACGGCGGCACCGACACCGACCACGCCGAGGCCGCCGGTCTGCGGCACCGGGCCGCGAGAGAGCGGCAGGCACCGCGCGGCGTGCGTGCGTACGCCTGGGCGTGCCGGGCGCAGCACCTGCCCGACCTCAGCTTCCGCGACCGGCTCGTTGCCGCACTGCGGGTCTGGTGGCTGGCCCGCCGGCACACCCCGCTCGACCGGGTCCGCGTCGCGGAGATCATCGCCCACACGATGCTCATGGCACTGCGCCGGACCCGCACCACGAACGCGGTGCTCCTGATGATGTACCGGGCACTGGTCCGGTGCGCGATCCTCTTCGTGCGGCGCGCCCTGGGCTCCGTCGAGCGTGCCGCCGTGGGAATCGGGCGACGTCACGCGGCTCTCTACGTGCAGCTGGCCCGGCTCCCGGCAGCCGGCCCGGTGTGGCCCGCCAAGCCGATGCCGGCGGACGTCCAGCACTCCCTCGACTGGGCGGAACGAGTCTACGCGCACCTCGGCGATGAGCAGGGACGAACTCAGGTCGCGGCACTGCGGGAAGCGGGCCCCGGCTGACCTGCCGGCAAGGCCCGCGTCGAGGCCAGGACCGCGGCGATCTCCGCGGTGCCACCGGCGTCGGGTAGCAGCACGCCGGCATGCCACGGCAACTCCGCGAGCACCTCGTCGCGGGTCATCCCGCTGCCCAGGATTCCGCCGGCAATCGCGGCGACCGTGTCGGTGTCACCGCCGAGCCTGACAGCCTGAACGAGCGCTTCGCGCAGGCTGGAGGCCCGGGTGAGGCAGGCAAGGGCGGCGGTCACTGTCTCGGCGGGGTCGAGGCTCACCCCGTCCTCGGGTGCCCGCCAGGTATCCGCCGCGAGCTCTTCCAGCAACTGGCCAAGGCGCCCGCTGGCACCACACGCCGCTGCCGCTTCCCTTTCCTCCTCGATCGCAACCTCCAGCAGCATGCGGTAACCAGCCCCTTCCAGGGCCCAGGAGCCGCACGCCGCCACCACGCACGCCGCGCACTGCGTCTCCGGATTCGGATGGGTGGCCCTGGTCATCTCGATGGCCAGACGCCTGCGCCGTTCCGCCGCACCGAGCGGAGTAACCCAGCCGACGGGCAGCGCGCGCAGGGGCCCGCCGTTGGTTTCGCCACCGGTCACCGGCAGCTCGCCCGTCGCGCGATAGCGCCGGATGGCTTCCATCGTGGACGGTCCGAGGCCATTGATCGACGGCGCCTGCTCCGCCAGCGTCGCAAGGAACGAGCGGGCGTCGCCCTCGCCGCGCCGGTCGGCCAGATGCCGGGCCACCATGACCGTGAGCGCGGTGTCGTCGGACGTCGCGCCCCGGGCCCAGCCTTCGCGGGCCGCGAGTTGCTCGATCTGCTCGTCAGCCGCCCCCGATGGGGGGAAGTTCTCGTACGGCAGGCCCAGCGCGTCGCCGCAGGCGTACGCGGTGAGCCCACCCGCGATTCGGTCCGCGAGCGGGTAGGCCACGGCGGGATACAGGTGACGCAACAGCCCGTATCCGTCTGCTTCGATCGACGACCGGGCCGCGGCACCGTGGACGACACCGTCCCGCTCAAGTCCGCAGTCGAGTGCGGCGGCGCTCAGCGTCACCAGCGTGTGCGCGACGTCGTAGTGCGTACTGGACCGGGAGAACACGTCGAACGCGGCCGTGGCGAGTTCCAGCGCGGCCCGGCAGTCGTTTTCCCTGCGCCGCAACTCGGCCCGGCTGTGGGTCACCTTGGCGCGCTCGAGCGTCTCTCCGAGGTCGGTGGCGAGTTGCTCGGTCTCGGCGAACAAGGCGAACCCGCCCTCGGCGTCGCCGAGCCCGATCCTGGCCCGGCCCAGTGCGTGCAAGCTGTGCAACGCGCCCCGTGCGTCCGCCACCTCACGGCGCAGCCGAAGGGCCTGACCCTGATACCGCTCGGCCGCAACCCAGTCCGCACGCGCTTCCGCGATATTTCCGAGATTGCCCAGCAGAGTCGTCTGAACCGTCACGTCACGATCGTCATCCGGCGCGCGGGTCAGCAGGTCCAGCGCACGCAGGAAATACGTCTCACCTTCGTCGATGTTGCCACCGAAGAACTCGGTCGCCCCCAGAATGCCCAGACAGCGGGCCCGGGCGTTGGCCCCGCCGGACCGCTCAGCCTCGGCGAGCGCCGCACGGCCGTACCGCGCCGCGTCCGGGAACTCACCGAGATACAGACCGATGTCGGCCAGCCGGATCAGGACCTGGAGCCGGTCAGCCGAACCGTCATCCAACGCCGCCTCGGCCTCGTCCCGCGCACCACGGAAGTCACTGCGCACGAAACGGAGTTCGGAGCGGAGCAACCGCACCCGACCGTCGGACGCGGGCAACCGGTCAACCAGTTCCTGCGCCTGATCCCAGTTGCCGAGCGTCACCAGCGCCCGCCCGAGCAGCGGTCCGATCTCCTCGATCTCCACGTGCGGACGCACCTTCTGGTACAGCATCAGCGCCGAGTGAAACATTCCGGACTGTTCCGCCTGGGCCGCCGCCCGCATCGCTGTTCGCACCATGTCGTCCGGGCTTTCGGCGCGCTCGAAATGGAACGCGGCCGAGGCGAACCGGCCGGCGCGCTCGAACCACTCCGCCGCCCGCAGATGCAGGTACCGGCGATAGTTGGCGCCCATCCGCGTGTACACCTCCCGCTGCATCAGGAAATGGACGAAGCCGACCTCACCATGCGGCCCTTCCTGCATCAACCGCAAGTCGCACGCCACGGCCAGGGCCCGGATCGCCGTGCCGGTCTCGGCTTCCATCACGTACGCGATCGGCTCCAGTTCCTGCGCCGTCTCGAGTACCACCGCGGCAGCCTCGATGAACCCCCGCGTCGTCCTCTCAGCCTTCTCCAGCCGGCGCTGCAGCACCGCCTCGACCCGCCGGGGCACGGTGAGCGGCACCTCTGCCGGCCCAGCCCCGGGCGAGGACGACTGGGCAAGCAACTGCAACGACTCCTTCAGGAAGAAGGGGTTGCCCCCGGTCAGGCTGAACAGCCGGTCCACGAACGCCTCATCCGGCACGATGCCCAGGGCCGCGACCTTCTGCACGTACTCCCCCACATGCGCGCGTTCCAGTGGCAGTATCGTCAATATTGCGTATCCCTCCGCGGTCCACTGGGCGACCAGGTCGGCCAGGTCGGGGGCGGCGAGCAGTTGCTCCTCCTGGATGGTGAAAATCGCCACGATACGACTGTCGCGGACTTTCCGCAGGAAGTAGTTCAAGAAGAACAGCGTGTCGCGATCGGCCGCGTGCAGGTCCTCGACCAGCAGACATAACCCGCTCTTTTCGGAGACGCCGGTCAGGATCCTGGCCACTTCCTCGTACACGCCGTCGAGGCTCGCCCCGCGAAACGAGTGACCAGCGAGCAGCGAATCGCCTATTCTACCCAGGAACTTGCCGATGAACGGGATTGCGTCCAGTAATCGTGGGGCCGCGCCGATCAGGGTGCGCCGCATTCGCTCAGGGCTGTGTCCCAGATAGGTGGTCAGCGCATCCTTCAACGGCAACAATGGCTCCGCACCGCGCCCCAGGCACTGAGCGGTGATCGCCGACATCCCGACCCGCTTGGCTTCTGCGATCACCTCGCCGGCCAGCCGAGACTTGCCGACGCCCGATTCGCCGAGCAACAAAACAGCACGTCCCGGCTCTCCCCGGGCGACCTGAGCCAGATGTTCACGCAACAACTCGAGTTCCAGTGTTCGGTTAATCATTGGTACCGAACCGGCTTCGGCGGCCACCCTCTTCCCGTCCTTGTCCCGCCTGCCCTGGCGCGCCATGTCCGACCTCCGACGCCTCACCCGATGCCACGGGCTCAAGCCTTGCGAAGTTCCCGCAGCGGGACAAGACCGGGTTGCCGGAACTGCATTACCCGCAACCCTTTCGCGATTTCGTAACGAAGTGGCCAAAAGGCGGCACGCGCCACCGGGCTGGCCGACCTCGTGCGGGCGCGGTCGAGCCGCCGGGGGTGACCATGTTTCGAGCTGACGCGCCGGGTCGCCCACCCCGGCGCCTGAGCCTCCTGCGAGAACGCCGACGCTTGACAGCAACCGCCACATCCTTCACTCTTTCACTACTTCATTAGTGAAAGGGTGATGGCGTGATCGAGTTCCGGCTGGATCGCGGCTCGGGGGTGGCGACCTACCTGCAGCTCGTGCACCAGGTGAAGCACGCCCTGCGGCTCGGGACGCTGCAGCCCGGCGACCAGCTGCCGACGGCGAAGGACGTGGTGGCCAAGCTCGCGATCAATCCGAACACCGTGCTCAAGGCCTATCGCGAGCTGGAACGGGAGGGGCTGGTCGCCGCGCAGCCCGGGCTGGGCACGTTCGTGCGGCAGTCGCTGGGTGGGGCGTCGCAGGCCGACAGCGCTCGGCTGCGCCAGCGACTCGCCGACTGGGTGCGCGACGCCCGGGAGGCCGGCCTGGACCAGGAGGACCTGGTGGCCCTGTACACCTCGGTGGTCTTCGACTCCTTTCGGGAGGGAATCGCATGACGGTGGGAACGGACACGGTCCTGACCGCGACCGGCGTCGGTAAGCGCTACCGGCGCACCTGGGCCCTGCGCGACTGCTCGCTCAGCGTCCCGGCCGGCCGGGTGGTGGCGCTGGTCGGGCCGAACGGGGCCGGCAAGACCACGCTGCTGCACCTCGTCGTCGGTCTGCTCGCGCCGACCCAGGGCGAGTTGAGCGTGTTCGGCCTGCCGCCGGGGCGGACCAACACCCTGCCCCGGGTCGCGTTCATGGCCCAGGACCGGCCGCTCTACGACGGGTTCACCGTCGCCGACATGCTGCGGTTCGGCCGGCACATGAACCCGGGTTGGGACCACGACATGGCCGAGAAACGCTTGGCAACGCTGGAAATCCCGCTGAACCGCAAGGTCGGCAAGCTGTCCGGCGGGCAGCAGGCGCAGGTCGCGCTGACCGTCGCGCTCGGCAAGCGGCCGGACCTGATGCTGCTCGACGAGCCGCTGGCCAACCTCGACCCGCTGGCCCGGCACGACCTGATGCGCGCGCTGATGTCGGCGGTCGCCGAGACCGGGATGACCGTGGTGCTGTCCTCGCACATCGTCGCCGACCTGGAGAACACCTGCGACTGGCTGATCGTGCTCAACCGGGGGCGGGTGCAGGTCAGCGGCGACCTGGAGGAACTGGCCGGCACCCACCGGGTGCTGACCGGACCGGCCGAGCTGGCCGACACGCTCCCCGCCCAGGTGGCGGTGGTCGAGGAGAGCCGGACCGGCAAGCAGGCGACGCTGCTGGTCCGCACCGCGGCCGCGCCGGTGTTCGACCCGCGGTGGACCGCCCGCCCGGCCGGCCTGGAGGAGCTGGTGCTGGCGTACCTGCGCCGGCCGGACGCCGCCGCGCTGCCCCGTCCCGCGCTGGCCAGCGCCTGAAGCGAGAAGAGGAGACCCGACCATGTTGTGGCTCACCTGGCGCCAGCACCGATCCCAGGTGCTGGTCACGGCCGCGCTGCTGGCGGCCCTCGGCCTGTTCCTGCTCATCAACGGCCTGGGCAACGCCGACCTCGCCGACCGGCTCGCCGGGGATCAGAACGCGCTCGAAGCCGCCCTCGGCGACCGGTTCCGGCTGGTCAACAACGTCCTCACCTGGCTACCGCTGGCCCCGGCGCTGATCGGCCTGTTCTGGGGCGCCCCGACGCTGGCCCGGGAGTTCGAGAAGGGCACACACCGGCTCGCCTGGACCCAGTCGATGTCGCTGCGCCGCTGGCTCGCGGTGAAGCTCGGCGTCCTGACCACCCTGGTGGTGCTCGCCGGCCTGGCCTTCGGCGCCATGAACAGCGCCTGGCTGGCGACGTTCGAGGGCTCCAGCCGGGCCGAGAAGTTCGGCAACGTCGGCATGTTCGTGGTCACCGGCGTGGTCCCGGCGGCGTGGTGGCTGTTCGCGTTCGTGGTCGGCGTGGCGGCGGGCGCGGCGTTCCGGCGGACCATGCCGGCCATCGCGGTCACCCTCGGGTTGGTGATCGCGGCGATCCTGAGCTTGTTCCTCTTCCACGTCCGCGAGAACTACGCCACACCGGAGCGAGTGGTCCTGGCGGACCCGGTCCGGTCCGCGCCGCCGAACGACTCGTTCGTCGTGCGCACCGAGTTCATCGACGCCAACGGCCGGGTAGTCCCCGAGGAGGTGGCGTACGTCGAGTGCGGGCCGAACCGTGTCTGCGGGTTCGGCGGGATCGACCCGGACCTCCGTCAGGTCATCTACTACCACCCGGCGGACCGGTACTGGCGGTTCCAGTGGACCGAGACGGCGCTGCTGCTGGCCGCCACGCTGGCGCTGGGCGCGGTGGCCGTCGGCCGCACGGCCCGCAGCCGGATCTAGGTCGCCGGCTGGTGCACCTCGTGGCCGGCCTCGGTGAGCGCCTTGATCGCGCGGCCGAGGTCGGCGACCTTGACCAGGATGTGGTCGGTGTCGTAGGTGGACACCGCGAACAGGCTCACCCCGGCCGCGGCCAGCTCGCCGGCGAGCGCGGCCATGATCCCGGTGAGGGTGAACTCGAGCGGGCCGCGGACGGTGAGCAGCCGCCAGCCGTGGTCCACCTTCTCGGCCGCCGGCGCGAGACCGGACGGGCAGACCACGGAGACCTCGTCCGGTGTGCTGGTCAGCGAAACCAGCGCGGAGCCGGCCCGCTCGAACAACCCGGTGGCTTCATGGAGCGTGCCGGGGGCGAGGCGGGCGATGGTGTAGTCGCCGGGGATGAGGTCGACGACCAAGCGCTTCACCGACTCAGCCCTCCGTGACGAATGGGCTGGAGGCGACCTCGGTGCCGTCCGGGAGAGTGGCGATCTCGAAGTCGCCGAACACGTTGGCGGCCACTTTGTGCAGCTGGCGCAGGCATTCCACGGCCAGCTCACGGATCTCGACGTCGGCGTGCTCGGTGGCGCGCATGGCGATGAAGTGGCGCCAGGCGCGGTAGTTGCCGGTGACCACGATGCGGGTCTCGGTGGCGTTGGGCAGCACCGCGCGGGCCGCCTGCCGGGCCTGCTTGCGGCGCAGCGTCGGGTTCGGCACGTCGGCGAAGCGCTCCTCCAGGCCCGCCAGCAGCTCCGTGTAGGCCGCCACGCTGGCCTCGGCGGCGGCCAGGAAACGTTGGTGCAGCTCGGGATCCGCCGCGATCACGGCCGGCTCGACCATGGCCGCGTTCTTCTCCGGGACGTAGCGCTGGGACAGCTGCGAGTAGGAGAAGTGCCGGTGCCGGATCAGCTCGTGGGTCAGCGACCGGGAGATGCCGGTGATGTAGAAGGTGACCGTGCCGTGCTCCAGCACGGACAGGTGGCCGACCTCGAGGATGTGCCGCAGGTAGCCGGCGTTCGTGGCGGTGGCCGGGTTCGGCTTCTTCCACGACTGGTAGCAGGCCCGGCCGGCGAACTCGGCCAGCGCCTCGCCGCCGTCCGCGTCGGTGGACCACGGCACGTCCGCTGGCGGGAAGAACTCGGTCTTCGCGATCAGTTCCACCTTGGGCGAGACGGTGTCCACCATGATCAAGTCCTCCTCCACTCCGACCCCGCCGTGAGCCTAACTGCCGATGCACGTGCAGCCGCGGCATGCCACGCGCCATCATGGTGGTGCCATAGGACGCTTGACTGATGTCAGATTTGACGTCATAGTGATGTCATGGATCTCAGCCCGTACCTCGCCGCACTCCGCGAGGACCTCACCACCACCGCCTCGGCCGGCGACGAGAACACCCGGCGCGCCGCGGCGGTGCTCGCCGCCGCGCTCGAACCCGCCGCCCGGCTGGCGATCATGAACGCCCTCTCCGACCTGGCCGCCGAGGTCACCGCCTCGCTGGACGACCATGTGGTCGACGTCCGGCTGGACGGCCGGGACGTGCAGGTGGTCGTCACGCCCACCGCGCCGCCGCGGTCCGAGGAGCCGCCGCCTCCGCCGCCCACCGATGAGGGCGGCGACATGAGCCGCATGACGCTCCGCCTGTTCGAGCAGCTCAAGGCCAAGGCCGAGTCGGCCGCCGCGGCGCAGGGCGTCTCGCTCAACACGTTCGTCCAGCAGGCCCTCCAGTCCGCGCTGCACGGCGACAAGGAAAGCCTGCGCGCGGCCAAGCAGCAGTGGAAGCGCCAGTGGAAGCAGGGCTGGGAGCAGCAGGGCGGCGGCCCCTCCTCGCGCGTGCACGGCTGGTACGAAGGCTGAGGGTTCTGCGCAATCCCGGTTGGAGTGGTGGCAGTGCCCATGACGAGGGCAACGTTCGCCGGAGTCTCGGTGCCGGTTGAGTAGGTGGTCGCCGGTCCGGCCGCGAGGGCAGGCCTCCGGCCTACCCTCGCTGGGCCGGAAAGCGAACGGCCCTCGCGCCCATTGGCCCACGTGAGCAATCGGGCCAGCCGACCGTCGCGCCGACGAGACAAGGGTGCCAAGGGCAACCACAGACCTTGTGCAGAACCCTCTTTGAGAGGACACAGCATGACCGAGGAGCAGACGGCGCCCCCGGTGCGCCAGCAGAGCTACGAGGTCGACGGGCCGATCGAGGTGGACGTCGTCGTCGGTGCCGGCCGCGTCGAGGTGCGGCTGAGTGACGAGCCCGGCGCCCACGTCGAGGTCCGGCACGACCCGGCCGGCGCCAGCCCGTGGATGCAGGGCATGTCCAGCTTCATCTCCTGGGTCAGCGGCCAGTTCGGCGACGAGGCCGTCGAGCTGTCGCCGGCCGAGGCGGTCCGGCAGACCCGGATCGACCAGACCGCCGGCCGGCTGGTCGTGCGCACGCCGAAGGCCCTGCCGCTGCGCGGCGTGCCGGTCGCGGTCACCGTGCGGGTGCCCGCGGGCTCGCACGTGACCGCGCGCACCGGACCCGCGCCCATCGTGGTGACCGGCCCGGCCGGGCGGCTGGACCTGCACACCGGCTCCGGCGAGGTCACCGCGGATCGGGCGGACGGCCTGGCCAACGTCAACAGCGGCTCCGGTTCGGTGCGGCTCGGCCCGATGCAGGTCGGGTTGCGGGCCCGGACCGGCACCGGCGACCTCGAGGTCATCGCGGTCGGCGGGCCGACGACGCTGTTCACCGGCAGCGGCGACGTCTGGGTCGGCGCGGTGTCCGGCGACCTGATGGCCCGCACCGGCAGTGGCGACCTGACCGTGGCCGACGCCGCCTCCGGTCAGATCGAGCTGCAGACCGGCTCCGGCGCGATCCGGGTCGGCGTGCGGTCCGGCTCGCCCGCCGAGATCGATCTGTCCTCGGGCACCGGCGAGGCCCGCAGTGAGCTCCCGCTTTCCGGCAGCCGCCCGGAGTCCGCCCTGGCGCTCCGGATCCGCGGCCGCACAGCCTCCGGCTCAGCCGTTGTCAGTCCGGCCACCGCCTAAGACGGGCCGGGGGGTTGGTTGAAGGAGCGCGACGTGACGTTGCTTTCCCTACTGCGGATACTGCGTCACGTCGCGCTCCCGATCGCCGAGCCACCAAACCGGAACACACCTACGCCAAACCGGGACACGCCGGTGCCGTGGTCCCCACCCGGGCGTGTCCCGCCTTCGTGAAGCCGTGTCCCGCCTTCGTGAAGCCGTGTCCCGCCTTCAGGTAGCCGTGTCCCGGCTTCGGGTAGCCGTGTTCCGGCTTCGGGTAGCCGTGGTGCCGAACGCCGAGGCGAGCGGGCGGGCAAGATCACCGCGCGGTACCACCACGATGCCGTCGAGCTCCAGCCACTCGGCCATGACCTGGAGCTCCCCGGCGAGTTCGGCGGCCACCCGGGACACATCCACGCCGGGTTCGGCGAACGCCCCCTGAACCCGGAGCACCCCGGCCGCGCGGTCGGACTTGAGGTCGACCCGGGCCACCAGCTCCCCGTCGAGCAGGAACGGGAACACGTAGTAGCCGTGGACGCGCTTGGCCTCCGGGACGTAGATCTCGATCCGGTAGTGGAAGTTGAAGATCCGCTCGGTGCGGGCGCGCTCCCAGATCAGCGGGTCGAACGGGCAGAGCAGGGCCCGACCGGTGATCTTGCGGGGCAGCCGGGCATCGGGGTGCCGGTAGGCCGGGTGCCGCCAGCCGCGCACCGTGACCGGCTCGAGCAGGCCGGTGTCCACCAGCTCGGCCACCGCCGGGCGGCTGCGCTCGGGCTTGAGCCGGTAGTAGTCCCGCAGGTCCGGCTCGGTGGCGACGCCGTGCGCGACGGCGGCGCGGAGGGTGAGCCGGCGGGCCGCCTCCTCGTCGGAGACCGGCGGCGCGGCCAGCACCTCGGGCGGGAGCACCCGCTCGGGTAAGTCGTAGCGGCGCTCGAAGCCCTGCCGCGCCCCGCAGGTGAGCTGCCCGGCGGCGAACAGGTACTCGCAGGCGTGCTTGACGTCCGACCGGTTCCACCAGCCGCCGGAGGCCCGGGCATGGCGCGCGCTGCCGCCGAGCTCGTCCTCCAGCTTCCCGGCGCTGACCGGGCCGAGCTCCTTCACCGCGGCCAGCAGGTCGCCGAAGAGGCCCGCGTGCTCGGCCAGCTTCTGGGCGTCGTAACCCCAGAACTGCTCCTCGTAGTGACGCATCCGCCAGCGCAGCAGCGGCCAGTCCGCCACCGGCATCAGGCTCGCCATGTGCGCCCAGTACTCCACCAGCAACCGCGGCCGGCGGGCCGAGTGCGCCCACGCCGCATCGTCCACAAGGGACGGTTCGTACGGCCCGAGCCGGCTGAACACCGGCATGTAGTGCGCCCGCACGGCGACGTTCACCGAGTCGAGCTGCAGCACCTGGGTGCGGGCGAGCACCTTCTGCAGGTGCCGGCGGGACGGCTCCCCGGCCGGCCGCGGGTCGGCGAACCCCTGCGCGGCCAGTGCCATCCGCCGGGCCGCGCTCGCCGTGATCGTCTCCGTCATGTCCGCACCGTGCCATCCGGCACCGACATTTCCCCGCACGGCGGCTCCGGCTTCGGCCGCCGCTCGGCGCGCACCACCAGCACGACCGCGGCCAGCACCACCACACCGCCGGCGAGCTGGGCGAACCCGAAGTGCTCACCGGCGAACAGCACGCCGAGCACCACCGCGATCACCGGGTTCACGTAGGCGTAGGTGGCCACCGTGGACACCGGCAGCTTGCCGAGGATGAACACGTACGAGCTGAACGCCAGCAGCGAGCCGAACAGGATCAGATACCCCCAGGAGAACCACGAGGTCGTGGTGACCGCGCCCAGGTCCAGCCGCTCGCCGGTGACCATGCCGACGATCATCATCGCGGTGCCGCCGGCCACCATCTCCACCGCGGAGAGCGTGAACGGGTTGGGCGGCACCGGAAGCCGGGTGCTCGCCACCGAGCCGACCGACCAGCCCAGCGCCGCCAGCAGCACCAGCCACGGCGCCCAGCCGGCCGACCCGTGCGCCCCGGCCACCGGCCCGCCGAGCAGCAGCAGCGCCAGCCCGGCCATCCCGATCGACACGCCCACCAGCGTGATCGCCGGCGGCCGCTCCCCCAGCAGCCGGCGCAGCACCACCACGTACAGCGGCACCGACGCGATCAGCAGCGCGGCCAGCCCGGACGCCACGTGCTGCTCGGCGATCACCACCATCCCGTTGCCCCAGGCCGGCAGCAGCAACCCGATCAGCAACCCGCTGCCGAGCTGCTTGCGGGTCATCCGCAGCGCCCCGCGCCCGGCCAGCACCAGCACGCCGGCCAGCAGCACGACCCCGGCCAGCACGAACCGCGCCCCGCCGGACAGCATCGGCGGCATCGACCCGACCACGAACCGGATGGCCAGGTACGTCGACCCCCACACCACGTACACGATCCCCAGCCCACCCCAGGCCAGCCAGGCAGGAGTCCCGGCACGGGTATCGGAAAGCGCTGTCTGGGTCATGAGTGCACCCTCGCACACACCCCTGACCAGCGTTGAACGGTTATTGGCGGGAGTCGGCTGATGATCGCCGAAATGGGAAATCCACGCTCGATTGTGAGTGTGGACTTCCCATCCTGGTGATCATGCCGCCGTTCGGCAGCGTGTGCCGAGCCACGCCGGCCGAGGTTGCGGTAGTGGGCGGCATCCAGGTCGGCGACTCAGCCCACAGGCCGTGCCACCAGGCCGCGGCGACTCCACACAATGTCGCCACCGGCAGGATCTGACAACCATCACTGACTGGGCCGGAACGCGGAGCCCTGGCTGCCGTCCTCCTCGGTGAGGGTGCCGACGCACCGGTAGACGTTGCGCTCCGCCTTCCGGTCGTCCGGGGTCGGCGGCAGCACCTGCGGCTCCCACTTGGTCGCCGGGAGCTTCAGCGCCTCGCCGAACCGGGAGGCGAGCAGGACCTCCTTGGCGCACACCTTGGCCACCGTCGGGTTGGCCTCGAGCACGTCCAGGTAGGGGTCCGCCACGTCGGGTGGGACGAGCGCGATCGCGTAGGTCTCGTAGGCGTGCTTCTGCTCGCACGGCAGCTTCCGGATGCTGGTCAGCTCGCCCTGGATGACCACGATGCCGCTCCAGCACTCGGCCCGCTTGGCGCAGCGTGCCTGCCCGCCCGCCACCCCGGCGGCCGGGCAACGGTCCACGACGGTCTCGATGCCGAACGTCTGCGCCGGGTCCGGTGCCTGGGAGGTGGTGAGGGTCGCCGAACCGCCGGACGAGGCCGCGCCGCCGCCCTGGGCACCCGGATCGTCCCGGACGGCGAAGTACCACACACCGATCAGCGCCAGCACCACCACCAGCGCGACCCCGGAGAGCAGGACCGCCCGGCGGTTTCGACCGCCCGGCCGGGACTCCGTCGACCCGGCCCCCGACCACGCCCCGGGTTGCGGTGCCACCGGCGGCGGCAGCACGGGCACGGTCGTGGAGACCTGCGACCGGCCGGCGAACCGGGCCAGGTCGTCGCGGAACGCCGCCGCGTCCGGGTAGCGCCAGCCCGGTTCCTTGGCGAGCGAGCGGCGCAGCACCGCGGTGAGCTCGGGCGGCACGCCGGGCAGGTCCGGCACCGGGGCGTCGTGCAGGCGGATGA
The DNA here is from genome assembly GCF_036002505.1 of Actinophytocola sp. Lineage (GTDB taxonomy): Bacteria > Actinomycetota > Actinomycetes > Mycobacteriales > Pseudonocardiaceae > DASYTH01. Next base: position 53,615 of record NZ_DASYTH010000428.1, on the reverse strand, counting down.
TCTCGGGGACGCTCGGGTCGGCGCCGCCCGCGGGAAAGCGCGGCGGGCGGCCGGCGAGCAGCGCGTAGAGGGTGGCGCCGAGCGCGTAGATGTCCGACTGCGGCGTCGGCGGGTGCAGGTGGAACGCCTCGGGCGCGGCGTAGGCCGGGGTGAGCGCGGCCAGCGTCACCGAGGAGTCCCGGCCCTGGTCGATCAGCGCGGCCAGGCCGAAGTCGCTGAGCCCGACCGTGCCGTACCGCTTGATCAGGATGTTGCCCGGCTTGATGTCCCGGTGCAGCACGCCGAGCCCGTGCGCGGTGGCCAGCGCGTCGGCGATGCCGCTGCCGATGCCGGCCACGTCGGGCGGGCGCAGCGGCCCGCGCCCGGCCAGCGACCCGCCCGGGCACAGCTCCATCACCAGGTACGGGTGCCCGTCCGGCAGCACGCCCGCGTCGTAGATCTCCACCACGTTGGGGTGGCCGGACAACCGCCCGGCGGCGCGCACCTCGCGGAGGAACCGGCGCTGGTCGCGGTCGTCCAGGATGACCCGGCTGTCCACCTTGACCGCCACCTCGCGGTCGATGGTGACCTGCCGCGCCCGGTACACCACGCCGAAGCCACCCCGGCCCAGGACGTCGAGCCTCTCGTAGCCGGGCGGGGTGAGCACGGCTGGCAGCGTACGGCAGCGATACCTTGCGGGTATGGCAGATGCCGACGTTCGACCGGCCACATCCGATGACGCAGCGGAGATCGCCCGGATCCAGCTCGGCACCTGGCGCACCGCCTACACCGGGATCCTGCCCGCCGCAGTGCTCGCCGAGCTTTCCGAGGACGGCGCGGCGGCGCAGTGGCGGCAGACCATCGAGCACGGCCCGGCCACGGTTCTCGTTGCCACCGAAGGAGGGTGGACGGTCGGGTTCGCCGCGGCCGGCCCGGCACCCGAGGACGAGTCGGCCGGCGCGGCCGGCACCCCCCCACCCGACGCGGCCGGCGTGGCCCTGGTGAGCGCCCTGCTGGTGGAACCCCGCTGGGGCCGGCGCGGGCACGGCGGCCGGCTGCTGGCCGCCGCCGGGGAGCGCCTGCGCAAAGCCGGTGCCACCCGCGGAATCGCCTGGGTTCCGGTGGCGGACGACGCATCCCTGTCGTTCTACCGGCGCGCCGGATGGGCGCCGGACGGCACCGTCCGCACGCTGGACGCCGGCGGCCAGCCGCTCCGCGAGCTCCGGCTGACCGGCGGGCTGGATCTCGACCTGGTCTGAATGCGATGAATGCGTCGTTCCTCACGCCCGGTGCGAGGAAGGACGCATTCATCGCCCTGAACTGACCCGAGCCGCGAAACGTGTCAGGGTCGGGGCCCGAATACCCGGGCGTTCCCCGATGCCGCGACCCGGCGGTCGCCCTAGCGTGAGGGCTGGGGTAGGGAGGAATCCACGCATGCTGATGTGGCTGGCGGTGAGCCTGGGCGTCGCGTTCGGGTCCGCGCTGCTGCCGCTGATCAGCGTGGAGATCTTCCTGATCGGACTGGTGACCCGCGAGCCGGGCCTGCCGTGGCTGGCGCTCGGCGCGGTGATCGCGGTCGGCCAGGTGGCCGGCAAGCTGGTCTACTACTACGCCGCGCGCGGCTCCTTCCATCTGCCGAAGTTCCTGCACCGCAAGCCGAAGACCGGTGGCAGCGAACGGTTCGCGTTGCGCACCAAGCGGATCCGGGCGTGGTTCGCCCGGATCACCGAGCGCTGCGAACGGCACCCGCACTGGATGGTCGGCACCTACGGGGTGAGCGCGCTGGTCGGCGTGCCACCGTTCATGGCCACCACGGTCATGGCCGGGCTGGTCCGGATGAACCTGACCGTGTTCGTCTCCGCCGGACTCCTCGGCCGGTTCATCCGGTTCAGCGTGCTGGCCGCCGCACCCGCCCTGTTCGCCGGCTGGCGGTTCTGACCGCTACCGGTTCACGACCACGGGAACGGCGCCGAAGCGGCGGTCACGGGCGGCGAACTCCTCGAGGGCACGCCAGAGATGGCGACGGTCGACATCCGGCCACAGCACGTTCTCGAACATCAACTCGGCGTAGGCCGACTGCCACAGCAGAAAGTTGCTGATCCGCTGCTCACCTGAGGTGCGCACGATCAGGTCCACGTCCGGCACGTCAGGCAGGTACAGGTAGCGGCTGAAGTCCTGCTCCCGCACAGAGTCCACATCCACCCGGCCAGCCGCCGCGTCCCGGGCGAGGCACCGGGCCGCGTGCGTGATCTCCGCCCGCCCGCCGTAATCCAGGCAGATGATCACGGTGAGCCGGTCGTTGCCGGCGGTGAGCCGCTCCGCGGTCTCCAGCTCGGCCCGCACCTCGTCCGGCACCCGGTCCCGCCGGCCCGCCCAGCGCACCCGCACGCCCTGCCGCCGAAGCCAGTCGACGCTTTCCGGCAGCCGCCGCGCGAGTAGTGCCATCAGCCCGGCGACCTCGTCGGCGGGTCGGGACCAGTTCTCGGTGGAGAACGCGAATGCGCTCACGTACTGCAGCCCCAGATCCAGCGCGGCCTCGACAAGATCACGGACCGCGTGTTCGGCCGCCACATGGCCGGCGAGCCTCGGCCGGCCGCGGCGCCGGGCCCACCGCCCGTTCCCGTCCATGATCACGGCGATGTGCCGGGGCAACCGGTCCGGCGGGATCGCCGGCGGGCCCGCGGCCCGGCCCGGGATCGCCGGCATGCGCGGTCGCGGCAGTTCGCCGGAACCGTCGCTCGCGGCGGGAATCCGCTCCCCGCGCCGGCTGATCTGATCGAGATAGGCGTGGCAGGCAGCAATGGCTTCGGTCAGAAAGGACCGGCTGGAGGGATGGACGAGGTCGACGACGGCCGAGCCCTCGTCCATCATCCGCCGGGCTCGCCCCGCCTGGAGCGCGTGCAGGCCGTCGATGTCACCGGAGATGGTCGTTCCGTCCAGCCGCACACCGAACCGGTCCACGTCCGCGGCGGGAAGGTAGCACCGGCCGGCGGCCAGGTCGGCGGCGAAGTCCCGGAAGATGTCGATCAGCTGGAACACCTCGCCCAGCAACGACATCAACGCGGACGCCGCCGGGCTCGGCCGGACCGGCTCGAGCACCGGCAGCAGCAGCCGCGCCGGAATCCCCGCGACCCCCCGCAGGAACACCCGAAGCTCCTCGAAGGTGGCGAACGGCGCGGTCCGTTCGGCGTCCTGCCCCGTGGCGGCGAGGAAGTCGGCGACGAGCGCCGGATCCAGCTCCCACAGACCGAGGGTGTGCACGAACGCCCGGCGCAGCGGGTGGTCGCTGTGCCCGGCCGCGACCTCCCGGAGGCTCGCCGCCTCCCATTCGGCGAACGCCCCGGGCTCACCCTCGTCGGCCAGCCGGTCCGCGGTGATCAAGAACCCGTACAGGGCATGGGCGTACGGCTGCTTCGGCCCCGGCAGGTAGGCGGACACCAGGAAGTGGGTAACCGTGTCAGATTCCCGGTGCACGCGGTCGCACAGCTCGAACGATGCGCGTAGCTCAGGGTCGACGATACCGGCCAGATCCAGCGGACTCACCATCGGCGGCGCACCCTTTCCACAGTGGAATGTCCCTCAGCGTGCTCGGTAATGACGGCCCGGGTAATTCCCGGTTCGGGTGAATTCCGGTGCGGGACCGGGTTCCGGGGCCGGGACACTCCTAGGCTCGGCGCGGTGTTCTTCGGTGGTGGTTTGGGCGGGTGGTGCGCCCGCAACCGCTGGCCGGTCGTGGCCGCCTGGCTGACCGCGGTGGTGCTGTCGCTGGTCGGCCTGCCGCGGCTGCTGTCCACGGTGGGCGCGCCGTCGCCGGCGATCGACGGCGCGCCGGCCGGACGGGCCAGCCAGATCATCGCGCGCGAGCTGCCGCAGCTCGGGCAGGAGCAGCTGGTCCTCGTCGTGCGGTCCGAGCGGCGCACCAACGACGATCCGGTGTTCCGGGCGGCGACCGCCGCGGCCGCCGAAGCGCTCGGCCGGGATCCGGGCGTGCGCGGGGTTTTCCCGCTCCCCCGGGCCGGATCGACCGGGGACCGCGGGGTGTTCGCCGGCCTCGCGGGTGTCTACCACGATCCGCACAATGTCTACGCCCTGGTCGGCGTGGCCGGCGACGGCAGCACCCGCCAGCTCGCCATCCCCCGGCAGCGCGCGGCGATCCAGTCCGCCGCGTCGACCGTGGACAATGAGATCAAGGCTTACCTGCTTGGCGAATCGCCGGTCAACTACGACCTGCGCCGCATCGAGCTGGTCGACCTGGCCAGGGCCGAGCTGGTCGCCGTGCCGCTCGCCCTGCTGATCCTGCTGCTCGGCCTGGGCACGCTCGGCGCGGCGCTGGCCCCGCTGGTCCTGGCCGGTGTGTCGGTGCCGGTCACCCTCGGGCTGTTCGGTCTGATCGCCCCGGCCGCCGGGTTTGACGTCGTGCTGCTCACGATCGTCTCCATGGTGGGCGTCGCGGTCGGCATCGACTACGCGCTGCTCGTGGTCAGCCGGTTCATCGAGGAACGTGGCCGGGGCACACCGCCCGAGCGGGCGGCGACCACGGCGGTGGCCACGGCCGGCCGCACCGCGGTGTACTCCGGGGTCGTGGTCGTGCTGGCCTCCGGCAGCCTGCTGTTCGTCCGCTCCCAAGTGTTCCGCGAGTTCGCGTTCGGCACCGCGGTGGTCATCGGGGTCGCTCTGGCCGCGGTGCACACGCTGCTGCCGGCGTTGCTGGTCGCCGGCTCCCGGTGGCTGCGCGGCCGGCGCGATCCCGGGGCCGGCCGGTGGGCGCGCTGGGCCAGGCACCTCATGCGCCATCCGTGGCGGTACTCGCTGATCACCATGGCGATTCTGCTCGCCGCCGCGGCACCGGCCCTGTCCCTGCGGACGGGTGTCGACTTCGGACGCGGAGCCCTGGCCGGCACGCCGAGCGGGCCGGCGCTGCGGATCGTCGAACGCGACGGGTTCGCCGGCGCCGCCGGCACGGTCGGTGTGGTGCTCCCCCGGCGGCCCGGCACCGCACCGCCGGACACCGGCGCGCTGGCCGCCGCGCTGCGGGCACATCCCGGGGTGGCCGGGGTGGTGGACGTCGACAACGGCAGGACGCTGCGCCTGCTGGTAGTCGTGCCGACGACGGCGCCCGACACCGGCCGCTCGGCCGGGCTGGCCCGGGAGATCCGCGACGACCTGGTACCGCGGACCCTGCCGGGCCGGCCCGAGGTCCTCGTCGGCGGACCTGGCGGGCTGCTGCTCGACGTGACGGAGGAGACCGCCGGAAAGCTCTGGTGGGTGATCGGGTTCGTGCTGGCGCTGTCGTTGCTGTTGCTGGCCCTGATGTTCCGCAGCCTGCTGCTGCCGATCAAGGCGGTGCTGCTGAACCTGCTGGCGACCATGGTGGCCCTGGGGCTCACCGTGCTCGCCTTCCAGCACGGTCTGGCCGCGCACGTGTTCGGGTTCACCAGCCTCGGCACGATCCAGGTGCACCTGCCGCTGGTCATCTTCGCCGTCCTCTTCGGACTGTCCATGGACTACGAGGTGTTCCTGGTCCGGCGCATCCAGGAGGAGTACCGCAGAACCGGGGACAACACCGAGGCCGTCGCGATCGGCCTGCAGCGCACCGCCCGGCTGATCAGCGTGGCGGCGGCGATCATGGTCGCGGTGTTCGCGAGCGTGGTGTTCAGCCGGGCGCTCGAGTTGCAACAACTCGGGTTCGCACTGGCGGTCGCGGTGACCGTGGACGCGACGCTGATCCGGCTGGTCCTGGTGCCCTCGCTGATGCGGTTGCTCGGCCGGTGGAACTGGTGGCCCGGACTCCGCCGGGCACCGGTGGCCGGCCCGGCTTCCCTCCACGGTGCGCCGGAAATGCCCGAGCGGGTGAATTCGGCCCCAACTCGGAAAACACCACAAACGAGTGAAGCCGGTCCGGGATGGATTGACACCGTCCGCCGGGCCGGCCGACGCTGAAGAAATGACAGGAAAGCGCGTCTGGTTCACCGTTGTCGCAACCGTTGCCGGGGTCGCCGCGACCTGGCTGGCAATTCCGCGAATGGTGGCTGGTGCGACGCCACCGCCGGACACCGCCCGCGCCCCGGCCGCCGTGGAGTGCACGCTCGCCGGCACGGGGAAATCCGCCCAGGGACTCACCAACGGCGCACCTGTCACGACCAAGGTCGCCGCAAGCCCGACGACCGCATCCTGCGTGGACCGGCGAGCCGATGTGAAGAACAAGCTCACCGGGGCGATCGTCGAGGTGCCGGACATGGGCACGCTCGAGGGCAACTGCGCCAACCTCACCGGATCCGCGACCGTCCGGGTCACCTGGATCCGCGCCACCCCGACCACGACCCCGTCGGTGAGCACGATCAAGGTGTCCGGCGGGGTCGCTGACGGCGTGCCGTACGGCGGAGCCGAGGTCACCGACGGCCCGCTGAAGGGCTACACGGTCTCCGCACTCCCGGTTTCCGCCGAAGCCCTGACCATGACCAAGGACCTGCTGCTGGCCGCCTGCGCGACCAGCGCGGGCGCCAGCCAGGCGACCATTGCCGGCACCGTGTACTTCAACCAACCGGCGTAACCGTGAGGCGGTGTTCTAGACCGAAGTTGCTGTGACTCTGCGTAGACCTTCGGCGGTTCACCTGCGAGAACGGGTCGATCACCGAGTGTGGCGAATGCGTCCTTTGTCACGCCCAGGGTGACCAAGGACGCTTTCGTCGCATCAGGAAATCATTCGTAACTTCGGTCTAGACCAGCACCTCCTCATCCACCAGCACCACTTTGACCTGCGCCGGGTCGTACTTCAGGCGTGGCACGGCGAACACCGCGGTCGCCGGGCCGGTCGAGTAGGTGAGCATCCGCCACTCGCCCTCGTCCCAGCTGTCCAACAGGTCCGAGCGGAGCTGGTCGGCCACCGCACGGTAGGCCGCGCTCCTGTGCAGCTGCTGCACGGTGGACTCCAGCGGGATCTCGAACGGGCGGCCGGCCAGCGGGTGGCTGATCCGCAGCCGCAACCGGCGCAGCGGCACCAGCCACACACCGTCCAGCTCCGGCGAGAGCACCACCACCAGCGCGGCCTCGGCGGCCAGCAACCCGACCGTCGCAAGGGGACGGTCGAGGAACGGGACCGGCCACCAGTCCATGGCGAACATCGCCGTGCCGCTCGCCAGCACCAGCACGCCGGCGCGGGCGAAGCTCCGGGTGCGGACCGGGGTGTGCTTCTCGCCCAGACAGCCGCACGAGGACTCCGGCGCCGCGAAGCGGGCGTAGCCCAGGTAGCCGACCATGCCCACGGCGAGCACCAGCGCCGCGATTCCCTTGGCCGGGTGCGCGGGCGGCAGCACCAGCAGCGTCGCCACCGCCAGCTCCACCCCGCCGACCGCGCGGTACACGGCGAAAACCCGGCCCGTGCCGACCAGCCGGCGGAGCGCCGAGCGGCGGGCCGCCAGCTCCGCGGACCGCCCGAACACCTTGATCGCCCCCGCCCACGCGAGCACACCGCCGACCAGCACCGGCTGCGCACCCGCCAACCACTGCATCATGGCGTTCCCTTCGGGATTGGAGAAGCAATGTGACGCTGCTTTCCTTCTATGGCAGCAATGTCACATTGCTTTCCTCAGTGGATGGTCAGGCTGCGGCGAACACCGTGGCGAGGTCGACCTCGTTCGTGTCCGGCCGCCACGCGCCGAGCACCTGGACGTGCTTGCCCACCTGCAGCAGCGACAGGTCGGTCACCGCGGGCGTGCCGTTGTAGACCGTGGCGGTGGTGCCGGCGACCACGTGGCCGACGATCAGGTTGCCGTTGTGGTCGAGGTGCAGCACGTCCTTGCCGATCGAGGTGATGTTCACCTGCAGGTTGACGATGTTGAGCCACACCGCGTCCGCGGCCAGCGTGCCGTCCGGTAAACGCACCCCTCGGGCGTACAGGCCGTCGCCGACCGCGGCCGCGTCGATCGTGGCCGGGCGGAGCTTCCACACACTGGTGCCGCTGGTGAGCTGGATCTGGTGCAGCACCCCGTCGGAGCCGGAGACCATCAGCAGCGCGCCCTTGATGCCGGTGATCCGGCCCTCGGCGAAGTTGGGGTCGATCCCGCCGGGCTCGACCTCGAAGGCCGGCTCGGCGATGGCCACCTCGGGGCTGACGGCGCCCAGCGCGGAGGCGGTCACCACGGTGGTCGCGGTGCCGAGCACGGCCCGGGTGAGAAACCTTCTGCGGTCAAGGGAGTTCATGTCGGGCACCTCCTCAGCTGTGCACGGCCATCGGGATGATCCCGCTGGACAGGTTGCCGATCGCGCTGAACGCGGACGGGGTCAGGTCGAGGATCCGGTTGGACGCGCAGCTGCCGCTGCAGCAGGACTGCTCGCCGCACCACAGGTCGGTCTGCGGCCCGCAATCGGCGATCGTGACCGCGATCTCCGTGGTGCGGCACAGGTTCCGCACGAAGAAGGTGTGCCCGCAGGTGCGGCGCAGCAGATCCTCGCCGCAGCGGTCCGGCCGGGTGATCGAGAAGCAGGCGTCCGAGGTGTTCGGCCAGGCGCACTGCCGGCTACCCGAGTTGCAGGTGCCGCAGGCGCCGTGCCCGGTGGCCCCGCACGGGCCCCAGGCACTGCCGCAGCAGAACCACGACGTCTCACCGGTTGCCGGCGCGTCGGGTACCACGTCATCAGGTGACATCGTTTGTCGCTCCATCCACAGCAGGGAGAGGGTGGAATTTTGCGCGAAGTAGCAGGGGTTGGTTATGTACTGACAGCCCGTAACGCTACCTACTCACCCGGAAATCAACAGCGACCAAACGACGCAGTGACCTACCCCGAACGGCTCATATGGTGATGGCCACCTTCGCCCGCGCGTGCTCCACCTCGAGGTAGCGAATCGCCTCCGGCACCTTGCTCAGCGGGTAGGTGCGGTCGACGACCGGCGCGATCTTCCCGGACTCGATGAGCTCCCGCAGCGTCGCCAGGTTCTCCCTGCTCTGCTTCGCGGTGACGAACGAAAGCCGCTGGCGGACAAAGGGTGCCACCAGCTTGCCTTTGAGCATCAGCGCCATCGGACCGAAGAAGCTGCCACCTTCGGACACGCCCCCGCCGGAGAGCGCCAGCGTCCCCCGGGGCGTCAGAGCGCGCCGGAGGTCGGTCAGCGAATGATTGCCCACCAGGTCGAAAACGACGTCGTAGCGCTGGCCGCTCCGGGTGAAGTCGTCGCGCGTGTAGTCGATGACGTGGTCCGCGCCGAGCGAGCCGATCAGCTCGACGTTCCGAGTGCTGCAGACCGCGGTCACCTCCGCGCCGAACGCCTTGGCCAGCTGGACGGCGAACGTCCCCACCCCTCCGGACGCCCCATTGATCAGGACCCGCTGTCCCGGCCGCACCTGCCCCACGTCCCGGAGGCCGACCAGGGCGGTGTTGGCCGCCAGCGGCACGGCGGCGGCCTGCTCGAAGGTCAGGTTCGCCGGCTTCGGCTCCGCCAGAGCGTCCGGCACGCACACATGTTCGGCGAACGCCCCACTGGCATAACCGAGGTCGCCGTACACCTCGTCACCGGGACCGAACCTCGTCACGCCCGTGCCCACCGATTCCACCCGGCCCGCGAAGTCCTGGCCACGGATGCTGGTCTTGGGCTTGCCCAGCCCGAAACTCAGGCGGTACAGGTAGGGATCACCGCGCACGGCGTGCCAGTCGTAGGCGTTGACCGAGGCCGCGTGCACCCGGACGAGCAGCTCGCCGGGAGCGGGTGCCGGCGTGGGCACCTCCCGGAGCGCGAGGACGTCGGGCGAGCCGTACCGGTCTTGAACAATGGCTTTCATCGGGTCTCCAATGCGGGAATCAGCGGGCCGGAAACACCGGCCCGGCGAGTGGGCCTGCGGATCAGCCATTCGGCCACGACGACGTTGATCACCCAGCCGGCCAGATGCCCCAGCGCGACGCTGAGCCGGTCGGGCGAGCCGAAGGCCAGCATCGGCGCCAGCGTGAACAGCTGGGTGCCCGCGCCCATGCCGACCGCATAGGCGCGCATCATCCAGGCCCGGTGCCGGACCACGTCCCAGCGCCGGATCGCGGTGAAACCGAGAACCAGGAACAGGATCCAGGCCGAGCCGAACACGAGCCGGAACACCGTGAGGAGCCAGCCGGTGCTCGGCGGGTGCGGGTAGAACAGGGTCATCCACAGCCCTGCCGAGGCGGCCAGCATGCCGCTGGGAACCAGCAGCCGGCCGGCCGCGCGGTGCCACCCGGGGCGCCGGCGGCGGAGCCCCGGAGCGAACTGGAAAGCCGACAGGAGCGCGTAGACGCTGACCGTGACGATGTGCACCACCACGGGAACGGGTGAGGCGAAGAACCGCGCGTTGTCCGGCGTGATCTGGGCGCCGGTGGACAGCTGGCCGACGCGGGCCGCACCGGCCAGCACCGGGACGAGGCTGAACAGGATCAGCCCGGCGGGCAGGAGCCACCCCGGTCTGGCGGAGGTCGTCGTCATGACCCGAATCATGGCGGCCGGCGGGGTGTCAACTCATCGGAAGAAAGGCCGCAAGTGTGCCGGCCGATGGTTCGGGGGCGAGGCCGTACTTTCGGGGCTACCGCTTGGCTCCCCGGCCGACGCGGTTGGTCTCGTGGGCCCACATGGCGACCTCGACGCGATTGCGGGCTGCGAGTTTGGTCATCATGCTCGCGATGTGGGTCTTGACCGTGCTGAGCGTGATGTGGAACTCGCGGGCGATCTCGTTGTTGGTCCGCCCGCCGGCCACGGCGACCAGGATCTGCTCCTCGCGGTCGGTCAGCGCCTCGATCGGCTGCTTCGGCGGCGCGGCGGGCCCGGCGCCGGCGAACGCCTCGAGCAGCCGGGCGGTCACGCTCGGGGCGATCAGCGCGTCACCGTTCGCCGCGGCGTGCACGGCCCGCACGAGCAGGTCGGTGCCGGCGTCCTTGAGCAGGAAACCCTTGGCACCGGCCCGAAGCGCGGCGTAGACGTACTCGTCGAGGTCGAACGTCGTGATCACCACGACGGCCATCGGCTCCGCGACGGCCGGGCCGGCGAGCAGCCGGGTGGCCTCGATGCCGTCGACGCCGGGCATCCGGATGTCGAACAGGCACACGTCCGGCCGCAGGCGCCGGGCCAGCTCAACGGCCTGCCGCCCGTCGGCGGCCTCCCCGACGACGTCGATGCCCGGCTGGGCGTTGAGGATCATCGCGAGGCCGGTGCGGACGATCTCCTGGTCGTCGGCGACCAGGACCCGGATGCTCATGCGGGGGTCCCGGTCCGCGGCAGCACGGCGGTCACGGTCCAGCCGCGGTCCGGGTCCGGGCCGGCCTCGCAGGTGCCGCCGAGCAGGTCGGCACGCTCGATCATGCCGATGAGCCCGAACCCCGAAGAACCCGCCGGGCGGGTGAGAGCGGTGTCGCCGTCGTCGCTCACTCGCAGGTGCACCGACGTGTCGTCGACCGCCACGCGGACCTCGATGCGGGTCGCGCGCCGGGCGTGCCGCCGGGCGTTGGTGACCGACTCCTGGGCGAGGCGGTAGATCGCCGCCCCAACCGGCGGCGGCAGGTCGTCGGCCGCGCCGGTGATCTCCACCTCGACGGCCGGACCGGGCCGGGCCGGGCCGGCGAGCAGCTCCAGATCGCTGACCCGCGGGCTGGGCGCCAGCTCCACCGGCTGATTGCGGCGCAGGACCCGGACCATCCCGCGCATCTCGGTGAGGGCCCGGGATGCCTCGGACTCGATGAGGGTGAGCGCCTCGATCGCGGCGTTCGGCTGGGACGCGGCCATGGCCAGGCCGGCCTGGGCGCGGATCGCCATCGCCGAGACATGATGGGCGACGGTGTCATGCAGGTCGCGGGCCAGCCGTTCCCGTTCCAGCAGCTTGACCTGGTCGAGCTCGCGCATCCGCGCCCGGGCCCGGTAGCGCAGCGCCGCACCCAGCGCGCCGGCCGCGGACAGGATGCCGAAACCCGCGATCAGGTCAGCCGGGCTCATGTAGCCCAGGATGATCCCGACCAGGAGCTTGCCGAACACGATCGACGATCCGACCACGGCATCGCGCCCGGACCCCCAGCGGAGAAGCGAGTACTGCAGAAGCAGCAGGTACGCCGCCGTGTTCAGGGCCAGATCGCCACCGACCACCAGCGAGGCCGCCGCGCAGGTGCCGAACGCGATCGCGACCATGAGCAGCGGCCTGGTGCGCCGCCACAACAACGTGGGCAGTATCCCGACGACGACCACCACCGAGACGGCCCGCCACGGCAGGTCCGGTCGCAGCACCCCTTCGAGCACCGCCGCCACCCCGAGCGCTCCCACCAAAGCCCAGTCCAGCCACCTCCGCGGAGGCGGGTTCGGGGGACGCGGCTCGTCCCACACGGACCGGAGGAGGTCGTGCACCAGCCCATCGTACGAGACCAGGCATCCAGCCAGATCAGCCCAAAGTACGAGACGGACCGGTCGTGACCGGCGCGGCGGGCCGGACCCGGTTGCGGCCACCCGACTTCGCGGCGAGCAGCGCCTCGTCGGCGGCCCGGAGCAGCGCCTCGACCCCGTCTCCGTGCCGCGGATATGCCGCGACACCAACCGATGCGGTCAGCCCGGACAGCGCAACCGCGCCGTGCAGACCGGTGACCCGCAACACCAGCCCGGCGATCCCGGCGCGCACCCGCTCCGCCACCCCGATCGCCTCGGCACCGTCCGCGCCGGGCAGCAGCGCCACGAACTCCTCACCGCCGAACCGCCCGACCAGATCGTGCGCACGAACCTGCCGCACCGGCCTGGACCATCGCTGCGCCTCTACATCGTCGCAACGCGCAAGCGATTCGTCAGGGCTCGAGGATGCCGGCCCAGCCTCCAGCGGCCGCTGGGTGAGCCTCCAAAACCACCCGTGGCAGTGTCGTCATGCTTGATGCACAAGGAGGTGTGCGATGAGCTTTGTGCAGATCATCGAGTTCGAGACCACCCGGCTAGACGAGTTCAACGATCTGGTGGACGAGTGGCTGGCCGCCACCGAGGGGCGGCGCATTGCCACCAGCGGCGTGCTCGCCCGGGACCGCGACCAGGCCCACACATACCTGCAGATCGTCGAGTTCCCGTCCTACGAGGAGGCGATGGAGAACTCCGACCGGGAGGACACCACGCACTTCGCCGAGCGGGTGGCCAAGTTGTGCCTGGCGCCGCCGACGTTCCGCAACCTCGACGTCATCCACGTCGACGACCTGTAAAGAGACGGCGATGCCCCGAAGGCCGCCTTCAGGACGTTGAACGCCCTGAAGGCGGCCTTCAAGGCATCTAGGAAACGGCGTAGCCCTTCAGCCCGGCGAAGTCGATCACTACACAGGCTTCGTCGCCGACTGTCCAGGCGTCGTGCCCGGGCGGGATGTGGATCGCGTCGCCGGGACCGACGTCGGCGGTCCGGCCGTCGTCCATGACCACCTTCATCCGGCCGGACACCACGTAGCCCAGGTGCTCCACCTGGCAGCTGTCCGTCCCGGCGAGCGGTTTGACGTCGGTCGACCAGCGCCAGCCGGCCTCGAAGGTGCCCAGCCCGACCGGACCGCTGTCCAGGTTGACCAGATCCACGTGCCCGTGCCCGGTGAACGGGCGGGTTTCGTCCGGTGACCCGAAGTTCTTGCTCTGCAACTCGCTCATCGGCGTGTCCTTTCCTGCGCGTGCTGGCACGGTAGGTCCGAACGGCCGCCACGAGTAGTCCCGATGGCCGACTGTGGACCTTCGGCCCTGGCCGTTGAGGTCCTTCGCCCCCCGCGCACAAGCCGCCGCGCGTGCTTGGTTGTCCTTTTTGGAACGGAGGCGTGGCGATGAGATTCGTGCAGACCATCGAGTTCAGGACGAGCCGGATCGACGAGTTCAACCAGCTCCTGGACGAGTGGCTGGCGAGCACCGAAGGCAACCGCATTCCCACCCGTGGTCAGCTCACCCGGGACCGCGACCGGGACGGCACGTACGTGCAGATCGTCGAGTTCCCCTCCTACGAGGAGGCGATGGAGAACTCGAACCGGGCGGACACCACGGCGTTCGCCGAACGGCTGGCCAAGCTGTGCGACGGGCCGGCGGTGTTCCGGAACCTCGACGTGCTCCGCGACGACGACCTGTGAGGGAGCTTGCGAGCGAACCGTCAAGCACTGCCTCAGCGCCGAGCTTGCGAGGCGCTGAGGTTCGGCGCTCCGAGCTTGCGAGGAGGCGCCGTGTAGCGCGGTCAGATATCGAGCAGGTTCTCCAGGCCGACGATCAGGCCGGGGCGGGTCAGGATGGAGCGGACCCCGAGGAGGACGCCGGGCATGAAGGAGGTGCGGTCGAGCGAGTCGTGGCGGATGGTGAGGGTCTCGCCGTCGCCGCCGAACAGGACCTCCTGGTGCGCGACCAGGCCGGGGAGCCGGACGGAGTGCACGTGGACGTCGGTCAGCCGGGCGCCGCGCGCACCGTCCACTTCGGACGTCGTGGCGTCCGGGCCGGGTTCGAGCCCCGCCGCGGCCCGGGCGGCGGCGATCAGCCGGGCGGTGTGCGCCGCGGTGCCGGACGGAGCGTCGGCCTTGCGGTCGTGGTGCAGCTCGATGATCTCCGCCGAGCGGTAGTAGCGGGCCGCGACCTGGGCGAAGCGCATGGCCAGCACGGCACCGAGGGCGAAGTTCGGCGCGATCAGCACCCCGAGCTCGGGCTTGGGCGACAGCCATTCCCGCACGGTGTCCAGCTTGGCCTGGTCGAACCCGGACGTGCCGACCACGCACCGGATGTCGTGGTCGACGCAGAACCGGATGTTGTCCAGCACCACGTCCGGGTGGGTGAAGTCGACCACCACCTCGGCTCCGGCGTCGGCGATGTCGAACTTCCAGTCGCCGGTGTCGACCATGGCGACGATCTCCATGTCGGCGGCCGCCTCGACGGCCCGGCAGACCTCCGAGCCCATCCGCCCGCGCGCGCCCAGCACCCCGACCCGGATCGGGTTGTCCTCCGTCCTCGCGACCGTCACCTGTCGATCACCTCATGCACTTCGGCCGGCACATCGTCGGCGTGAGCGTAGGGCCCCACCACCGCCGCCGCGACGGGGCGGGCCAGCAACTCGCCGGCCAGCGCGCCGACCTGCTCCGGGGTCACCGCGTGGATCCGGTCGAGCGTCTGCTGAACCGACAGGTACTCACCGTAGGACAGCTCCGCCTTGCCGATCCGGGACATCCGCGAGCTGGTGTCCTCCAGGCCGAGCACCAGGCTGCCGCGCAGCTGGCCGTGCGCCCGCGCCACCTCCTCGGCGCTCACCCCGTCCCGGGCGATGCCGGTCAGCACCTCGCGCACCACCCGGGCGGCGTCGCCGAGCCGGTCGGGCTGGCAGCCGGTGTAGATCGACAGGTGCCCGGTGTCCGAATAGGACGCCACCGAGGAGTACACCTGGTAGGCCAGCCCGCGCCGCTCCCGGACCTCCTGGAACAGCCGCGAGCTCATGCCGCCGCCGAGCACCGTGTTGAGCACACCGAGCACCCAGCGGCGCTGGTCGTGCCGGTCCGGCGCCCGCACGCCGAGCATCATGTGCGCCTGCTCGGTGTCGTCGGGGTGCACGACCAGCTTGGCCGACGCCGGGATGCGCGCCCGGCCGGCCCGCGCGGCCACCGGCTTTCCGTTGCCGGACAACCGGTTCCGCAGCGACTTGCGGGCCAGGCGGAGCACGTCGCCGTGGGTCAGGTTGCCCGCCGCGGCGAGCACCATCGACGGCATCGTGTAGCGCCGCTTGTAGAAGCCGTGCAGGGCGGTGCGGCTCATGTCGGTGATCGACTGCTCGGTGCCGAGCACCGGGCGGCCCAGCGGGTGGTCGCCGAGCAGCGCCGCGCAGAACGCGTCGTGCAGCAGGTCCTCGGGGTCGTCGTCGCGCATGGCGATCTCCTCGAGCACCACACCCCGCTCGGTCTCCATCTCGGACTCGGCCAGCAGCGCGTCGAACACCACGTCGCACACCAGGTCCATGGCCAGCGGCAGGTCCTCGTCGAGCACGTGCGCGTAGTAGCAGGTGTGCTCCTTGGCCGTGAACGCGTTGAGCTCACCGCCGACCGCGTCGATCTCCTGCGCGATCTCCGTCGCCGTGCGCCGCTCGGTGCCCTTGAACAGCAGGTGCTCCAGGTAGTGCGCGGCGCCCGCGACGGCCGGCTTCTCGTCCCGCGAGCCGACCGCGACCCAGATCCCGATCGAGGCCGAGCGCACGCCCGGCACCTGCTCGGTGATCACCCGTAATCCACCGGGGAGCACGGTGCGCTTGACCACACAGCCCTCGGCCGTGCGCTCGAGTACCCGCGTGCTCGTGCTCCCCTGACCGCCCGCCGTCACTGGCCGGACGGCTGCTCGGCCTCGGCCGGCTGGGCGGCGGCGTCCTCGTCCTTGACCGGCACCAGGCTGATCTTGCCGCGCTGGTCGATGTCGGCGATCTCCACCCGGAGCTTGTCCCCGACCTTGACCACGTCCTCCACCTTGCCGATGCGCTTTCCGTTGCCCAGCTTGGAAATGTGCACCAGGCCGTCCTTGCCGGGCAGCAGCGAGACGAACGCGCCGAACGCGGCGGTCTTCACCACCGTGCCGAGGAACCGCTCCCCCACCTTGGGCAGCTGCGGGTTGGCGATGGCGTTGATCTTCTGGATGGCCGCCTCGGCGGACGGACCGTCGGCCGCGCCGACGTAGATCGTGCCGTCGTCCTCGATGGAGATGTCCGCGCCGGTCTCCTCGGTGATCGAGTTGATCATCTTGCCCTTCGGCCCGATCACCTCGCCGATCTTGTCGACCGGGATCTTGACGCTGGTGACGCGCGGCGCGTACGGGCTCATCTCGTCGGGCTTGTCGATGGCCTCGGCCAGCACCTCGAGGATGGTCAGCCGGGCGTCCCGGGCCTGGGACAGCGCCGCCGCGAGCACCTCGGACGGGATGCCGTCGAGCTTGGTGTCCAGCTGCAGCGCGGTGACGAACTCCTTGGTGCCGGCCACCTTGAAGTCCATGTCGCCGAACGCGTCCTCGGCGCCGAGGATGTCGGTGAGCGCCACGAACCGGTCCTCACCGTCGACGTGGTCCGACACCAGACCCATGGCGATACCGGCCACCGGGGCCTTCAGCGGCACGCCGGCGTTGAGCAGCGCCAGGGTGGACGCGCAGACCGAGCCCATCGAGGTGGAACCGTTGGAGCCCAACGCCTCCGACACCTGGCGGATGGCGTAGGGGAACTCCTCGCGCTTGGGCAGCACCGGCACCAGGGCCCGCTCGGCCAGCGCGCCGTGGCCGATCTCGCGCCGCTTGGGCGAGCCGACCCGGCCGGTCTCACCGGTGGAGTACGGCGGGAAGTTGTAGTGGTGCAGGTAGCGCTTGTGCGTCTCCGGCGACAGCGAGTCGATCTGCTGCTCCATCCGCAGCATGTTCAGCGTGGTGACGCCCAGGATCTGGGTCTCGCCGCGCTCGAACAGCGCCGAGCCGTGCGCCCGCGGGACCACCGCGACCTCCGCGCCCAGCGACCGGATGTCGGTGAGTCCGCGGCCGTCGATACGCACCTTGTCCCGCAGGATGCGCTGCCGCACCAGCTTCTTGTTCAGCGACCGGAACGCCGCGCCGATCTCCTTCTCCCGGCCGGCGAACGCCTCGTCGGCGCTCAGCCGCTCCAGCACGCCGGCCTTGAGCTCGTCGAGCCGGGCCTCGCGCTCCTGCTTGCCGGCGATGGTCAGCGCCTGGGCCAGGTCCCCGGCCACGGCGTTCTCCACGGCCGCGTACACGTCCTCCTGGTAAGCCAGGAAGCGCGGGAACTCCCCGGTCTCCTTCGCGGCGGCGTCGGCCAGTTCCTGCTGGGCCTGGCAGAGCACCCGGATGAACGGCTTGGCGGCCTCCAGGCCGGACGCGACGATCTCCTCGGTGGGCGCCTGGGCACCCGCACCGATCAGGTCGATCACGTTCGCGGTGGCCTCGGCCTCGACCATCATGATCGCGACGTCGTCCCCGACGATCCGGCCGGCCACCACCATGTCGAACACGGCGGAGGCGATCTGCTCGTGGGTGGGGAAGGCCACCCACTGGCCGTTGACCAGGGCCACCCGGGTGGCGCCGATCGGGCCGGAGAACGGCAGGCCGGCGAGCTGGGTGGAGGCGGATGCGGCGTTGATCGCCACCACGTCGTAGAGGTCGGCCGGGTTCAGGCTCATCACCGTGACCACGACCTGGATCTCGTTCCGCAGACCGTCCACAAAGGACGGACGGAGCGGACGGTCGATGAGCCGGCAGGCCAGGACCGCGTCGGTGGACGGCCGGCCCTCGCGGCGGAAGAACGCGCCCGGGATGCGGCCCACCGAGTACATCCGCTCCTCGACGTCCACGGTCAGCGGGAAGAAGTCGAAGTGCTCCTTGGGCTGCTTGGACGCCGTGGTGGCGGACAGCATCATGGTGTCGTCGTCGAGATAGGCGACGACGCTGCCGGCCGCCTGCCGGGCGAGCCGCCCGGTCTCGAGCCGGACCGTGCGGGTGCCGTAGCTGCCGTTGTCGATCGTGGCGACGGCCTCGTGCACGCCGGGTTCACTGAATTCGGTCAATGTTGAACTCCTCGTCTCGTGGGCAAGTGCGCGCCGGGGCGCGGCCCAAAGACGAGGCCGGTCTTCGATCGAAGTCCCCGGGGATTGGTGACCCGGGAACCACTACCGAGGACCGGCGAACTGGTCCCCTGCGGGGCGCGCTTGCCTGTGCTTATTCCTCAGTTCAGTTATGTACGAGGGGAGTGACCCTGGTGGCCACTCCCCTCGGGCTAGCTATCGGCGCAGACCGAGGCGCTGGATCAGCGATCGGTAGCGTTCGATATCCACCTTCGTCAGGTAGTTGAGCAGCCGGCGGCGACGGCCGACCAGCAGCAGCAAACCCCGGCGGGAGTGGTGGTCGTGCTTGTGCACCTTGAGGTGCTCGGTCAGGTCGCTGATGCGCTTGGTCAGCATCGCGACCTGGGCCTCCGGCGACCCGGTGTCGGCCGAGTGCAGTCCGTACTCGCCCAGGATCGTCTTCTTCTGCTCGGTGGACAGCGCCACTCGTCGTCTCCTCGATCTTCGCGCGTACCGTGGGGCCCTGCCCTCGCGGACAAGGTGAGACGGTCACGGCCGCCACGGACTGCAGCCGGACCCAACCCCTTACGTTACCAGGCGGTGAATTCCGCTCGCGTTCAGGTGACCTCACCCCGCGAGTTCGACACTCGAGCGCAGGTCATGCCGGCAAGATCGCCGTTTGGGGACGGAAGTGCTCGATTTTCAAGCATTTCCGTCCCCAGGCAGTGATCATGAACCCACCGTCACCCACTCGTGCCACCATGGCCCCGCCAGCCCCCACCCCAGGCCGCGAGGCGGCCCCGGCCCCAGGAATGTCGAGCTCGCACGTCAGGTGACCTTCAGCGGGATGCGCTCGACGACGGAGTAGATCGAGCCCTCCGGTTTGAGCTGACTGGAGAAGAGGACGAGCTCGCGGGGGACCCACCACGGGCCGTTGTAGTCGCCGAGCGCGAGGGCGGCGCGTTCGGCGAGAGGGTTGCGATCGGGGCCGCGGCGCCAGCGGGCGACCGTGACGTGGGCGCGAAACTCCTGGTCGTCGCCCTCGTCGGGCTGGGCGGCGGTGGCCACGGCGAGCATGGCCCGCTCGGCCGCGCGGTTGGCCGGGTCGACGCCGATCCACAGCACGCCGGGGAAGCCGCCGGCGGCGGCGAGCCGGATGCGTGGCGCGGCAAGTCCCGAGGCGCGGCGGCGCAGCCATGCGCCACGCCGGTCGGCGTGTTCCCGGTTGCCGTAGAAGCCGAGGGTGATGTGCCAGCTGTCCGGCTCGACCCAGCGCAGCGGGTCGGCCTCGGCCCGCACCTTGTCCAGCCGCGCCGCCAGGTCGGCCGCCACGAAGTCGGGCAGCTCGACCGCGGAGAAGAGTCTCGGCACGGTAGTTATTGCCTCCAGGGACGGACGGTCAGTCAGTGGCGGCCGGCCCGGCGCAGCAGGTCGGCCAGGTCGGGGAACTTGCCGTTGAGCAGGTCCGCGGCCGCGGTGAGGTCGTTCGGGTCGGCCACCCGGCGCAGCGCCGCGACCGCCACCCGGTCGTTGCGGCCCACGTCGACCGGCAGGTTGTCGCGGGTCACCGACGGCCGGGACTCGCGCACCTCGTCCAGCGCGCGCTGCAGCGCCTCGCGCTTGCCGGCGGCCACGTCGGGCTGGAACACCTTGCGCTCCAACATGATCAGCCGGGCCAGCACCTGCGGGTTGCCGATCTTGGCGCGCCGGCCGCTCATCACCTGGCTGAGCATCGGCGCGCTGATCCCCAGCACGTCGGCGAGGTTGGCCTGGGAGACGTCGAACGCGACCACCAGCCGGCGCACCCGATCCCCCAACGGCTCGCCATACCACTCGCGCTGCAGCGCGAGGTTCCGCTGGACGATCTTGTGGTCCTCCACGGCCGCCTCTCCCCTGAGCACCTCATCGCAGGTCAGTCCACTGCATCTTGCCAGTCCAGCACATCGGGCGTGGAGAATTGGAACACTCGGCCGTATCCTCGTCGCCCATTAACCCGATTGGTCCAGCACCGTGCGGGTACGTTCGACATCGCGGTGCATCTGCTCGACGAGCGCCTCGCTGGACGGGAAGCGCTCCATGTCGCGCAGCCGCTCCACGAAGTCGACGGCCACCCGCTGGCCGTAGTAGTCGGCCTCGACGTCCAGCACGAACGCCTCGACCCGGCGCTCCCGCCCGGAGAACGTCGGGTTGGTGCCGACCGAGACCGCTGCCTTGCGCGGGCCACCGTTGCTGAGCAGGGAGAACTGGCAGGCGTACACCCCGTCGGCGGGCACCGCGGCGTAGCGCGGCGTGGACAGGTTGGCGGTCGGAAAGCCCAGCTCGTGCCCGCGCCGGTCGCCGCGCACCACGATGCCCTCCAGCCGGTGCGGCCGGCCCAGCGCGGCGGTCGCGGCCCGCACGTCGCCGGCGTCGATGCAGGCCCGGATGTAGGTGGAGGAGAACGTGATCTCGTCGCCGGGCTGGGCGTTCGGCACGGTGACCAGCTTCGCCCCCTCGGTGACGAACCCGAACCGGTGGCCGAGGCGGCTGAGCTGGTCGACGGTGCCGGTCGCGCCGTGCCCGAACACGAAGTTCTCCCCTACCACCACGGCGGCCACGTGCAGCTTCTCGATCAGCACCTCGTGCACGAACTCGTCGGCCGGGAGCTTGGAGAGCTCGGGGGTGAACGGCAGCACGCAGAACACGTCGATGCCCAGCGCCTCGACCAGCTCGGCCTTGCGCCGCAGCGTCGTGAGCTGCGCGGGATGACTCCCCGGCCGGACGACCTCGGACGGGTGCGGGTCGAACGTGAGCAGCACGCTCGGTAACCCGCGCTCATGGGCCAGCGACACCGCGCGGTGGATCAGCTCCTGGTGGCCGAGGTGCACCCCGTCGAACACACCGACGGTGACGACGCAGCGGCCCCAGCCCCCAGGCAGGCTGTCCAGTCCACGCCACCGCTGCACACCCGGCAGCCTACAAGCCGGTCACCCGGCCGGGCTCAGCACGACCAGGGCCCGGGTCACCGCGCCCTCATCGACGGCGAGCGCAAGGGCGTGGCCGTCCTCGTCGAACACACCGTAGGTGCCTTCGATCCCCGCGGCGGGCAGGCGGCGGCCGTGCGCGAGGGCGGCGGCGAGGTCGCGGTCGACGTCGCGGCGGGGGAACGCGGCGGCCACCGAGGCGTCGAGGTCGAGCGAGAGCGTGGGCTCCTCCTCGAGCCGCTCCAGGGTGCGCGCCAGCTTCAGGCCGAACGGGCCGACCATGGTGCGGCGCAGCGCCGTGAGGTGGCCGCCGACCCCGAGCCCGGCGCCGAGGTCGCGGGCCAGCGCCCGGACGTAGGTGCCGGACGAGCACTCGACCAGCACGTCCAGGTCGATCGCACCGGGCTCGCGGTGGGTGTGCAGCAGGTCGAACCGGTAGACGTGCACCGGCCGCGGCGGGATCACCACGTCCTCACCGGCCCGCACCCGGGCATAGGCCCGCTTCCCGTCGATCTTCACCGCGCTGACCGCGCTCGGCACCTGCGCGACCGGACCGGTGAGCGCCGCGATCCCCTCGGCGATCTCCTTGTCCCGCACGGAGCTGAGATCGTCCACTGTGGACAGCACGGTCCCCTCGGCGTCGTCGGTGGTGGTTGCCGCGCCGAGCCGGATGGTGGCCAGGTACGCCTTGCGGTCCAGGGCGAGGTGGCCGAGCAGCTTCGTGGCCCGCTCCACCCCCAGCACCAGCACGCCGGTGGCCAGCGGATCGAGCGTGCCGGCGTGGCCGACCTTGCGGGTGCCGAGGATGCGCCGAACCCGGGCGACGACATCGTGCGACGTCATCCCGGCCGGCTTGTCGATCACGACCAGACCTGGCTTCACGGTGCGACAGGCTGTCACATTCGTCGCTCCCGCGTGGCCGCAGATGGTGTTGGCTTCCTCCGTGCGCTGCTCGGCGCTCGTTCCTCGCGCGCTGCTCCTTCGTCCAGCCAACACCGCGGCCCGCGTCCGCTCCTAGGCGGCCACCACGTCGGCGTCCCACCGGCGGTAGGTGAGCTGGACCGGGACGGCCTCGCCGCGGGCCTCGGCGGCGAACACCGCGGCGCGGGCCCGGCGCCACCAGACTGCGGTCCGCCACGCGCCCAGGGTCAGCAGCACCACCAGGGCCAGCAGGGCGATCCGGAACGAGCCGGTGAGGTCGAGCAGCAGGCCGATGCCGAGCGCGGACAGGGTGATCGCCACGAAGCCGCCGACGTTGACCACGCCGGTGGCGGTGCCCACGCGGCGCATCGGGTTGTAGTCGCGAGCCAGGGCGAACGCGATGCTGGACGCCGGTCCGCCGAGGGAGAGCCAGGCGAACGCCGCGACCAGGACGGTGAGCGGCAGCCGCCCGCCGGGCCAGCCGAGCAGCACCACCCAGACCGCGAGCGCGCTGGCCAGATAGGCGATCACCAGCGGCATCCGCCACTCCGGGCGGCGGCTGATCAGCACGCCGAGGGCCGGCCCGCCGAGGAGCGCACCGAGCACCAGCACCCCCAGCACGGAGCCCGCGGCACCGGTGCTCAGGCCCTGCGCCTGCACCAGGTACGGGAAGCCCCAGAGCAGGCCGAGCACGGCCGGCGCGAACATCGTGGAGAAGTGCACCCAGAAGCCGAGCCGGGTGCCGGGCACCCGCCAGGACCGCCGGACCTCGGTGAGCACCTCGCCCACCGGCTCGCCGGCCCGGGTGTCGGCCGGCGGGCCGGGCAGGCGCAGCGCGATCACGATCGCGTAGCCGGTGGTGGCCGCGCCGGCGACGAGGAAGGTGGCGGTCCAGCCGGCGCTGTCCAGCAGCAGGGTGAGCGGCACGGTGGCGATCAGGTTGCCGACGGTGCCGAGGGCGGCGGTCAGCGCGGCGAGCGCGGCGAACCGCCGGGCCGGGAAGTGCGCCGCCACCAAGCGAAGGACGCTCACGAACGTCATCGCGTCGCCGACGCCGAGCACCGCGCGGGCGAGCAGGCCGAGCGGGTAGGATGCGGCGACGGCGAACAGCGCCTGGCCGAGTCCCATGAGGACGGCGGCGACGGTGAGCACGCGGCGGGGTCCGAAGCGGTCGACCAGCAGCCCGGTGGGGACCTGCATCAGGGCGTAGAGCCCGACCTGGAGCACGGTGAACGTGCCCAGTGCCGCCGGTCCGACGTGAAACCGTTGTGCCGCTTCGAGACCCGCCACACCGAGGGAAGTTCGGTGGAACACCGCGGCGATGTAGACAACCACGGCGACCACCCAGATCCACAGAGCACGCACGCTGGTTACAGCGCCGCCGCGGAGGGAATCGTTAGCAAAGCTAAGCGTGTGCTCGATCACGTGCGAGTACCGCGCCGGTGACGGCCCACCGGCCGGAGCGCAGCCGGCCTGCCGCCAGCACCAAGCGAATCAGCACGAACAGCGTGAGCCCGGCCCAGATGCCGGACAGGCCCCAGCTGAACGCCAGCGCGGCCCAGGTCAGCGGAAGATACCCGAGCACGGCCGAGATTATGGTGGCGTTGCGCATGAATCCGGCGTCCCCGGCGCCGAGGAAGATCCCGTCCAAGGCGAACAGGGTGCCGGCCATGATCTGCATCACGACGAAGAACCACCAGGCGTGCGGGACCTCGGCGAGCACCGAACCGTCCGAAGTGAACACTCCAGGTAGGACGCCGGCCAGCGCCGCGAACACACCGCTGAACACCACGCCGAGCACCGTCCCGTAGCCGGTGATCCGCCAGGCCAGCTCGCGCGCGCCCCGGGCGTCGCCCGCGCCGAGTGCGGCGCCGATCAGCGACTGGGCGGCGATGGCCAGGCAGTCCAGCACCAGCGCCACGAACATCCACAGCTGCAGCACGATCTGGTGCGCACCGGCGGCCGCGGCGGAGGTGTGCGCGGCGACCGCGGTGGCCGAGATGTGCGAGACCTGGAACGCGAGGCTGCGCAGGATCAGGTCGCGCCCGACCGCGAGTTGGGCGCGCATGACCGCCGGCTGCGGGCGCACCGGCGCACGCTCGGCGGCCAGCGCGCGCAGGAACAGGCTCGCGGAGATCACCTGCGCGGCCACATTGGCGATCGCCGAGCCGGCGAGGCCGAAGTCCGTGCCGTACACCAGAAGTGGGCACAATACGGCGGAGATTCCGTTACCCGCCAACACATAGCGCAGTGGACGGGCGGTGTCCTGCACACCCCGCATCCAACCGTTGCCGGCCATCGTGATCAGGATGAACGGGGTGCCGAGCAGCGCGATGCGCAACCACCCCACCGCGGCGGCCGAGACGTCGCCGGGGCCGGCCAGCAGCCGGGCGATCGGGCCGGCCAGTGCCAGGCCGGCGATGAGCAGCAGCAGCCCGCCGAGCGCCGCGAGCCAGGTGGATTGCACGCCCTCGGCCACCGCGTCGACCCGCCGGCCGGCCCCGTGCAGCCGGGCGGTCCGCGCCGTGGTGCCGTAGGAGAAGAACGTGAGCGCGCTGACGGCCTGCGCGAGCACCGTCCCGCCCACCGCGAGGGCCGCCAGCGACACCGCGCCGAGGTGGCCCACCACCGCCGTGTCGACCAGCACGTACAGCGGCTCCGCGGCCAGCACCCCGAGCGCCGGCAGCGCCAGCCGCATGATCTGGCGTGGTCCGCGCATGCCTCCTCCGGTAAGGTGCAATGCTGCAAAGTGCCCCTGACAGATTCGCAGCCTATACGTAAGGACCGCTCGTGGACAACGCCAGTTACCTAGATGTCGCGCTGCGGCTGGCCAACGCGGACCTGACCGGGGTGGACGAGTTGCGGGCGGCGCTCCACGAGGAGCCGTGGTGGTCGGAGCGGGTGACCGAACGGGACGTCCGGGCACTGCGCAAGGTCGCGGCCGGCCTGCGGCAAGCGTTCGAGGCGATGGTCGACACCGACCGCGAGGGCGTGGTGCGCGAGGTGAACGCGCTGCTGGCGGCCCACCCGCTGCGGCCGCGGCTGTCCTCGGGCCACGACGAGGCGGTGGCCGACTGGCACGTCCACGTGGCGGACCCGACGGAGCCCCCGGCGACCGAGGTGGCGGCGGCCGCGTCCTGGGGTCTGGCGCAGGGCATCGTGCACCACGGGCTGCAACGCTGGGGCCGCTGCGCCGCCGACGACTGCGGCAAGTTCTATGTGGACACTTCCACCAACCGCGCGAAACGGTTCTGCTCGGCCCGCTGCGCCAACCGCGTCCACGTCGCGGCCTTCCGCTCCCGCCAGGACCCGCGAGTTCGACTCTCCAGCAACTGAGTTCGACGCTCAGGCAAGTGAGTTCGACATTCGGGACGCTACGCGGCTTGCCGGAGGCCACCGAGGAAGGCGGCGTTGGACGAGGTTTTCTTGAGCTTGTCGAGCAGGATCTCCACGGCCTGCTGGCGGTCGAGGCCGCTGAGGGTTCGGCGGAGCTGCCAGATCAGTTGGCGTTCGTGGGGGTTAAGGAGGATCTCTTCGCGGCGGGTGCTGGAGGCGTCGAGGTCGATGGCGGGGTAGATGCGTTTGTCGGCGAGGGGGCGCGACAGGCGGAGCTCCATGTTGCCGGTTCCCTTGAACTCCTCAAAGAAGTTGTCGTCCATGCGGGAGCCGTTCTCCACGAGGGCGGTGGCAAGAATGGTGAGGGAGCCGCCTTCTCGGATGTTCCTTGCGGCGCCGAAGAAGCGGCGAGGTGGGAGCAGGGCTGCGGCGTCGATGCCGCCGGCCAGGATGCGGCCGCCGTTGGGGGCGACGTTGTTGTAGGCCCGGCCCAGGCGGGAGAGGGAGTCGAGCAGGACCACGACGTCCTGGCCCAGCTCGACGAGGCGTTTGGCGCGTTCGATGGCGAGCTCGGCGACCGTGGTGTGGTCGCGGTCGGCTCTGTCGAAAGTGGACGCGGCGACCTCGCCTTTGATGGACTCGCGCATCTCGGTGACCTCCTCGGGGCGCTCGCCGACGAGCACCACCATGAGGTGGCATTCCGGGTGGTTGGCCGAGATGGCCGCGGCGATGTCCTGCAGGATCAGGGTTTTGCCGGCTTTGGGCGGGGCGACGATCAGGCCGCGCTGACCTTTGCCGATGGGGGCGAACAGGTCGATCACACGGGTGGTCGGGGACGCGGTCTCCAGGTGGATGCGCTCGTGGGGGTGGATCGGGGTCAGGTCGGCGAAGCGGGGGCGGTCACGCCACGTCGGGTTGCCGTTGACCGAGATGACCTCGTTGAAGGAGCCGGTGGCGACCACGTGGTCACCGGCGCGCAGACCGTGCCGCTTCACCTGGACGAGCGGCATGCGGGCGTCGGCCGGGCCGGGCAGGTAGCGGTCGGAGCGCAGGTGGGCGACCTTGTCGCGGACGTCGAGCAGGCCGCTGACTGTCTGATATGGACTTTCTGAGTCGGAGAACTGTACGGATGTGGACATGAATTTCCTTCCCCTGAGGGGATATGGGAGAGCAGGCGCCACGAGAGGGCGCTCGATGCTCGAGAGGAGTGGGGCGCGGATCGCACGCGGCTGAGCCGGCATGCTCGCTGCCCTGCGTTCAGGGTAGCAGGGTCTGACACGATCGCGGTATGCCTTATGCGCCGAGGATGGTCGACGGGGTCGAGGTGGTGCCGCTCCGGGATGCGGTGGGGCCGTTGGGAGCGCCGCTGCGAAGGCCGCTCGCGGAGATCTTCGCGAACGCGTCGGCGGCGGACTGGGCGGGGCTGGACACCGGCGAGTGGGTGTTGGAGTTCCGGTGTTACCTGCTGCGGGACCGGAGTGGGCGCACCGTGCTGGTGGACACCGGGATCGGCGGAACGGACTCGCTGGCGGCGGGTTGGGCGCCGGTGCCGGGACGGCTGCCGGAGGAGCTCGCCGCGGCGGGCACCGCACCGGACGAGATCGACGTGGTGGTGATCACCCATGTGCACAGCGATCACGTGAGTGGGACGGTGCTCGGCGGGGTGCCGGCGTTTCCGAACGCGCGGCACGTGTTGCAGCGGGCGGAGGTGGAGTGGGCGTCCGGGGCGGTCCGCGAGCGCGTGCTGGGGCCGCTGGGTGAGCGCGTGCAGGTCGTGGACGGAGACGTCGAGGTGGTGCCCGGAATCCGGGTGATCCACACGCCGGGGCACACGCCCGGCCATCAGGTGGTGCGGGTCGGTGACCTGGTGCTGACCGGTGACCTGGTGCTGCACGCGGTCCAGCTCAAGAACCCGGCGGTCACCTACCTGTACGACGACGACGCCGAGCAGGCGGCCGCCACGCGCATGGCGGTGCTGGACGAGATCCGGGCGGCCGGCGGCACGATCGGCACCGCGCACCTGGCCGAGCCGTTCGTGCCGGTGCCGTAAAAGGCAGACGCCCCAGGGGTTTCCTGGGGCGCCTGCGTTGGTGCGCGGAACTACTGGCGAAAGACGACCTGGCGGATCTCGACCTCGCCGGTCCACTCGGGCCAGTGGTCGGCGTGCAGCTGGGCGAACCGGCGGCCCCAGTGCAGGGCCTCCTCCTTCGACTCGACCTCGTACACGGCGTAGCCGCCGACCAGCTCGGTGCCCTCGCCGAACGCGCCGTCCGTCACGTCCAGCTTGCCGCCGCCGATCCGGATGCGGGCGCCCAGCCCGCTCGGCCCCAGCGCACCGGTCTCGACCAGCACGCCGGCGATGGTGGCTTCCTCGCCGAGCTTGCCGATCGCCTCCATCAGGGACTGCGGCGGCTGGCCGGCGTTCTCCGAACCCTTGACCATGGTGAGGAATCGCATCGCTCTTCTCCTTCGAGACGTAGGGCCGGTATTTCCGGCCGCTGCCAACGCGTCGAGCGGAGCGAACCGGAATCGACACCGCGGCAAGAAATTCTTCAGAAAAAAGCAACACCCCGAGGGGTTCCCCGGGGTGTTCGATGTGGACGGTGGAGCTATTGGTGGAAGACGACCTCGCGTATCTCGACCGTGCCCGACAAGTCGGGCCAGTGCTCAATGTGGGCCTCGGCGAAGCGGCGGCACCACTCGAGGGCCTCCTCCTTGGTCTTCGTCTCGTAGACCGCGTAGCCGCCGATGAGCTCCTTGGCCTCGCTGAACGGGCCGTCGGTCACCGTGATCTTCCCGCCACCGAAGCGGATCCGGGCACCGAGGGCGCTGGGGCCGAGGCCTCCGGTCTCCACCAGCACACCGGCCTTGGTGGCGTCCTCCCCCAGCTTGCCGATGGCGTCCATCAGGCCCTGCGGGGGCGGGCCGGCGTTCTCCGGGGCGCTGACCATCGTGAGGTAACGCATGACTGCTCTCCTTCTCATGTGGATGGTGAGGAACTTATCGAGCCACCGGGCCGGGAACGTCGTGCAGGTAGCTGCCGGCCCAGTCGATCACGTCGTGCGCCGGCGAGACGATCGGCGGCGCGGGCACGAAGTTGGCGGCGTCGTCGATGCTGCCGGTGCCGTCGTACTTGGCGCGCAACGGGTACGGGAACACCGGGCGGGTACGGGTGATCTCGTGGGTCTGCGGGTTACGGCCGGTGGCGATGGCCCGGTCGGGTGCCTGGCCGCGCTCGACCCAGCTCACCAGCTCCGGAAGCGGGTCGAACTCCTGCAGCTGGTCGCCGCCGGTGAAGCAGTGGTACATCGACGGAACCAGGAACGCCCGGGCGAACTTCTGGGTCTCCCGCAGGCCACCGCTGCGCTGCACCAGCCGGGCGTAGTAGTCCACCGTGCCGACCGCCGGGATGGACTGGTCCTCCCAGCCGTGCCAGATGATCAGCTTGCCGCCGGCGCGGCGGAACGCGGACAGGTCGAGGCTGAGCGCGTTGGCCTTGGCGCCCTCGGCGGTGAGCCGGTTCAGCTCGTCCACGGTGAACGGGAATTCGGCGAGCGAGGAGTGCGGCGTCCCGATCGGGTAACCCACGTAGCGCAGGTAGTTGTCCGGCAGCGGAGCGAGGAAGCTCAGCCCGTCCCAGGCCGGCTCGGAACCGCGCGAGGCCCAGCCCGGGTAGAGCCGGCGGCCCTGCTCGTCGACCGGACCGCGGTACATCTTCGTGGCGGCGTCGACCTGGGCCGGGGTCAGGCAGGTGTCCGCGTCCGTGCCGGCCGGGCACTGGAGCAGCGCCGGGTCATAGGTGCAGGCGCGCGGGTCCTCGATCTGGACGTCGATCAGGCCGTCCAGCCCGTCACACGCGCCGACCACGGCGTTGTGCAGGCTCGCCAGCTTCGTCGTGGTGAGGTTGGCGCCGGCCAGGGTGCGGGCGATCCAGGTGAAGTACACGCCCATCAGCGGCCCGTTGTACGCGGCCGAATCGCCGGCGATGATCCCGTCGAAGTCGGTCGGGTAGCGCTGGGCGAGCAGCAGCGCCTCGCGCCCACCGGTGGAGCAGCCGTCGAAGTACGAGTGCCGCGGCGGCGCGCCGTAGAACCGCGCGATGATCCGCTTGGCGGCCAGCGAGACCACGTGCGGGCCACGGAAGAAGTAGTTGTCCCGGGCCGCCTGGTTGCTCGCCGCCCAGGTGCCGTCGGTGATCTGGACGAACGGGTTCGGCGGGTTGTTGAACGGGTCCTGGCCGGCGTGCCCGTCGTTCGTCGCCGCCACGGCGAAGTCCCCGGACCGCGGCCCGCAGGTGGTGGCCGGCGGGAACGCCTCGTCGAGGAAGGTGCCGCACAGGCCGTGACAGCCCTTCTGCAGGTACCGGCCGTTGTAGGTGTCGAGCGGCAGCTTGAGGTGGAACTCCACCGCGGGCTCGACGTGGCCGACCACGTAGCAGTGCCGCGGCTCGCCGGTGCCGGAGCGCTCCTCGGCCGTGGTCACGTGGGTGGGCGCGCCCGGGATGGCGTAGTCCCGGACCAGGTCGGCGCACTGGCGCACCGGTTGGACCGAACCGTCGGTGGCGGCCGACGCCGGAGCGCCGAGTCCCAGCCCGGTCACCGCGATGATCAGCGCGCCGGCGGCGACCGCGTACCGGCGCCACCAAGATGTGCGTTCCATGTCTGCTCTCCCTGTCGTCCCTCAGTGCTGGGGCCCGGGCATGACCCGGCGCTGCCCACGCGTCGAACGCGGAGCCCCCAGATCGACATGTGCGCGAGGAATCTTTCGGGAGAGTGTCCGGTCAGGTCAAACGGCCACCGGAACCTCGATCATGGCGCGGGTGAGCGGCGCGTGGCCGGTGACGGTGTAGCCGTCCGGCTCGAACAGCGTTTCCGGGAGGCTGCGCCGGATCCACTCGAGGACGAGCTCGTTCTCGCCGAGCACGTCCATCTGGAGCCGGTCCGCGCCGGCGTCGACGACGTGTTCGAGGAGGCCACGGATCAGGCGGGTGCCGAGGCCGCGATGGCGGTACCCGGCGGCGACCACGACCCCGAGCTCGACCGCGCCGGCGGCGTTGGTGGATGCCATGGCGTGGCCAACGACCTCGGTGCCGGTGACGGCCAGGAGGACCCGCTGCCGCGGGGTGACCGTCACCAGCTCGCGCACCAGGCTCGGCGAGACCGAGCCCAGACCGGTGAAGAACCGCTGGTACTGCGTGTCCGGCGACAGCCCAGCGAGAAAGGCCCGAACCGCCCCGGCGTCGGCCTCGGTGGCCGTTCGGATGCAGACCTGAGTTTGAATCACGCACGCAGCCTGCCCGGTCGTTGCTGGGTCTGTCAACTAGACTTAGCATCGTCTACGTGACGGAATCAACGCTGATGCGCTACCGGCCGGTGGACTGTTCGATCGCGCGCTCCCTGGAGCTGCTTGGCGAACGCTGGACGATCCTGGTGCTGCGCGCGGCGTTCAACGCGGTCCGGCGCTTCGACGACATCCAGGCCGACACCGGCGCACCCCGCCAGGTGCTCAGCGCGCGCCTGGCCCACCTCGTCGAGCACGGCATCCTGAAGCGGATCCCCTACCAGGAACCCGGCCAGCGCCAGCGCTACGAGTACCGCCTCACCCACAAGGGCCTGGACCTCTACCCCGTGTTGCTCGGCCTGCTGGAGTGGGGGGACAAGTACCTCGCCGACGACGAGGGCCCGTCGGTCGTGTTGACGCACAAGGAGTGCGGCTCCCCCATCCACATGGCCATGGTGTGCGCCGACGGCCACGAGGTCGAATCCGCTCGCGACGTGCGACCAGTGCGATGAAGGGGGCCTTCCTCACGCTGGACGTGAGGAAGGCCCCCTTCATCGCACTTCAGTCAGGCAGCCGGTCACCGGACTCGGCGTCGAACAGGTGCACGGCGCCGGGCTGCGGGACGAGGCCGATCTTCTCGCCGCGCTGCCAGTGCGACATGCCGGCGGCGCGCACGGTGATCGCGTGCGGGGCCTCACCCTGGTCCACGGTCTCGTCGGCGGCGATCACCTTCGTGCTGGCCGTGCAGTAGAGGAACTGGTCGCTGCCGAGCTCCTCGACGACCTCGACGACGGCCGAGACGCCCTCGCCGGCCGGGCGGATCTCCCAGCCCTCCGGCCGGATGCCGACGACCACGTTGTTGCCGGACAGCGCCGAGCGCTGCGTGCGGGTCAGCTCGATGGGCTGGCCGCCGATCTCGGCCACCTCACCGTTGACCGTCGCCGGGATCAGGTTCATCGCCGGCGAGCCGATGAAGCCGGCCACGAACAGGTTCTTCGGCTTGCCGAACAGGCCGATCGGGGTGTCGCACTGCTGCAGGAGGCCGTCCTTGAGCACGGCCACCCGGTCGCCCATGGTCATGGCCTCGACCTGGTCGTGCGTGACGTAGATCGTGGTGACGCCGAGCCGGCGCTGCAGCGAGGCGATCTGCGTGCGGGTCTGCACCCGGAGCTTGGCGTCCAGGTTCGACAGCGGCTCGTCCATGCAGAACACCTGCGGGCGGCGGACGATCGCGCGGCCCATCGCCACGCGCTGGCGCTGGCCACCGGAGAGCTTGGCCGGCTTGCGGTCCAGGTACGGCTCGAGGTCGAGGAGCTCCGCGGCCTCGTGCACGCGCTGCATCCGCTCCGCCTTCGGCACCTTCTTGATCTTGAGGTGGAAGCCGATGTTGTCCGCCACGGTCATGTGCGGGTAGAGCGCGTAGTTCTGGAACACCATCGCGATGTCCCGGTCCTTGGGCGGCAGGTTCGTCACGTCCCGCTCGCCGATCCGCACGCTGCCCGAGTCGACGCCCTCCAGGCCGGCGAGCATCCGCAGCGTCGTGGACTTTCCGCAACCCGACGGGCCGACCAGCACGAGGAACTCCCCGTCCGAGACCTCGAGATCCAGATTGTCGACGGCCGGCTTGTCGTTGCCGGTGTAGAAGCGCGTCGCGCCCTCGAAGGTCACGGTCGCCATGGTCTAGTCCTCCTCGTTGGGCCGCTTCGCCCGCACGTCCAGCGTCTGACCGGTGGTGATCCGGCAAACATTGCACAATCTAGAGCACCAACTGGAGTAACACCACGATCGGTTCAGATGAGTACCGGCTCGTCGAGCGCGGCTCGAAGCGAGGCGAGGACCTCGCCGGCCCAACCCTCCGCGGTGAACCCGGCCGCGAGCCGGTGCCCGCCACCGCCGAGCCGCGCGGCCGCGGCCGACACGTCCACCTTCCCGACCGCGCGCAGGGAGCCGGTCCACCGGCTGGGCAGGACCTCCTTGAGCACCAGGGCGACCTCGGCTTCGACCGTGGTGCGCAGGATGTCGACCACGCTCTCCACCTCCTCGACCCGCAACCCCTCGAGGTCCGACTGGTAGACGACGGTGTGAACCAGGCCGAACCCACCGGCCGCGTCCGGCTCCAGCACCGCCCGGCCGAGCACCGCGGAGAGCATCCGCAGCCAGGCGAACGGGTGGCTGTCGACCAGCTCCTTCGCCAGGGCCTCGGCGTCGACCCCGGCGGCGAGCAGGCGGGCGGCCACCTGGTGGGTGGCCGGGGTGGCACGGCGGAACATGCTGGTGTCGGTCATCAGACCGGCGTAGAGGCAGCGCGCGATGTGCTCGTCCAGCGGGACGTCCAGCGCGTCGATCAGCTGAAGCACCAGCACCGCGGTGGCCTCGGCGCGGTCGTCGACCACGTGATGGGTGCCGAACCGGGTGTTGGACGCATGATGGTCGACGACCAGAACCGCGCCCCCGGCGGCGGTCGTGGCGCCGACCCGGTCCGCGAGGCGGCCGAGCCGGCCCTGGCTCCCGCAGTCCAGGGCGACCAGGACTTCGGCGGTTGGTGGCACGTCTCGTGCGGGCACCACCAGCCCGTCCGGGTCGAGGCCGCGCAGGGTCTCCGGGATCTCCTCGGGGGCGCCGAACGAGACCCGCACGGTGGCGCCCCGCCGGCGCAGCGCCGTGCCGAGGGCGACCGCGCTGCCCAGCGCGTCGGCGTCCGGGTTGACGTGGGCGAGCAGGGTGACCTCGCGGGCGGTGCGGAGCAGCTCGGCGGCGGCGGTCAGATCGTGTTCAAGGGCCACGAATCCAGCCTGACAGCTACGGCAGGGTCTCGCCCACGAAGCGGAGCACCTCGGGCAGCACCTTGCGCCAGTAGGCCGCGTCGTGGCCGCCCGCGCCGATCGCGGAGATCCGCGGGCGGGCCTTGGTGACCAGCTGCCGGGCCTGCGCGACGAACGAGTCGCTGGTGCCGCACCAGACGCCGAGCGGCACCGTCCGGATGTCGTCGGTGTGCCGCAGCGGCTCGGTCGCCTCCCACTGCGCCTGATCGGCGAAAGCGTTGCGGCCGCGAGCATCCGGCCATGAGTTGAACAGCGCCGCACTGACCGCGGCGACCGCCGACAGCCCCGGGTTACGCGCATAGTTCAGCGCGCCGTACCCACCCATCGAGATGCCCAGCGCCGCGAACGGCAGCGTTTCGAACCCGCGGTTCGCCATCCACGTCGGGACGTCCACGGTGAGCATCTTCTGCGGATCGTCGGCGTTGCGCGCCACCCAGTAGTTGTCGCCGCCGTCCACCGCCACCACCGCGAACGGCGGCACCCCCTGCGCGACCAGGTTGTTCAGCATGTCCGGCACACCGAGATCCAGAAACATCCGCGCGCCCGCGCCTTTTCCGTGCAGCGCAAGGCAGATCTGCATCCGCCCGGCCACCCCCGCCGGCCGCATCGTGATCAGCTCGACGGAGGTGCCCCGAGCCGGCGAGTGCACCCGCTCGGTGGTCACCGGCTCGTTGGGCACGCCGGTCGGAGCCGCCAACGACTGCGGCGGCTGACTCACCGGTACACCACCATCGGCCCGGGTAGGAGGGGCCGAACATCCACTGAGGGCCGCGATTCCCGCGCCCAGGCCGCCAACCAGCAAGCCTCGACGCGTCATCCGGCCCGTCCTATGGCTCAACGTCACCGCCGTCCACGGTCACTCGCCGACAGGTCACGGGAAGGTTACCGAAGCCACCTCAAGATCGGGCCCAGCAGCTCAGAATTGTCCAGTACGCGCTGGTAGGCCGCGTCCCCGCGGATCCCGGTTCCTGGTAGTACCGTGTACTCAGAGCCATCCAAGGAGCCTCATTGACCGCGATGCCCTTTCCCCACCACCACGTCAACCCGACGTTAGTGCCGTACGACCTGCGTCGGCGCTACTCGGTGGAGGAGTTCGCGCGGCTGCCCGAGGACAACACGTACCGTTACGAACTCCAGGATGGCGTCATCACCGTGAGTCCCCGCCCCTCAAACCTCCGTATGAAGGTGCTCCTACGGCTGGGAACAGAGATTGATCGTCAGCTGCCGTCCGGCCTGGATGTCCTGCCCGAGGTCGAGGTCGATCTCCGACCCGCCTGGCCGAAGGTGCGGGTCCCTGATCTAGTCGTGATGCGCAGCGACCTGGCGCGGCGCGGTCCGAACCCGGCTTCCAACGTGCTGCTGGCGATCGAGATCCTGTCGCCTGGCAACCGCGAAAGCGACATGCTGGACAAGCAGGTCGAGTACGCCGACGCCGGCATCGAGAACCTCTGGATCGTCGACCCCCGCCCGCACGTCACCGCCACGGTCTACATGGTCTGCTGCGGCGACTTCGAAGAGGACCAGCGCTGCAAGCACACCTTCGAGGTCGAGCGGCCCTGCCCCCTGACCATCGATCTTGATGCCTTGCTGCCCGACTAGCAGAGGCGACTCGACAACAGACTGGTGGCGCGATGATCTTCCCGTTCGCCGTGGTGATCATCGGTGTCGACCTCACGAGCCCGGACAGTCCGGATGCGGATGCGCTGTTCGAGGCGGGCTGTGATGACGCCTTGCTCATGAGCGAGGGCGGCGTGCAGCGGGCTGTGTTTGACCGTGAGGCGCCAAGCTTCGCGATACCTGTGGCCAGCGCGATCACCGCGATCGAGACGGCCGTCCCGGGTGCGCGGGTGGTCCGGATTGAGCGGCTTGACTCAGCTGGGCCACGGACCTCGCTGCCGCAGTCGGCTTAGCTCCTTCTCGATACGCTGCTGGCCGACTGAAGGGCGTGCCGGTGGAGCGGATTGATTACGACGGGCGGCTGCATACGGTGTATGCGGCGGGGCGGGCGATCAGTTCCGCGGCGCTGGCGGAGTGGATGCGCCGGTTCGGCGAGCATGCTCCGGGGCGGCGGCCGTTGGTCGTGCTCGATCTGGGGTCGGGTGTGGGGCGGTTCACGCCGGCGTTGGCGGAGGCGTTCGGTGGGCCGGTGTACGGGGTGGAGCCGTCGAGTGGGATGCGGGGGGTGGCTGAGGAGTCGGCGGGGCATTCCGCGGTGACGTATCTTGCGGGGGCGGCGGAGCGGATACCGTTGCCGGACGGTAGTTGTGATGTGGTGGTGCTGTTTCTGGTGTGGCACCACGTGCGGGATCGGGACGCGGGGGCTGCGGAGATCGCGCGGGTACTGCGGCCCGGGGGTCGGGTGCTGATGCGTGGTTCCTTCTCCGACCGGTTGCCTGACGCGCCCTATTACCGGTTCTTTCCGCGGTTGGTGGAGATCGAGAAGGCGGTGTTTCCGAGCCTCGAGGAGGTTGTGGGGACCTTCGGCCGGGTCGGGCTGGAGCGGCTGGCGTTGGAGGCCTGTCCAGTCCGGTTGGCCGACAGCCTGGCGGACTGTGCGGCGCGGTGGCGGATGCGGGCCGTCTCGACCTTCGAGCACCTCACCGAGGAGGAGCTCGAGCAGGGCTTCGCCGCGCTCGATGCGGCGGTGGCCGGGGAGACCGACCCGCAACCGATCTTCGGTGTCGCGGACCTGCTGGTGCTGGGCTAAGCGAGGGCCTTGAGGAAAGCGGCGAGGTTCGGGGCGGGGAAGTGGAGGGTGGGGCCGGGGTTCTTGGAGTCGCGGACGGCGGTGGCGGCTACCTCGACGCAGTCGTTTTCCGCACTACGTGAACTCTTGCGCCACTGTAGAGGTGGGTAGCCCACCTCTACACAGTCCGTGTGATCACTTCGGGAAGTCTTCCTCCAGCGCAGAAGCGTACTCATCGTGATCCTCTCGCGCACCCAGCTGTTTTGCCAAGTCAGCAAGCCAGGCGCGGGAACGTTGCTCGTCTAGGGCAACATTATCGAGGTTGGCCACGGTCCGGCGGTAGCCGGCGATAGTGTCTTTGCGCTCCAGGAACAACACCGAGGTAGGGCACTCGATGTGCACGACGGGACTCAGCTCGCTGAACCCCATGAGTTTGAACGGCATGTGACCGGCGTGGATGCCAGCCGAGTCAGAGATGATCCGAATCTCGATGTTGGATCGCACCGACAAGCGCAGCAAGTGATGCACCTGTTCGGACATGATCTCCCGGCCCGGCCCCTTGCGGGTCAGCGCCATCTCATCGATAAAGAACCGGAAGGCGGCCGGCGGCTGGCGATCCAGAGCCTGCCGACGGAGGATGCGAACACCCATCCGCTCGTCCAACTCGCTCGCGGGGATAGTAGGAATTGATTGCAAGATCGCGCGTGTGTATTCGGCTGTTTGCAGCAGACCGGGAACGAGCACGTTCTCGTAGTTGACGACTGTGATGGCAGCATCTTCGTAGTTGGTGAGCGTGGTCAGCTCGGGTGGGAGGCGGTCTCCGTACTCCTGCCACCAGCCGCGTTCGTTGGCGCGGTGGGCTAGTTTGACCAGCTCGTCGCGTTTCGGGGACTTGATGCCGCAGATGGCGAGGATGGCGGCGACGTCGGCGGGACTGGCGCCGCGCTTGCCGCTGTAGAGACGGCTGACTTTGCTGTCCGACCACTGGAGGAGGCGACCGAGTTCTCGGCCGCTGAGGCCTCTGGCTTGGGCGGCGCGAAGAATTGCCAGGCCAAGCTCGCGGGAGCGGACAGTGGGCTCGTGATCCTTCATGGGCACACGGTATGCCGACGAAGTGCGGATTTCACGTACCGGCGGGACAGGTTCACCCGGATGAAAGTGCTTGCCTGGCAGGCAAAGTCAGTCCTCGAGGGGCTCTTCTTCGCGGGGTGGTTTGTAGGGATCGGGATCGCCGGCGGGCTGGGCGCCGTTGGCGAGGCGGGCTACTTCGGCGTCGGCTTCCTTTGCCTTGGCTAGGAGTTCGTCGATGTGGCGGGCGTCTTCGGGAATGGAGTCGGCGACGAAGGCGAGGGTCGGGGTGAAGCGGACGCCGGTGCCCTGGCCCACTTTGGTGCGGAGGACGCCTTTGACGCTGTCGAGGGCGGCCGCGGCGGCGGCGCGGTCCGGCGGGGAGTCGAGGCTCTCGCCGAGAACGGTGTAGTAGACGGTCGCGTCGCGCAGGTCGGCGGTGATCTTGGCGTCGGTGATCGTGACCGAAGCCAGGCGCGGGTCCTTGACCTCGTGCTCGAGCGCGGACGCGACGATCCTCACGATGCGCTTGGCGAGCTTTCGGGCGCGGGGTGCGTCAGGCACTTTCCTTGTTCCTCTTCAGTCGTCTGGGCCGAGGAGCCGGCGCCGAGCCGAGAGCAGATCCAGCTCGGGGCGGCCGGCCACCAGGCGTTCGCACGCGTCCAGCAGGTCGCGCACGTGCTCGGCGTCGGGGGCCACCGCGGCGACCCCGATCAGGGCGCGGCGGTGCAGGTCGAGGTGGCCGGCTTCGGCCGCGCTCACCTCGAACCTGCGGCGCAGCTCGGCGATGACCGGCCGAACCGCGGACCGCTTCTCCTTCAGCGAATGGACGTCACCGAGCAGCACGTCCAGCTCGAGGGTTCCGACGAACAACGGGCATCACTTTCCGCCATGAATGCCTCATTCAGTGCACTGGGCGCACTGAATGAGGCATTCATCGCATCAGGTGCGGGGCTTTTCGCGGAGCTCGTAGGTCTCCACGACGTCGTCGACCTTGATGTCGCTGAACGAGCCGAGCGTCAGACCGCACTCGAAGCCCTCGCGGACCTCGGTCACGTCGTCCTTGAACCGCCGCAACGTGCCCACCGACAGGTTGTCCGCGACGACGTTGCCGTCGCGCAGCAGGCGGGCCTTGGTGTTGCGCCGGATCTCGCCCGACATGACCAGGCACCCGGCGATCGTGCCGACCTTGGAGGACTTGAACACCTCGCGGACCTCGGCCCGGCCGAGACCCACCTCCTCGTAGATCGGCTTGAGCATGCCCTTCAGGGCCTGCTCGATCTCGTCGATCGCCTGGTAGATCACCGTGTAGTAGCGGACGTCGATGCCCTCGCGGTTGGCCAGCTCGGTGGCCTTCCCCTCGGCGCGGACGTTGAAGCCGATCACGATGACGTTGTCCGCGATCGCCAGGTTGATGTCGCTCTCGGTGATGCTGCCGACCCCGCGGTGGGTGACCCGCAACTCGACCTCGTCGCCGACGTCGATCTTCGTGAGCGCGTCCTCGAGGGCCTCGACGGTACCCGAGTTGTCGCCCTTGATGATCAGGTTGAGCTGGCTGGTCTCCTTCAGCGCCGCGTCCAGGTTCTCCAGGCTGACCCGGGTCCGCCGCTGCGCGTTGAGCGCGTTGCGGTTGCGGGCCGAGCGCCGCTCGGCGATCTGCCGCGCCACCCGGTCCTCGTCGACCACCAGGAACGTGTCACCCGCGCCGGGCACCGAGGTGAACCCGATGACCTGGACCGGCCGCGACGGCGTGGCCACCGCGATGTCCTCGTTGTACTCGTCGACCATCCGGCGTACCCGGCCGTAGGCGTCGCCGGCCACGATCGAGTCGCCGACCCGCAGCGAGCCGCGCTGCACCAGCACCGTGGCCACCGGGCCCCGGCCGCGGTCCAGGTGTGCCTCGATGGCCACGCCCTGGGCCTCCATGTCCGGGTTGGCCCGCAGGTCCAGCGCCGCGTCCGCGGTCAGCAGGATCGCCTCGAGCAGTTGCTCGATGTTCGTGCCCTGCTTGGCCGAGATGTCCACGAACATGGTGTCGCCGCCGTACTCCTCGGCGACCAGGTTGTACTCGGTCAGCTGCTGGCGGATCTTGGCGGGGTTCGCCCCCTCCTTGTCGATCTTGTTGACCGCGACCACGATCGGCACGTTCGCCGCCTGGGCGTGGTTGATCGCCTCCACCGTCTGCGGCATCACGCCGTCGTCCGCCGCCACCACGATCACCGCGATGTCGGTGGCCTGCGCACCGCGGGCACGCATGGCGGTGAACGCCTCGTGGCCCGGGGTGTCGATGAAGGTGATCAGCCGCTCGATGCCCTCGAGCTCGGTGGCCACCTGGTAGGCACCGATGTGCTGGGTGATGCCGCCGGCCTCGCCCTCGTGCACGTTCGCCTTCCGGATGGTGTCCAGCAGGCGGGTCTTACCGTGGTCGACGTGACCCATGACGGTCACCACCGGCGGCCGGGCCTGCAGCTCCTCCTCACCGCCGGCGTCCTCGCCGTAGGTGATGTCGAAGGACCCGAGCAGCTCGCGGTCCTCCTCCTCCGGGCTGACGACCTGGACGTTGTAGTTCATCTCGGAGCCGAGCAGCTCCAGGATCTCGTCGGAGACCGACTGGGTGGCCGTGACCATCTCGCCGAGGTGGAAGAGCACCTGCACCAGCGACGCCGGGTTGGCGTTGATCTTGTCGGCGAAGTCGGTCAGCGAGGCGCCGCGCGGCAGCCGGATGGTCTCGCCGCTGCCCTTCGGCAGCCGGACCCCGCCGACGCTGGGCGCCTGCATGTTCTCCATGTACTCCTGGCGCTTCTGCCGCTTCGACTTGCGCCCACGCCGCGACGGGCCACCGGGCCGGCCGAACGCGCCGGCCGCGCCACCGCGGCCGCCACCCGAACCGGGACGGCCGCCACCGCCGCCGCCACCACCGGCGGGACCGCGGTTGAAGCCACCGCCACCGGCCGGAGCGCCACCGCCACCACCGGCACCGCCACCGCGGTACGGGCCACCGCCGCCGCCACCGGGGCCGCGGCTGAAACCACCGCCGCCACCACCGGGACCACCACGGCCGCCGCCGCCGGGGCCACCCCGCGCGCCACCGCCAGGTCCACCCTGACCAGGGCCGCCGCGGGCGCCGCCACCGGGACCACCACGGCCGCCGCCACCACCGGGACCCGGCCGGGCCGGGCGGGGCGGCATCATGCCCGGGTTCGGGCGCGGCGGCATGTTGCCCGGGCTGCCGGCCGGCGGGCGCGGACCGCCCGGCGCGCCGCCGCGGTCACGCGGGCCGGGCGCGGGCCGGGACTCACCGGGCCGGGACGGGCGCTCGCCGCCACCGGGCGCACCGCCGGGACGCGGCGAGCTCGGCCGCTGCGGAGCCGCACCGGCGCCGACGCCGAACGGGTTGTTGCCGGGCCGCGGGGCGCGCGGACCGGGCTTGGGCGACTGGGGCTTCGGCGGCACCACGGAGTGTCCGGGGTGCGCGGCGTCCGGCGTGGTCGCGGGCTTGGGTTCAGCGGGAGCCGGAGCCGGAGCCGGAGCTGGCGCCGGCGTCGCTGCCGCCGCGGCGGGTGCCGGAACCTCGGGAGCCACCGGAGTCTGAGGCATGGGCGCGGGCGCCGGCTGGACCACGGGCTTGGGGCCCGGGCGCGGACCCGCCTGCTGCGGGGCCGGCTTGACCGCGGGCTGTTCGGCGGCGGGCTGCTCGGCGGCGGGCTTGGCCGGTGCGGCGGCGGGACGGGCGGGTGCCGCGGGCTTGACCGGCGCGGCAGCATTCGCCGCGACTGCGCCGTTCGGCTTGGGCGCCTCGTCCCTCTTGGTGTACGCGGCCCGGAGCTTGCGGGCCACCGGCGCCTCCACGGTGGAGGACGCGGACTTCACGAACTCACCAAGATCACTCAGCTTGGCGAGTACTTCCTTGCTGGTGACACCGAGCTCCTTCGCGAGCTCGTGCACTCGGGCCTTGCCTGCCACTGCTCTCCTCGTTCGAGTGAGGCCGGCGGCTTTGACCCGCTCGACCTCGTCCTATCGTCTGACGTTCATGGCTTCAGCTTCACGGCTGACTCATGACGGGTCGACCTGCTTCCGTTCTTCCTTCGCGGCCCGGGAAGCTCCCGAGCCGGTCGTGTGCGTCCGCTGCTCCAACTGCCCGCGGACACCGGCGACGTCGAGCGGCCCCGGCACGCGCAGTGCCCTCGGGAACGCCCGCCGCCGCTCCGCCCTGGTCAGGCAGCCGGGATCGGGGTGTAACCATGCTCCCCGGCCACCGATCCGCCGGCGTAGATCGAGAACGAGCTCTCCATCGACGACCACGACGCGCAGCAACTCACCAGCCAGCGCCCGCCCCCGGCAACCGACACAAGTCCTCACCGGGCCAGAGCCCGAAAGACGTGCGGGTACCGGTTCCTGACGATGAACCATCAACAGTCTAGCTCGTGTTCTTCAGTCCACCGAAGGGGATACCGTCGCGGCCGCGGCGTCGCTGCGGATGTCGATCCGCCAGCCGGTCAGCCGGGCGGCCAGCCGGGCGTTCTGGCCCTCCTTGCCGATGGCCAGGGAGAGCTGGAAGTCCGGCACGATCACCCGCGCGGTCTTGGCCCGCTCGTCGATCACCCGCACGGACACCACCTTCGCCGGGGACAGCGCGTTGCCGACGAACGTCGCGGGATCCTCGGAGAAGTCGATGATGTCGATCTTCTCGCCGGCCAGCTCGCTCATCACGTTGCGGACCCGGGAACCCACCGGCCCGATGCACGCGCCCTTCGCGTTGACGCCCGGCACGGTGGACCGAACCGCGATCTTGGACCGGTGCCCCGCCTCCCGCGCGACGGCGGGGATCTCCACGGTGCCGTCCGCGATCTCCGGAACCTCCAGCGCGAACAGCCGGCGCACCAGGTTGGGGTGCGTCCGGCTCAACGTGATCTGCGGCCCGCGTGTTCCCCGCGACACGCCCAGCACGTAGCACTTGAGCCGGGTGCCGTGCTCGTAGCGCTCCCCCGGCACCTGCTCCACCGCGGGCAGCACGCCCTCGGTGTCCCCGACCTGGACCACGACCATGCCGCGGGAGTTGGCCCGGGCGTCGCGCTGCACCACGCCGGCGACGATCTCGCCCTCCTTGGCGGAGAACTCGCCGAAGGTCTTCTCGTTCTCCGCGTCGCGCAGCCGCTGCAGGATGATCTGGCGGGCGGTGGTGGCGGCGATGCGGCCGAAGCCCTCCGGTGTGTCGTCCCACTCCTCGGCGACCGCGCCGTCCTCGCCGAGCCGGTAGGCGATCACCCGGACGAACCCGGTGCGCCGGTCGATGTCGATCTTGGCGTGTGGCTGGTGGCCGTCGGTGTGCTTGTACGCGGTCAGCAGCGCGGTCTCGATGGCGTCAATCACCGTCTCGAAGGGGATGTCCTTGTCCCGCTCGATCGCGCGAAGCGCCGCAATGTCGACGTTCACATCGACTCCCTATCCTCGAGCAGTTTCAGTTCATCCACCGGTGGCTGCTTGAACTCCACCTCCACCACGGCATGCGCCAGGTCGGCGTAGGCGACTTGCTGGACGGTTCCGTCGACGAGCAGGTCTACCGTCTCGTCGCCGGCGTGTCCCACCCGGCCGGTGAAACCCGTGCCGTCCGGCCGCTTCACCGACACCAGCCGGAACTTGGCGCGGCGCCAGTGCCGGGGCCTGGTCAGCGGGCGGTCGAGGCCCGGCGAGGTGACCTCCAGCGTGTACGGGCCGCCCAGGTTCGGGTCGTGCGCGTCGAGCGCCGCGGACACCGCCCGGCTCACCTCGGCCACGTCGTCCAGGTCCACCCCGTCGTCGGCGTCCACCACGACCTTGACCAGCCGGCGCCGCCCGGCCACCGTCACGTCCAGCGCCTCGAGGTCGAAGCCGGCCGTCGCGACGGCATCGGCAACCACCGGCTCCAGCAACCTGGATCCGGAATCACGCTGTGGCTGACCTGGCACGTCTTCGCTCCGTCACACACTCACCGACCGTGGTTGCCAAGCGTATCTCGTCGCGGTTCGACGGCCAGTCTGGAGCGA
Source organism: Actinophytocola sp. (assembly GCF_036002505.1). GTDB lineage: Bacteria > Actinomycetota > Actinomycetes > Mycobacteriales > Pseudonocardiaceae > DASYTH01. The sequence continues at coordinate 10,042 of NZ_DASYTH010000428.1, read as the reverse complement.
TTCCCGCGCGTCGGCCGGGGTGCGGGCGGGCGAATGGCAGGATGACTGCCCGTGAGGGGTCCGAACGGAACGAGTCGACGAGCGGTGCTGGGCCTGCTGCTCGGCGCGCCGGTGGCGCCGGTGGTGCTGGGTGCGTGCACCACTCCCCCGGCCGCCCCGCCAGCTCCGGATCCCTTGGCGGAGTTGGCTTCCACGGCCCGGTCGGACGCCTCGTTCGCCCGCGCGGTGGCGGCCGCGGTGCCTTCGCTGGCCACCGCGGCGGGGTTGGTGGCGGAGGCCCGGGCGGCCCATGCGGAGGCTTTGCAACGGGAGGTGGACCGGGCGCGCCCACCGCAGCCGCCGGCCTCGTCGTCGAGCGCAACTCCGCCGGTGGTGGACCCGGCTTCCGCGCGGGGCCGGCTGGTGGACGGGTTGCGGGCGGCGGAGAAGCGGATCGGGGAGCTGATCGGGTCGGTGCCGCGGTTCCGGGCAGGCCTGCTGGGGTCGGTGGCGGCAGGGTGCGCGAGCTTGCGTGAGGTGTTGGGATGATCACCCAGCCGTCGTCTTCGTCGAGCCCGGCGCCGCTCCCCGCGGATGGCGCGGAGGCCGTGCAGCAGGCGCTGGGCGCCGAGCACGCGGCGGTCTGGGTGTATGGGCTGGTGAGCGCGTTCCTGCCGGCGAACCTCGACGGCCCGACGCTGGAGGGCATGACCGCGCACCGCGCCCGCCGCGACGCCACCGAGCGGTTGCTCGCCGCGGGTGGTGCGACGCCGCGGCCCGCCGAGCCCGCCTACGTGACGCCGCAGCCGGTGACGGATCAGGCGTCGGCGCTGGCGGTGCTGGTGACGGCCGAGGTGGACGCCGGGGTGGCGTGGCGGGCGGTGCTGGAGCGGACCGATGACGCGGCCGTACGGACGTTCGCGCTGGAGGGGCTGACCGGGGCGGCGGTGCGGGCGGCGCGGTGGCGGAAGGTGGCCGGGGTGGCTCCGGTGGCGCCGCCGATGCCCGGGGTGCCCTGAAGGCGGCCTTCGGGACGTTCAGTGTCCCGAAGGCCGCCTTCAGGGCATCACGCCCCGATCTGATCACCCAGCCGGATCGCGTCCTCGCAAATCGTGTCGAGGGCGGCCTCGTCCTGCTTCTTGTCGCCCTTCTTCACCGCGGGGTCGTAGTCGGATTCGACGATGATGACGTTCTGCTCGTGCTGGACGGCTTGGTAGCCGCCGCCGTTGCTCAGCGACTTGAGGGGCGGGACCTTCACCAGACCCTCGCGGATGAGGTCGTTGACGTTGCCGGTGTTGTCCTTGTCGGCGAGGGCGCGGAGCCGGGCGGCGTCGTCGGCGGTGGGCATGCGGACGACGGAGACATTGGTGTAGACCTTGCGGCCGTCGCGGGTGAGGGTGGTGTAGAGGGCGCGGGTGAGCTGCTGGCAGGGGGTCTGCTGGAAGAACGTCTTGACCTGGTTGTAGGCGTGCTCGGCGCAGCTGGGGTCGCGGCGCGGGTCGACCGCGGGGGTGAACTCGAACTGGCCGGCGGTGGGGTTCTGGGTGGGTTGGGCGGCGTCCCCGGCGGGGCGGGAGTCGGCGTGGATGTACCACCAGACGAGGCCGGAGACGACCGCGACGAGGATCAGGCCGAGGATGCGGAGGCCCCAGCTCACGAACGGGTTGGTGGGGGGCGATGGGGCCTCGGTGTGAAAGCTGAGGGGTGCGGCGCCGGCGGGCGGGCGGGACCGGATGGGGGCCGTGTCACCGGACGCGCCCGAGTGGCCGCCGTGGTCGGGCCACGGTGGCTGTCCGGGATGGCGTGGTGCCGGCACGGGGGGTCACGGTAACGGGTCGCGCGATGCTGCTCCAGTACGGTTCAGCATTGTGCGCAGCGAGGAGATCGAGATCAGGACCGGGTCCGAGGAGACCGTGCGGGACCTGACCCGGGAGTGCGCGCGGTTCGTGGCCGGTGCCGGGGACGGCTTGCTGCATGTGTGGGTGCCGCATGCGACGGCCGGGCTCGCGATCATCGAGACCGGTGCGGGCAGCGAGCCGGATCTGCTCGCCGCCCTCGGCCGGTTGCTGCCGCGGGACGCGGACTGGCGGCACCGGCACGGCTCGCCCGGGCATGGCCGTGACCACGTGCTGCCGGCGTTGTTACCGCCGTACGCCACCGTTCCGGTGCTCGGCGGGGAGCTCGCGCTGGGCACCTGGCAGTCCGTCTGCCTCGTCGACACCAACCGGGACAACCCCGTCCGGCGCGTCCGGTTGAGCTTTCTTCCGGGTGGCGGTGAGCAGTAGCACCACTAGCCCGGCGGCGGCCATCGAGGCGAGGACGATCACGCCGGTGCGCACGTCCGGGGCGTCCGGGGTGCCCAGCAGCAGGCTGCGCAGGCCCTCGGTGGAGAACCGGAACGGCGTCCAGGACCAGAGCAGCGCGCGGTAGGTCGGGTTGAGCAGTTCGGGGACCTGGCCGGCGACCGCGGGCGCGATCAGGTAGAGCGGGCCGAGCACGGCCGCGGCGGGCACACCGAACAGCCGGACGAGGGCGCCCTGGACGGCGGTGAACGCGAACGCGGTCAGCAGCAGGAAGCCGAGAACGCTCGCGGTGAGCGGAAGGGAGTTGTCCCACAAGCGGAAGTAGCCGGCGATGACCGCGGTGGCGAGGACGCTGGCGGTGACGGCCAGGGTGAACCGGGGCAGCAGGCCGGCGTGGATGCGGAACCGGGCGACCAGCGCACCGAAGCCGAGCGTGGCGACCAGGCCGGCGATCCAGAGCAGCGCGCTGGCCCCGAGCGGCGCGGTTCGGCCGGCGACCGAGGCGGGGTGCACGGTGGTGGTCTCGATGGCCGGGCCGCCGGTGGACTGGGCCAGCCGGTGCGCCACCTCGGTGAGGATCTGCTGGGCGAACTGGGTGCCCTGCGGGTTGATCGCGCCGGAGACCACGATCTTCGCCCCGGAGGGCGCCGCCGACACGTCGAGGTAGCCGTAGATCTCCTTGCGGTCCAGCAGGTTCGCGGCCTCGGCGGGGCTGGTGACCCGCCACGAGACGGCGTCGCCGCCCTGGCCGGTGAGCCGCTGGGAGATCTGGGCGCCGGCCGCCTCGTTCGGCACGGCGACGGCGAGCGGCAGGTGGTCCGGGCGGGCCGTGGCCTGCGCGCCGAACGTGAGCAGGCCGAGCACGGCGGCGACGAGCGCACCGGCCAGGCCGAGCAGCAGGGCGAGCGCGAGCGGTCGTGGCGGCGTGGCCATCACGTATTCCTTCCACAGTTCATCACACGTTGAATTCTTGGCCGGGACGCTACGCCTTCCTCCCGAGCAGAGTCAACCGATGTTGAATAGGTACCCACCAGCGGGTGAAAGTCGTGGGTGAGTGGCCCTCAACTGCGCGTTCCGGGCCGTGTCACGATGGCCGGGTGACGCTCGTGCTCTGGGACATCGACCTGACGCTGGTGGACTACAGCGGTATCGGACGGCGCTGGTACCAGAAGGCGCTGCGCAACCTGTTCGGCGTCGACATGCGGCACCTGCCGGAGTTTCCCGGGCGGACCGAGCGCTCGCTCACCATCGAGCTGCTCACCGCGCACGGCATGACCGAGGACGAGGAGTACGTCCAGCGGATGTTCGCCGAGCTGATCCGCATCGCCGACGAGGCCCGCCCGGACATGACCCGGCTGGGCCGGGCGTTGCCGGGCGCCGCGGAGGTCCTTGCCACGCTGGGCGGCCGGCCGGACGTGGTGCAGTCGCTGGTCACCGGGAACCTGCCGGAGCTGGCCGGCTACAAGCTGGCGCCGTTCGGCCTGGACCGGCACATCGACCTGGAGATCGGCGGCTACGGGTCGATCTCCGCGGACCGGCACGACCTGGTGTCCGGCGCCATGGCGCTGGCCGCGGCCAAGCACGGCCGGGAGTTTCCGGCGTCCTCGGTCGTGGTCATCGGCGACAGCCCGCTTGACATGGCCGCCGGCGCCTACCACGGCACGGTCACCGTGGGTGTGGCCACCGGACGGCACAGCGCCGAGGAGCTGCGCGCGTCCGGCGCGCACGCGGTGCTGCCGTCCCTGGCCGACACCGAGGCCGCGGTGGCGGCGCTGCTCAGGTCCGCCGCCTAGGAAAGCAACGTCACGTTGCTTCCCCGACCAGCGCGCTCAGGTGCGCTACCGCCTCGTCGACCGGGATCTCCGTGCGTTCGCCGGACTTCCGGTCCTTCACCTCGATCACGCCGTTGGCCAGGCCGCGGCCGACGACGACGATCGTGGGCACACCGATCAGCTCGGCGTCGGCGAACTTGACGCCGGGCGTGGCGGCGCGGTCGTCCAGCATGACCGAGACTCCCGCGGCGTCGAGATCGGCGGCCAGCTTCTCGCCGCCGGCACGCACCGCGTCGTCCTTGCCGGCGATGACGATGTGCACGTCGGCCGGCGCGACCCCGCGCGGCCAGATCAGGCCGAGCTCGTCGTGGGACTGCTCGGCGATCACCGCGACCAGGCGGGAGACGCCGACGCCGTAGGAGCCCATGGTGATCCGGATCGGCTTGGCGTCCGGACCGAGGGCGTCCAACGAGAACGCGTCGGCGTACTTGCGCCCGAGCTGGAAGATGTGGCCGACCTCGATGCCGCGGGCGGCGACCAGGGTGCCCCGGCCGTCGGGTGAGGGGTCGCCGGCCCGCACCTCAGCGGCCTCGATCGTGCCGTCCGGGGTGAAGTCGCGGCCGCACACCAGGTCCACCACGTGGTGGTCGGGCTCGTCGGCGCCGGTGACCCAGGCAGTGCCAGTCACCACGCGGGGGTCGACCAGGTAGCGGACCCCGTTGTCGCGCAGTGCTTTCGGGCCGATGTAGCCCTTGACCAGGAACGGGTTGGCGGCGAAGTCGGCCTCCTCCAGGATGGCCACGTCGGCGGGTGCGAGCGCCGCCTCCAGGCGCTTGAAGTCCACCTCGCGGTCGCCGGGGATGCCGATGGCCAGCAGCTCCCACTTGTCCTCGCCGGGCGCGCGGGTCTTCACCAGCACGTTCTTCAACGTGTCTGCGGCGGTGAACGTGCGGCCGAGCCCGGCGCCGTTCAGGAACGCCACGAGGGTCTCGATGGTGGGCGTGTCCGGCGTGTGGTGCTTGCGCGTCGCCGGTTTGTCCTCAATGGACTGTGCGGGCGGTGCGGGGGTGACCACGGCCTCGACGTTGGCCGCGTAGCCGGACCCGGTGCTGCGCACGAACGTGTCCTCGCCGGTCTCCGCCTCGGCCAGGAACTCCTCCGACGCCGAACCGCCCATCGCACCGGACATCGCGGACACGATCACGTACCGGATGCCGAGCCGGTCGAAGATCTTGATGTAGGCCTCGCGGTGCTTGAGGTAGGACGCTGCCAGGCCGTCGTCGGTGAGGTCGAAGGAATAGGAGTCCTTCATCAGGAACTCGCGGCCGCGCAGGATGCCGGCCCGGGGGCGCGCCTCGTCCCGGTACTTCGACTGGATCTGGTAGAGGATGACCGGGTAGTCCTTGTAGGAGCTGTACTCCCCCTTCACGGTGAGCGCGAACAGCTCCTCGTGGGTGGGCCCGAGCAGGTAGTCGGCGCCCTTGCGATCCTTGAGCCGGAACAGGTTCTCGCCGTACTCGGTCCACCTTCCGGTCGCCTCGTAGGGCTCGCGCGGCAGCAGCGCGGGGAACTGGATCTCCTGGGCGCCCATGGCGTCCATCTCCTCGCGCACGATGCGCTCGACGTTGCGCAGCACCCGCAGGCCCAGCGGCAGCCAGGAGTACCCACCCGGGGCGACGCGGCGCACGTACCCGGCCCGGACCAGCAGCCTGTGGCTGGGCACTTCGGCATCCGCGGGATCCTCGCGCAGGGTGCGCAGGAACAACGACGACATCCTGGTGATCACGACTGGCCACTCCTTGGTCACGGGTGTGCCAAAAGGGTAGGGAACGAAGGCGGGCCGGCTCCAACGGGTTACCGTTCCCGGCCGCCGCGCGCTGGAACCGGCAGTCCGGTCCCCGTTGCGGCATTCGGCCCAACGTGATCCATTCCGCCACCCTCCCGCCCGGTCGGGTGAGAGGTTCCGCGCATGGGGATCAAGCTTTTTCTTGCCGCCGTGGTCATCGGCGCCACCGTCCTGTCCACTCCCGCCACCGCGGCCGGCGCCGACGCGTCCCCGCCGAGCGGTCCGAACCCGTACCTGTCCTTCCTGCCCGATCAGTCGCATGTGGACTATGCGGCGTGGCGCACGTACCTGGCCCGGCAGTCCGGGGCGCGGCTCACCGCGGCCGCGCCGGAGGGTCCGGTGGTGCACGAGAACGAGCCGCCCGGTGTGCTGGGGCGCAACGACACCCGGGCCACGGCCGAGCGGGTGCCCGGCTTCGGCAGCGGCCGCCGGCAGACCGTGCGCATCGTCGGCCAACTGGCATCGTCGGAGTCCACTGTGGATGTCGACGTGTACCGGGTGGAGCTGCGCGCCGGCGACGTGTTCGCCGCGACGGTCCAGGGCGAGGCGCACCGGCTGACGATCTTCGACCCGGCCGGGGTCGAGGTGCAGGGCTCGGCACAGGACTTCTCGGTGCTCTACCCGCCGTCGTCCCCGCTGCCGCACAGCGGGAACGCCATCGCCGATCACGTGGCCAGCGTCAGCGGCACGCATTATCTTGCGGTGTCCGAGGGTTCCGGCGCCTACCAACTCGACGTCCAGGCGCACCGGCCACCGCTGGAGCGCGAGCTCCGGCCGCAGACGGTGTTCCTCGACTTCGACGGCGCCTCGGTCGACATGGGGATCTTCGGGATCGACCCGAGCCCGGGCGTGCGGGCGCTGAGCCCGTTCAGCACGTTCCTCCCCCGCTGGGGCCTCACCCCCGCGGACGAGCCGGCCCTGGTCCGCCAGATCATGCGGACCGTCCGGGAGAACCTCATCGAGGACGTCCAGCGGCGCAGCAAGAACCCCACCGCGCGCCTCATCCTGCTCAACTCCCTGGAGCACCCCGACACGTTCGGCCGAGAGAACGTCAGCCGGGTGGTCGTCGGCGGCACCGCCGACGAGGCCGGCTTCGTCACGGTCGGCATCTCCCAGTCCATCGACCCCGGCAACTTCGCCCAGGAGGAGACCGCGCTGGTGCTCCTGGACCTCGTCAGCCAACCGGCCGGCCCGGCCGTCTCGCTCAACACCTACCTGGCGCCGCAGAGCAACCGCATCGAGTTCATCGGCCGCGCCCTCGGGAACGTGATCTCCCACGAGATCGGCCACTACCTCGGCAGCTGGCACACCGACCCGGCCAACGCGCTGGTCAGCCTGATGGACGACGGCGGCACCAACATCCCCGGCTTCTTCGGCGTCGGCCCGGACGGCATCGGCGGCACCGCCGACGACACCGACAACGACCTCACGTCGGACACCTACCGCCCGTCCGAAGGCTTCACCGGCACCGAGGACACCCTGAACCGCACCGCCTTCGGCCTGTCGTAGTGCGATGAAGGGGGCCTTTCTCACGGCTGGCGTGAGAAAGGCCCCCTTCATCGCACTCAGATCACCCGCTCGTTGCCGCCGTCGATGGGGATCTGGGCGCCGGTGGTGCAGGCGAACGTGTCCGTGCAGAGCTCGGCGACGGCGCGGGCGACGGCGGCGCTGGTGACCTCGGTCTTGAGGAGGTTGCGGCGCTTGTACCCGGCGACCGTGAGGCCGTAGTGGGCGGCGCGTTCGGCCAGCAGTTCCTCGGTCCAGAGCCCGGTGTCGAAGACCGCGTCCGGGTGCACCAGGTTGACCCGGATGCGATCGGCGGCCCACTCGAGGGCGGCGACCCGGGCGAGCTGGGTGACGGCCGCTTTCGACGCGGAGTAGGCGGCGGCGCCGGGGCCGGGGGCGGGGACGTTCTTGGAGGCGATCAGCACCACCCGGCCGCCGCGGGGTGACCGGGCGAGGAACGGGTGCGCCCGGGTGAACAGGGTCGCGATCGCGTCGGCGTTCACCGACATGGTGCGCCGCCAGGCTTCCGGGTCGAGGTCGGCGATCCGTTGCGCGCCGGGGAACACGCCGGCCGAGGGCACCAGGATGTCGAGGCCGCCGAACCGTCCGGCGGTCCGCTCGAGGGCGTCGGCCACGGCGTCGGCGTCGGTGACATCCGCTTGCAGGCCGAGGTAGTCCGGGCGGTCGGTGGGGGTCGGGGTGAGGTCGAGGCCGACCACCGCGGCACCGCGGGCGTGCAGGGCTTCGACGCAGGCCCGGCCGATGCCCGAGGCGGCGCCGGTGACCAGGGCGACCTCGCCGGTGAGCGGGCCGGCGGTACTTCCCCGGTGCAGCTTGGCCTGCTCCAGCTCCCAGTACTCGACGTCGAAGATGTCGGCGGCGGGGAGCGCGCGGTAGCCGCCGAGCGCCTCGGCCCGCTCGATGATCTGAATGGTGTGCCGGTAGATGTCGCGGGCGATGTCGGCGTCCTTGGCCCGCCGGCCGACGGTGAGCAGGCCGAGCAGGGGGTCGAGCACGACGCGCGGCGCGGGATCGAGCATGGTCAGCTCGCGGCCGTTGGCGTGCTCGGCGAAGTAGGCGCGGTACTCCCCGGCGTACTTGGCAAGATCACGTCCGATCAGCGGCACGCGTTTGGTGCGGATGACGTGGTCGGGGGTCGCCGGCCCGCGGCTCGCCACGGAGGTCAGGTCGGGCCGGGCCGCAAAGGGTTCGGCGTGCCGGCTGACGATCATGGGAGCACCGGCCAGCGCCGAGATCTCCGCGCGGAGCCCGGCCAGCTCGACCGGATCCACCTCGTCCGGACCGAACTGTCCGGAAGGGACGGACGGGAGCGCGGCCGCCGCGTCGCCGACGAGCTGGAGGTGGCGCCGGTAGGCCTGCGTCGGGTCCGCGCCGAAGGTGAACAGGCCGTGGTTCATCAGCACCATGCCGACGGTGCCGGGGTGAGCCTCCTTGGCGAACCGTTCGGCGCAGGCCCTGGCCAGCAGGAAACCCGGCATCACGTAGGGAATCACCACGACGCGGTCGCCGAAGACCTTGCGCACCAACGACTCCCCGTCGGCGGTGTTGGTCAGCGTGAGGATCGCGTCGGCGTGGCTGTGCAGCACCGCGGCGTGCGGCAGGGTGGCGTGCAGCAGCGTTTCCACGCTGGGGTCGGGGGCGGCCGCGTCGAGCAGGGCGCAGCGCAGCTCGTTCATCATCCGCCGGTCGGAGAGGTGCGCCACGGAGAGCAGCGCGCGCAGCCGGGCCAGCCGCAGCGGGGCGAAGCCGGCCGGCTCGATGGTGGCCAGATCCCAGCCGCTTCCCTTGACGTACAGCACTTCCACCGGCTCACCGGTGACGTCGGGCACCGTGGTCTTCACCGAGGTGTTGCCGCCGCCGTGCAGCACAAGGGAAGGGTCGGCGCCGATCAGCCGCGAAACCTCGACCAGCCCGTCCAGCTCACCCTGTGACATTGATTCGCTCGCAAGCTCGCTCACGGTCTCTCCCCCACTGCCGGGCGGATCACCCGGTCTTCGGTGATGATCGCGGTGACCAGGTCGGCCGGGGTCACGTCGAAGGCGAGGTTCAGCGTCGCGGTGCCGGCCGGAGCGGTCGCCATCTGTCCTATCCGGACTATCTCGGCGGACTCGCGCACCTCGATGTCCACCGCGGCCCCGGACTCCGTGGATTTGTCCACTGTGGACTCCGGGGCGGCCACGACGAACGGAACGCCGGCCCGGTGCGCGGCCAGCGCGAGCGGATACGTGCCGATCTTGTTGATCACGTCGCCGTTGGCCGCGATCCGGTCCGCGCCGACCACGACCGCGCCGGCCAGCCCGCGGGCCAGCACGGACGGGCCCGCCCCGTCGACCACGAGCGTGTGCGCGATACCGAGCTGGGCGAGCTCCCAGGCGGTGAGCCGGGCGCCCTGCAGCAGCGGGCGGGTCTCGTCGACGTAGACGTGGCCGAGCGCGCCCCGCTCGTGCAGGGCCCGTACCACGCCAAGCGCGGTCCCCCACTCCACGCAGGCCAGTGCGCCCGCGTTGCAGTGGGTATGCACGGCGACCGGCCCGGTGGCGTTCTCGAGCAGCCAGGCGGCGCCGCGCTCGCCCAGCCTCCGGTTGCAGCGGACATCCTCCTCGAGGATGACGAGC